>DASPXM010000135.1:0-29629 GCA_035637295.1 Verrucomicrobiia bacterium
GGCATTTATGCCTACGGCAAGATCGGCAGCATCGTTGCCGGAGTCGGCAGGGCATTCGGCGCACGCGTGGTCTGTTGGGGTCGCGAAGGCTCGACCGGCCGGGCCAAAGCGGCCGGACTTGAAGTCGCCAAGAGCCGCGAGGAATTTTTCGCGGAGGCGGACATCTTGAGCCTGCACTTGCCGCTCAACAAAGACACTCGCGGTATCGTTACCGCAGCCGATCTCGCGTGCATGAAGCCAACGTCTTTGATCGTCAATGCCAGCCGCTCGGGCCTGATTGCGAAAGGTGCGTTGGAAGAGGCGCTTAAAGCCGGCCGGCCGGGCAGGGCGTCTGTGGATGTCTATGATCAAGAGCCGGTGCTCGGCGCCGACCATCCGCTGCTCAAGATGAACAACGTCACTTGTACGCCGCACTTAGGATACGTGACGCGCGAGAGCTACGAGGAATATTACGCTGTCGTCGTTGATGACATTCTCGCTTTCGCCGCCGGCAAGCCGAATCATGTTCTGAATCCCGCAGCACTGAAGTCATAGGTTGTCACGGTGACATTCGTTGAATTCATGGAAGCGTTCGGCCGACCGAAATGTTTCAACGCCGGGTAGCTTGTAAACCGTCACATCGTTTTCATACTAAACAGGTTTCGATTTTCCTGCGCGCGGGCAACCAGAGGCTGAGAATCAATATTCCTTCGGCGTGGCCGTTTTGCGTTTTCTCCCTCGGAATGACAGTTTATTCTTCACCGAATTCGTGCGGATTTGTCGCAAGGGCAACATCGTATTCGTGGTCGCATTGAAACGCCGAGTCCGTTGCATTTGTTCGGTGAAGCGTAGAACCTCAACAATGCGTCCATGCGTTGGGGAGGTTGCCAGTGAGAAGAGATAATGAAACGAGTATGCCGTTTCACGGCTTCCTTTGCGCGCGCGGCGCTTTTGTCATGCGCGTCTTGAACTGGTTTGCTCCCAGTTCTAACACGAACAACACCGCTGACTCTCCTCGGTATTGGACAATCGGTATTTTTATTTTCAGCGCGTGGGTCTTGTTCTTTAACTTGGGAGTCGCGGCGCTTATCGAGTCGGACGAGGGAAGGAACGCAGAAATCGCTCGCGAGATCTTATTGCTCAGAGATTGGGTCACGCCCCACTATGACTTTATCGCGCGGCTGGACAAACCGATATTGTTTTTTGATTGGGTCGCCCTCTCCTACAAAGTTTTTGGTATTTCAGAATGGTCCGCCCGTCTGCCGTCCGCCTTGACGGCGTTTGGTTGCCTTTCCCTGACCTATTTTTTCTCACGCTCGTTGTTCGGCCGCTTGGCGGCGCTCTGGAGCGCTTTGATTTTGCTGACTAGCCTCGAGTTTTTTGTCCTTTCCCGCATCGTGATCTTGGACATGCTGCTGACGTTCTTTTTGACCCTGGCGCTCTGCTGCTTTTTCCTTGGGCAGCGTGGCGTCGAACGCAGTCAAGGAAAAGCGCAATTCCTTCTGATGTATGTGGCGATGGGAGCAGCGACGCTGGTCAAGGGACCGATTGGCGTCATGCTTCCTGGAGCGGTGATTGTTCTCTACCTGGTTTTTACCAAGCGGTGGATGATCGTCCGTCACATGAACCTTCCTATGGGAATACCGCTTTTTCTCCTGACGGCGGCCCCATGGTACATTCTGGTCGAGTATCGCAATCCCGGGTATCTGCACCATTTTCTCTGGGAGGAAAACCTAGCCCGTTTTGCTACCAGCCAATTCAAGCGCAGCGGATCCTGGTATTATTTCGTCATGGTTCTGAGCGCGGGATTTTTACCATGGACCGTGATGCTGCCGACAACAATCGCTAATTTATGGAAGCGTTCGCTCGACGGCGAACGATTGTTTGTGATTTTGTGGATAGCGTTACCGCTGGTTGGTTTTTCTTTATCGTCATCTAAGCTGCCCCATTACATTCTTCCGATATTTCCGCCTTTGGCGATTGTCGTTGGTAGGACCGTTGCCGAAGCCCTCACAGACTCTTCGGCCAAAACAAACTGGCTGTTGTCTTTTCCGGCCGTCTTTTTCTTCCTCTTGTCGATCCTTGTTACTCTCTTGGCCCTATGGCCGCAGTTTTTACCCAATCGTCTGCAGGGATATGTTCATGCCACTTTTACCGGGATTTCGATCCGGCAATTTGTCGCTATCGTCGTCGCACTGATGCTTGTTCTAGTAGCCATTAGGCGGCGCCTGTGGGGACGGCAAATCTTGCTCTATGCCGCTACATGTGTCGGCTTTGCCGTGTTTATCCTCTGTGCCGAACCAATTCTGGCGACAGTCTCTTTGAATCGTTCATCCAAGCAATTGGCTGAGAAGGCCGTTTTATTTATCCGTGATAAGGATCAGCTCGTTCTATACGGAGGGTATCCCTCCGGCCTTCCCTTCTATCTCAATATTCAGCGACCGATCTGGGTGATTTGGTCCGGTAATAGAAACAGAGTATTGGGCAGTGATTATGTTGCCAAGGAGCGCCCCGAGCCGGCTCCCGGTTATGGCAAGGTACTCTATACCCATGAGGAATTCGCCGAGCTTTGGAAAACGTCGAAACAGAGATTTGTCGTATTCGTGGATAGCGGGGCAGTGGATCGCTTCGAGCGTCTGATTGAACCTCAGCCAAGGATTCTCTTCCAGCATGGCGATACCGTTTTGGTAGAAAATAGCGGAGCCGATAGCGAAAGTGGCAACGATAAAGCGCCGTGACGCGCTGTTTCTGGTTATTGCGCTTCTTGCAGCTCGAGCGATTAATGCGATGATACGCCTTGGGCAATACGACGGCCGCAGCGACTCTACCCAAGCTGCACCATTTCCAGAGGACGGACCACCCAGTCGCCTCAAAGTAGTAAGGGCGATGTCATAGTGATGGCTGACCGTTTAGGACGACAGATCGACAGTAAACTGATAACCTGTGCCGGCCGAAATACGTATTTTCTGTCGCCGCCCGATGGCGGGAATCTCGCTGGAGTCCAAATTCGAGTGCTTGTTTCATCGGAGATCCATGAGATTTCTTTTGTTAACGTGCTCTCCGGGAAACCGCCAGCCCAGAAATCGGACTGCATCAGGAACTCTCCGTAGGATAGTTGAATGGATATCACCCATGCACAAGCTGATACTTGAATTCAGTCGTTCAGCAATCTTTCATGTGATTTTGCTTATCGCTCTGTGCGGTGTGCTGTATTTCCCATTTCTTGGCTCGGTCCCATTCTTCGACAAGGGCGAGCCGAGAGAGGCTTTGGCGGTGCAAGATATTGTGCAACGAGGTGAATGGTTGGTGCCGCTCAAGCGGGCGACTGACATTCCATCCAAGCCGCCATTATTTCATTGGTCAGCGGCATCGGTTGCCCGGGTTACCGGTTCGCTCAACGAGGCGACGATTCGCTTCCCCTCGGCGCTCTACGCCACTCTCGGCGTGTTGCTGATCTACTGGCTGGGGCGAAAAATATTCGACGCAAAAACCGCGCTGCTTGGCGCGGCGATCCTGGCGACGATGATGATTTATCAAGACCAAGCGTTGAGCGCGCGCGTGGACATGACGCTTTGCTTTTTCGTTACGTTGAATCTGGTTCTCTTCTATTCGCTCTATCGTGGTTTCCTGACGAACCCGATTTGGTTCTACGTTTTCTATGCATTGGTTGGTGTGGGGACTTTGGCCAAGGGACCCTTGGGCCTGGTGTTACCGGCGTTGGTTTCAGGGTCGTTTTTAATCATGCAGCGAAAGTGGGATTGGTTCAAGAAATTCTGCTTTCACCCTGGCGTCATCTTGGCATTTGTTTTAGCGATCGGATGGTACGTCATCGCCGTTACTCGTGGTGGCGAGGGTTTCTTTAACCGGCAGATCTTGCAGGAGAACCTCGGCCGGTTCGTCGGCGGCTCCGGACATAGTCATCCGATTTATTACTACATTCCTTATTTATTTTCGCAGAGCCTGCCGTGGAGCCTGTTTCTTCCGCTTCTGCTCTGGGATGTTTTTAAGGCACCCATACGGCCGGACGACGATAGGCTTTTTCTGAAGCTCTGGTTTTTGGTCATGTTTGCCTTCTTTTCGATTTCAGTGGGCAAGCGGCCCGTCTATTTACTGCCGCTCTTTCCCGCACTGTCGCTGTTATTGGCCGCGTGGTTTTATCAAGCCACGAGCGTGGGTAAGGGGAGGCTCGCGATTTACCGGGGCATCGGTATTATTGCCGTGCTTACGGGCACACTATTTTTGGTCATCACCCTGGGCGCGCTATGGAGCCATGACCAGACCTGGTTTTTCGCGCCGATCGAAAGTCTGCTCAAAGCCAAGGACCGGGCCAACCTCGTCGCCGTGAGAGCCCAACTGGAAAACTTCGGCTGGTCTTTCACTGTGCTATCGCTCCTCGCAGCAGCGTTGTGGCTAAGCGTGGCGCGCTCGCTGTGGCTCGGCCAACTGCGTTCGGTGGCGCACCAGTTGATTTTTCTGTCAATTCTTAACGGCATTGCCGGGTGGTCGGTGGTTATGCCGGTCATTGCTCAAGAGAAAAGCTATCGAGATTTCATGATCGAAGTAAATCAACGCCTCAGTCCGAACGCCAAACTTTATCTTTTCGGCCGATTCAACAGCGACCCCGTGGTTTTTTATCGTGGCGGCGCGATCGACAAACTCGATCAATCGGCGCAAATAGTCGCGGATGAGACTGCCAAGGGAAACGCCTATATCATCATGGACGAACGAACCTGGAAGAGGATACAGGAAATCAAACCGGACCTGACTTCGCTGCTGAGCAGCCAAGGAAAGGGTGCCGAAGGGGACGCACCGCTGGTGTTGGTGCGGGCACGGCTGTCCTAGTTGCCAGTTGGCTTATGGCTTATGGCATATGGCATGTGGGTTCCATCTATACGCTATAAGCTATCAGCCATATGCCAATTAGACTATTGCTTGAACGCGCCTTCCTTTTCCAATTCTCTGAGCGCCCGCAGATCGACGAAATCTTCGAACTTGAAGGTTTTCCCTTTTACTTCGCTGCCGATTTCATCGAGGACGGTTTTGATGCCGGCGGGAGTGGGAAACGGACGGCGATCGAGCACTCGGATGCTGCGCATGAGCGCATAATCGATGGTCTCGGGATCGTCGGTTTTCAACGCCAGACGGATGGCGGCTTTGGCGTTTGCCGAATCGGTCTGCAGCGCGCGAATCGATTCGGACATGCTCTTAATCAGCGCCTTGACGAGCTTCAAGTTTTTATCAATGTAACTACCGAGCATATTGAGGGAGAGAAATGGATATTCGATTTTCGTGTCGGCAAGATCGGCGAGCACGTTGAATCCTTCCCGTTTGGCTTTGGGCACAAAGTCGGCCGCCATAATGGTGCCATCGACAACGCCGCTTAAAATCGCCGTGATGCGCGCGCCGGAGTTGCCGATTTGCAAAATCGTGACATCTTTTTCCGGATCCAAGCCGCCGTCTTTGAGCGCTAGATTGGTCTGGAAATGCGACCCGGAGCCGAAACGACTGACCGCAACTTTTTTGCCTTTCAACTGTTTGAACGAAGTAATCGATGGCGCCGTCAGGTAAACATGGTTGAAGCGGTTGGCGATAACCGCCACGATGCGCACGTCGGCGCCGCGCAACTTCGCGATCATCGCCTCGGAACCCTGGGACATTGACAGGTCGAAGGTGCCGGCGATCAGCGCCTGACTCAACAATGAGCCGCTGTTAACGTAGACGACTTCGAGGTCGAGGCCGTTCTTGCGAAAGATTCCCTGGCGCCGTCCCATTTCCAGCACATAATTATTGATCCCGGTGCCGCTGTAGCCAAGGCGAACTTTGTCGAGTGATTGCGCCGGCAGTTTATTGGCTCCAACCGTCACGGTCAGCAACAACGTTCCGGCAAACAAAACGCGAGAGAGCACGCGGGTAACTTCCATCGTAGACTCCTGGTTTCCTATTTGGCGATCGGCAACGCGGGGCGGATGTCTTGACGATCACCCGCGCCGCATTACGGCTCGCATCGTAATGCCGGTGGGCGTGAAAGCACAAGGGGAGATCATCGCGCCAGACCCCGCGGAGCGCGGCGAAACACGGTGAATCCAGGCGCGCGCTGCGGCATTGCGCTGCGACGGCTTGAAACCGAGACACGCAGCGTTTATCTCTTAGAGACTGTTTCGCTAGAGGAAATGATCTATGAATATCGATCGCCGGACCGTGATTAAGGCCGGGTTTGGTTTGGGCGTCGCAATGCTATGGCCCCGTGACGGTCTACTGGCGCAGGCCCAGCCGCTGATTCAGAAAAAGATTCCTTCGTCGGGAGAGAGTATACCTGTCATCGGTATCGGTACGGCGCGCCGTTACGAAGAGGTCAAGTCCGAGGCGGAGAAAGCGCCGCTGCGGGACACGATCCGCCAGTTTCAAGCGCTGGGCGGCAAGGTGATCGACAGCTCGCCGTCTTACGGCACCGCCGAAGCGGTAGTCGGCGAAGTGGTCGAAGGTCTCAAGATTCGCGACTCGTTGTTTCTTGCGACTAAAGTGAGCCTACGCAACGTGGGACGCGAAGAAGGGATCAAGCAGATTGAAGAATCATTCAAGAAATACCGGACTAACAAGCTCGATCTGATCGCGGTGCACAACCTGCGCGATACCGAAACCCAGTTGCGGACGTTGCGCGAGATGAAGCAGGCGGGGCGCATTCGCTACGTCGGCATCACGACTTCGTTTGACAATCAGTACGGCGAGTTCGAGCAGACCATGAAAAAAGAAACTCTCGACTTCATCCAGGTCGATTATGCGCTGGATAACCGCGACGCCGGTGAGCGTATTATCCCCTTGGCCGGCGATCGCGGCATAGCCGTGATGATCAATTTACCCTTCGGCCGCGGCCGGCTGTTCAATGCGGTGCAGGGGAAAAAATTGCCGGAATGGGCGAGCGAGTTCGACTGCCAATCTTGGGCGCAGTTTTTTCTCAAGTACATTGTTTCGCATCCGGCGATCACCTGCGCGGTCCCCGGTATGGCCCAGGCGAAATATGTCGTCGACAATCTCGGCGCGGCACACGGCCGGCTGCCCGATGCCGCCATGCGCCGGCGCATGGAACAGTTCATCGATAATGCATGAGGGAATTGAAGTGAGGCGTGAAGGGTCAGGGGTTAGGGGCGGGCGGGGTAAGCTGTGAATGGTGAGTCGAGGGATGGTTACGGCGCCAGCGCTGGTAGCTTCACGCATAGGGTGATCAAGCATGTGATCGAGGTGCGGCCTCCGGAATTACGTGTGCTTGGCTGGTCGTGGCTGTATATTTTTTCGGTTCTTTTTGCCTATTACATTTTGCGGCCAATTCGCGACGAGATGGGCGTGGCGGGCGGCGTGGAGAACCTTCAATGGCTTTTTACCGGTACGCTGCTCGGCATGATCGCCGTCAATCCCCCGTTCGCCGCACTGGTGGCGCGCTTGCCGCGAGCGAAATTTATCGCAGTTAGCTATCGTTTTTTTCTGATCAATTTATTGCTGTTCGCCTTGCTCTTGCATGTGGCGAGCGCGGCGCAGAACATCTGGATCGGCCGGATGTTTTTTATCTGGACCTCGGTCTTCAATCTTTTTGTCGTATCCGTTTTCTGGGCTCTGATGGTCGACGTGTTCGATGCCGAACAGGGCAAGCGGCTCTTCGGCTTCATCGCGGCGGGCGCAACGCTCGGCGGAATCGTCGGCTCCAGCGTGACCGCCTCGCTGGCAAAATCAGTTCCGCCGACGTATTTGCTGTTGGGCTCCGCGGTGTTGTTGGAAATCGCCGTGTTCTGCGTGCGCCGGCTTTCGCGCTTGTCCGACACTTTGCACCGCGCACCGGTGGCTGGGCGCGATGAAACGCCGATCGGCGGCTCGATTTTCTCCGGTTGCGCTCACGCATTCAATTCGATCTACCTGATCAATGTCAGCGTCTACATTCTGTTCTTTGCCATCACCTCGACGTTTCTCTATTTTCAGCAGGCCGATATCGCCCGCCATAGTTTTGCCGACCGCGGCGCGCGTACGGCCTTCTTCGCGCGCGTGGACCTGTGGGTGAATGCTCTTACTCTCGGCGCGCAGCTGTTTTTGACCGGTCGAGTGCTGCGGTTGCTCGGTGTCGCGCTAACCCTCGCGGTGCTGCCGCTGCTGAGCGTGGTCGGCTTCGGCACGCTCGCGTTGACGCCGACGATTGCCGTGCTGGTCGTCTACCAGGTGCTACGGCGGGCGGGCAATTTCGCTTTTGCCCGACCGACGCGCGAAGTTTTGTTTACGGTGGTGCGGCGTGAAGACAAGTATAAGGCGAAGAGTTTTATAGACACCGTGATTTACCGGCTCGGTGATCAAGTCGGCGCGTGGTCGTTCGCGGGTTTGGGATCGATCGGATTGGCGATGACCGGCGTCTCCATGGTCGCCGTGCCGCTTTCGCTCGCCTGGCTCATCAATGGACTTTGGCTCGGGCGCCGGCAGAAAAACCTGGAGACGGCGGGATCGTTGGCTCCGGGTTCAGTTCCAAGCGCGCGTTAGCCGTTGTCGCGCAGGATTTCAGCTCTTCGCCGCTGTTAAATCGATGTCGATGTTTTCCTCTTTCTGAATTTCGGCGAAGCGTTCGCGCAGAGCGCGGATGTTGGTTTTGGTCGGCACCGAGAGATTAGCTTCGAGCTGAAAAATCGGCGTACCACTTACCGGCGCGGCGTAGGTTTTGGTCTCCATCGATTCGATGTTCACGCCCATGCTGCTCACGACCGCGCTCAATTGGTAGACGATGCCGGGATGGTCCATGCACGAGGCGGTGAGCTTGTAGGGAAGAAAAGAATCCGCCGCTTTTCGCGTTGACGGTGTCTTGATGGAAATAGCCAGGCCGGTCTCCGTTTCGATCTCGCGGTAATCGCGGGCGATCTGAACGAGCTTTCCGCCGTCACCGCTGATCAAGACAATCACGGCGAACTCGCCGCAAAAAACCGCCATCTTGCTGTCTTCGATGTTGCAGCCGTGGCGGGAAATAAACTCAGAGATCTTTTGTACCAGCCCGACCTGGTCTGGTCCGATCGCTGTCAAAATCAGATGATCTTTGTCGGCCATGCTCTTGCCTCCCGCTGGATACTAGCCGGAGCGGGGAGCGATGTGAAGAGCCAAAGGATTGGAGTGATGGAGTAATGGAATATTGGAATATTGGAGTGGATGCCAGTTTACACTATTCCATTATTCCAGCACTCCATTATCCCGCGTATCCGGCGAGCTACGCCAGAAAAAAGCCGTTCATGATTGCATCGCGCCAGAGCTTGGCGACTGGCGGCACGGTACCATGAGGAAGTCTTTCGTCCGTCCAACCCCAAGAATGGATGCCGGCGCCGAGAGAAACGGCCCGGATCTTTGGCGGGGGGTTGAGCTTGGCAAAAAGCGGCAGAGATCTTTCACAGCGTTTGAGGGTCACGGTGTCGTCGTTAGCGCCGTGGATGGAGAGAAATGGCGGCACGGGTTTGACTCCGGCGCCCGAAAGTTCTCGCGTGTAGCCGAGAAACTGTTGCACGAGCGCGTCGCTCTCTTGGTTGGATAGCCTCAGGCGTTCGGCGGAAACCCGAGCGGCGGTTTCCAAAGCTTTAGTTGAATTTTTGTGGACAAAATCCTCGGCTTTGAAGTTGGGACGCTTCTTGGCCGTATTCCAACGTTCGAAAGTCATTTCGATCAGCATCGGCAGGCCGATGTTTTGGTCTTTCATGCCTTCGTACATGTAGCGGGCAGTGTCGCGCCACGTGCGTAGACGCAGCTGATTGAAAGGAAAGTTCCAGTCATCGTTGGCGATCTGCGGGTACATGTAACCGAATGGCGAGCTGCCGTAGCCAAGGAGTCCGGCGATATTCGCTATTCTTTGGGACGCCATCATCGCGAAAGGACCACCAGTGGAGTGGCCATGAATGTAGATCGAGAATTCGCCATCGGGGAACTGGCGCCGGGCGGTTTCTTTCATCGCTTCTTCAAACGCGGCCGGCCAGGCGGCCATGCGGTGGAAAAATTCCGTGCCTTGCTTCGCCGAAAGCGAGATCAGTGTCCCGTAGTGGTCGCGCTTCGACGTGTCCCGGATGATCGTGTACTGATCTTGCGCAATTTTCATTTCCTTGGTCCACAGCGGCGTTCGCGCCATCCCGCCGTCATTCTCGACGTCACCGGGCCAGTCGCGCTTCGGATCCAAGAAATAGAAGCGGCCGGGAAATGTCATCGACGCGACCTTAATGGCGTATTTCTTCGCCAGCGTCTGCGCGACGCGTTCGACGGATTTGAAATCGGAAACGCCGCCGTGCAACAAGAACACGCCGACTTTCTTGCCGTCCGGTCCTGATGGGATTTTGCTTAAGTCTTGCGGTTCGTCAATCACCACACCGATATCCCAATCCATCTCCAGCGCGCGAATGCGGAAAATATCTTCGCGGACGCTGATTGCGACATCGAGCATAGCCGTGACTTCGTGATGCAGCTCTACAAGATGCTCAAGGGAGACAAGGGCTGGCGGTTCCCAGGTTGATTTCGTGGTCACACCTTAATCTCCTTTGGATCGACGAAGTTGGTAGCGAGCCTACGGAAGGATCATTTCTCTGTCAATGTGGTTCGACGAAGGCTTCATAGAGGACCCGGCCGGTTGCATCCTTCGGCGGCGGCAGATGCAAAAGCCATGCAAGTGTCGGTGCGAAGTCGATGATACGCACGTCCGCAAGCTTCTCCCCGGCGCGGATGCCGGGGCCATTGAGCACCATGAGCGTGCGCATGGAGAGCTGTTGGGGGTTGGCACCGTGATTTCCGTAGGGCTCGGCATCGGTAATCCACGGGCCGCTGCCGATGCGCGCATCGAAATCATATCCGTCGGCAAGCTCCACGTAGATGTCGCCACCGACGTCGCCGCCGATTCCCATCGCCGGCCCGTCGGTTTCCGCGTCATAGATGGCTTTGACCACTTCACGCTCGCCATCGCGGATCGAGGCGAGCAATTCCCGGGTCTTGCGGACGACTTCCGCGCGCTCTTCTTGCGCGACGATGCCATTCTTGCGGTCTTGCGAATTGATCAGCAGGTAGCCGTTATTGACTGCCGGGTAGATTGCTTTGGTTTTCGCCAGATCGACCTTACCTTGAATATCCAACGTCAAGAGCCCGCCTTCCTGCAACACGCGATTCAGGGCGACGCGTTTGTTGATCCCCTGAAGGCCGTGATCGGAAATCAGCGCGAAGACACAGTCGGCGGGACGTTTGGCCAACAGCAGACCCAGATGTTCGTCCGTCGTGCGGTAGACCTGTTCCAATAGCGGCCGTAATCGAGCCGCGATATCCCGGCGATAGTTGGCCAGCATCGGATCGAGATAACCGCGCCACAGGTGCTCGGCTTCGTCGGGAAAGGGCGTGTAAGCGAGAAATAAATCCCACGGCAGATTTTCCAGCGCCCAGCGATTGGTTTCCATCAGCTGGTGTTCCACCAGCGTCACAGTTTCGAGATAGCGCGCCTCGGCGCCACCGTTGCCGCCGTTGGCAATGGTGCGGCCGAAACCGCCCTGGTTATAGAGAATGCTGGCGCCGTTGCCGACGAACGCGCGAACCGTCGCGCTTGCGTCGGCGATGACTTCGGCCTTGAGAGCAAACTGACGGGCGGGCCTTGTGTAGTACAGAAAAAAATCACTGCCATCGGATTTGAGATCGAATAGGCGAAAATAAGTCCAGGCGTCTTGATTCCCCGCGGCCTTGATCGCCACAGGATAGCTCCAAAACAATTCACCGCCGGGGATGGCGGGAGCCGACTTGAGTTTGACCTTGATATCGTCGGCATCGCGGCGGGTAGCGATCACGATGGTATCATAGCCGGCCTGCGAATCAGCCGGATCGTCGATGAGCAAGCCAAATAGTTTCGACTCGCCGATGGTGAAGCTGATCTCGATCGGAGGCGCCTCACTAGCCGGAGAATTCACCCATGAATCACTCGGTTCGGTTTGCATCGCCCGTTTGGTTACGATGCCGTCGCGGCCGCTGGTCGCGTTGTAACCGGCCAAGCGCACGGCTTGGTCGGATTTTTCCCCGCCAAAGGATGGAATGTGGGAGATGATGACTTTTTTGCCGGCCTGCTGCGTCACCGACCAGATCGGTTCGGCCCGCAGCGGCGTTTCAGAGAAGCCGGCGAGGCTTTCCAGAATCGTGAATTGTCCGCGCGGCGCGCGCGGCACACGATTGCCGCTGATGCCGGTGATACGCGGTGGCGCGCCGGTCAGGAGAGATGCAAATCCCGGCGCAGTCTTGGACGGGAAGCCGGCGACCACATCGTCGGCGACTGCGCCGCCTTCGATCAGCTTCGCCAGATTAGGAAGTTTCCCTTCGCGGAGCATCTCGTGAACGAATGCGGGAACGGTGCCGTCCCAGGCGAGCACGATGGCCCGAGTTGCTGACTGGCCGCCGACCGGCGATGGGATAGCTCCGAGGAGAATCGTGAGGGCCGCTATCAGCGTTATCAGTAGTTTTCGGCGGCACATGATCATCTAAAATTTAAATCGGTGTTGCCGTGGCGGCGATTGGAAACAAAGATCGATGCAAGTTTGTCGATCAACACTCCATCGGAAAATGGCTCGTGAAATTGACAGTAACCGATATCAACGCGACGGTCAAAAGTGATAAACTGAGCAGCGCGCATTCGGTAAGAGCAGATCCATTCAGTGAACTTGGAGGAGGCTAAATGTTCGGACGCAGCGGCAGAATCGTAACTGTGATTGTTTTGTTCGGGCTAACGACGATGACGCCTCGTTATCTATGGGCCCAACAGAGCAAGGGTGCAAGCTCGGTCGATGAATTGCTCAAATCGATCGGCCTGAGCAAGCCGGCGATGGCGCGCGCGCCCGACTTCAATCTGCGCGACGCGAACGGCGGTATGGCCAGTTTGGGCGGCTATCGCGGCAGCCTGGTGTTGCTCAATTTTTGGGCGACCTGGTGCGGACCTTGCCGTGAAGAGATGCCGTCGATGGAGCAGCTCAGTCGTAATTTCGGCGGTCAGGGTTTTGCTGTGGTCGCAGTGAATCAGAGAGAAAACGCCGCGCTAGTGAACAAGTTCATGAAAACTCACGGTCTGAACTTCGCAACTCCATTGGATACCGACGGACGGGTCGCGGCATCGTACCGCGTGTACGGTATTCCCGTGACTTATTTGATCGACGGTAACGGCCAGCCGATCGGCATGAAGTCGGGGCCGAGGGATTGGGCCGCTCGCGACGTCATCGAAGCTTTTCGAAAACTGATCGGCTCGGGAGGCGGTGGCAGCATGGCAGGGTCCGTGGGTCTTGAGCCCACTGTGCCGCTGCCAAACGTGCTGCGAGTGAAGACCGCCGGGATTTTGCTGCGCGCGCAGCAAGACGCCCAATCAGAAGCCATCAGCAAACTGGAGAGTGGAGAAGAATTGATCGCGCTCGGCAAGGTCTCCGGTGCCGGCGAATTTTGGTATATGATTAAAACCAAGAGCGGCGCGATCGGTTGGGTGAGAGGCGCGGAGATTGAAGAGATCAGAAAAGTGAAATGAAGTCTCTGCCGGCTAGTTTCTTGCGTCAATCTTTTCCGGTCAAATTTCCGCAGCTTACTCGCTCACCAGCTATTCGTAGTTCTTCATGCTTTTCGCAGTGGTTCGATTCGGCGCACCACAGGCGACACTCTGACCGGCCCCCGATATGAACATTCTGGGGTGACGACATTGGAAAGATTTTCATAAGGTTTTCTGGTGCGCCAGAGCTTGCTGCGGGTAGTTCATTCTGCTCGTTGACAAGTCGGCCTCATACCGGGTATTTGAAAAAAGAGCGATTCGTTCTACCGTTTTAACAGAGGAGGATTTTGACATGGTAATGCTAGGCACCGACATGAAAGTTGCCGAGACCCCAAAGGAGGGCCTCAAAGATTACAATAAGACCGACCCCTACGCCGATTGGTTGCAGAAAGAAGGCGTGAAAGTCTACCAGAACCACTACTTTCCGAGCTTGGCGAAGATCGAGCTCGGGCCGTGGGAGCGTAAAGGTGGCAGCGGCGCGGTCATTCACATCGACAATCGCCACATGCCCAACGACTGTCACGTCGTCGAGATCAAGCCGGGCGGCAAATCCGAGCCGGAGCACCACATGTATGAACTGACGATCTACGTGGTCTCGGGTCGCGGTGCAACGACGATCTGGCAAGATGGCGGAAATGGCAAGGACGAGAAGCGCAAGAATAGCTTTGAGTGGCAAGCCGGAAGTCTTTTTTCGATTCCGCTCAATGCCCGCTACCAGAACTTCAATGGCAGCGGCAACGAGCCGGCCCGCTACATCGCCGTGACCAACGCGCCGCCCATGATGCGGCTATTTCGCGACAGCGATTTCATCTTCAACTGCGATCACGTTTTTAGCGGCCGCTACTCAGGCGAGGAAGACTATTTCAGCGGCAAGGGCAAGCTCTTCAATCGCCGGATATGGGAGTCTAATTTCATTGCCAACGCACCGGACATGCTGTTGTACGGATGGAAGGAGCGGGGCGCCGGCGGCATCAATGCCATGCTGGAGATGGCCGACAACAACACCAAGAGTCACATCTCCGAATTTCCCATCGGAACTTACAAGAAAGCTCACCGCCATGGTCCCGGCGCGCACTTGGTGATGCTCAGCGGCACCGGCGGCTACTCGTTGATTTGGACCAAGGACGACCGCTCTGACATGATCAAGTGCGACTGGCAGCTTGGTTCCATGGTCACCGTTCCGAGCGACAACTGCTACCACCAGCATTTCAACTCCGGCACGACTCGAGCGCGCTACCTCGCGCTACGCCCTGGCGACATGGGACTCTACAAGGGCCGCGGTGGTGGCGGGGAGTTCGCCGACCGAAGCATGAAAGAGGGCGGCTGGCAGATCGAGTACGAGGACGAAGATCGCGAGATCCACGGGATCTTTGAAAAAGAACTGAAAGCCCACGGGGCAACGTGCAAGATGAAAGCATTCGTCCCGTGGTGCACCGGTGAGGTGGGACCGACTAGCGAACGCGATACGTAGCAGGCTGCTGAAGCAGACTGGAGTGCCGGAGTAGTGGAGTGATGGATATGAAGTCCACTACTCCGATGCTTGCGAATGACTTGCTTATTATTGGCGAGCTCGAGCGCGGGCTGGAGATCGTCGGCATGCTCCATTTAACGCATAACTCTCACTAGGAGCTTTCAATTAGCGAGCCGAGTCTTTCGAGAACATCATGGACCAGGTAGGGTTTGTTAATACAATCGTTCACACCGGCCCGGAAGATTTCCGATTTCAATTCTGGCTCTAGATAGCCGGTTGCGACAAGGATCTTCACGCCCGGGTTGAGCTCTTTCAGCTTATGAATCACTTCTAACCCCGTGACCTTGGGCAAGCCAAGGTCCAGGAGCACGACGTCGATCTCTTCTTTGTGGTCGAGGTAGAGGTCAATCGCTTGTGCACCGTCGGTCGCCGTCAGTATTTGGTAGCCGGACTGGGGCAGGAGCTTTCTCAAAAGATAAACCATGGCCTCGTCGTCTTCCACCACGAGAACAGTTCCCTGGGGAATTGCATGTTCTCGATCTGACGCTTTTCCTGTCGTCGTCTCATCGACGTTCAATTTTTCTTGTGACTGAAAGATGGGCAAATAAAGCCGGAACGTAGTGCCTCGCCCGGGTTCGCTTTCAACGTCGACAAAACCATTGTGCTCTTTGGTAATGCCGTAAACAATCGCGAGTCCCAACCCGGTTCCCTGACCGATTCCTTTAGTCGTGAAGAACGGCTCAAAAATCCGCGCGCGTATTTCTTCTTTCATGCCGATGCCGGTATCGCTGACGGCGATGCAGACGCATGCGCTGGTGTCCCCTTTGACCCGCTCGCGCATCTTGTTCTCGTCGACCAATTCCGTTCTGATAGTCAAATTTCCGCCCCTCGCCATAGCATCCCGAGCGTTGACGCAGATGTTGAGGAGCGCTTGGCTCATTTGATTTGGATCTGCCAGTACCGGTGGCAGATGGGGATCAAGATCCAATGTAACGGTGATGGTTTTGGGAAACGCCTGTTTGATCAACTCGCTGAACGTCAGAACGAGATAGTTGGTGTCGCTGGGCGCTAAATGCGTCTCCGTTTTGCGCGCCACCGTTAAGAGCTGCCGCACCACCGAAGCGCCACGCTTGATTTGCTCGTCGATGACTTTCAAGCTCTCGGTGATCTGGTGGTCGACTAAAGGTTGCTTGCCGATGAAAGTAGCGTAACCCCAAATAATATTGAGGATGTTGTTGAAGTCGTGGGCAATGCCACCGGCCAGCGTGCCGATGATCTCCATTTTTTGCGCTTGACGAAGCTGCCCTTCAAGGCTTTTTTGCTCCTCAATCGTTTTTACCAAGGCGGCGTTTGCCTGCTCGAGATCAGCGGTGCGCTCTTGAACCCGCTTTTCAAGTTCTTCGTTGGCGGCTCGTAAACGCTCCTCATTATGAAGCAGCAGATCTTCGGTCTGACTTCGCTCAATGAAATCCGCCGCCTGGCGAGCCAGCAAGTCGAGCAGCGTGAGTTGACGTTCGGTGGGGCGATGCGGCTTACGGTAATGCGTCGAGAACACGCCGACGAGACGGCCCGAACGGCTGACCAGTCGCGTCGACTGAACGGCGCGCGCTCCGGCTGAGAGCACGACCTCGTGAGCGGGTGTACCGGCGAATATCGGGCTTGTGGCGACATCTTCAACGATCACCCTCTCGCCCAATTCCATCGCCTTGCCGCAGGCGGCTACGCCCTCATGGACACTGCCGAAGAATTCCAAAAAATCACTCTCGAAGCCCCGCTGCGCGACAATCTTCAATGCGCCGGATCCGGGCTCCAATAACTGAACGTTGCCCATGTCGGCTTCGCTAATTTGGATGGCTACATCAAGAATATCGTTCATCAGCGATCCTGCGTCATGGGTCTGCACCAGACGTGTGCTTAGCTGCTGTAATCGCGTCATCGCTGTCAGGTCGGAAGCCAGCTGTTTATTGAGTGTGGCTATTTGGTTTTCCGCCCGCTTGCGCTCCGTAATATCGATGATCGAGGCGATCCATCCTCGCACGTGGCCTTGCGCGTCCTCGTCGGGCATGTAAACTCCGCGGAGAAAGCGCGTGCCGATTCGTTGGAACGGGATTTCTAGCTCGTATTCGGCGGGCCGCCCCTGCAAAACAATTTCCACGTGGGGTCGAACGGTTTCGAAAGCCTCGGCTCCCATGATTTCCGGGATGGGTCTGCCGATAATTTGCTCGGGTGTGAGGCCGAGCATCGCGGCATAGGCGCGATTGACGAAAGTATATCGGAGATCGCGACTGCATTGAGTCAGCAGTACCGGCGTGATGTCTGTGACCGCGCGCAGTTGGGAGCGCTGGGCGCGGAGATCATCTTCAGCCCGCTTTCTCTCCATAAACTGGCCGATCTGCCCACCGATATCGCCGACCATCTGGAGGAAATAATCGTCCGGCTCGCGAACCTCGCAGCTGATACATTCGATGACACCCAGAGTCTCGTCCCCTAGTTTGATCGGGAAGCCAAAGGCGCCATGCAGGCCATCTTTAATGGCTGCTGGCGCTCGTGGAAAATTGCTGTCAGTGGTCACATCGGGGATCCAGGCTGGTTTGCCAGCGCTCCAAACTCGGCCAGGCAAACCTGTCCCCGGAGTAAAGCGTCGCTTTTTCGTGTCGGCTGCAAACTCTGGCACCTGTATGGAGGGCATGTGCCACGCTTCAACGCAGCGCAATTCATTGGCAGGTCGTTCGACGTTCCATATGGCGCCCCAATCCCATCCGGCCCGTTCGCACAAAACCTGGATGATTCGAGGAGCAGCCTCTCTGAGGGAAGGCGACTCAGCCAGGATACGGCTTATCGCATCTTGAACTTGAAGACGCCGCTCGGCCCGCTTAGCCTCAGAAACCACAGAGGCGAGCACCAAAGCGGCAATCGCAATGGTCCCCATGAAAGCCTGGAGATGCAGTAGAGACGCATTGGGATCTGGATGGACAAAGGGCCCGACACCATGGAGCGTACCCACTACGGCGATGACTGCCACAATTAACGCAGAAGTGACGGCGCCGCGTTGACCGAAGCGGAACGCCGCCCACAAGAGCGGCAGAACCACTATGTATTCGGCGCTGAAAGCAGCGCCTCGTAGGAAAATCAGATAGCCCGGCAAGATCATCGAGAATAGCAGCGCTGCAGCCTCGATGACACGCTTAGGCTTCAACTCGGGATACGGCTCGGTCATCAAAATCAACAGGAAAGGAGCAACGATCAAATCCGCGACCGCGTCTCCCAACCACCAGGTGAGCCAAATGGCGGGATACCGATTCCACTCAGCGAAACCGGTTAGGGTCAAGCTGGTGACGCCGAAGGTCGCGCTCACGATAGTGCTAAGAACAGCAGCGATCAGAACAAATTTAAAAGTGTTCCTGGCTCTCTCAAAGGCTCTTGCGCCATTGGCAAAGCGGTTGATTCCCCAAGCTGCCAACAGTGCTTCCAGCGTATTACCGGTGGCAATGCCGAGCGTGGTTGCCAGCGACCCTTGCGTGGTGATGTTTACCAGAAATGCACCGAGAAAAATTCCGGGCCAGAGTCTCCAGCCCCAGAGGAGAAGAGCGGCCAACGCGATGCCAGTCGGGGGCCAAACCGCAGAGGCGCTCGCGTGTACATAGGCCCAAGAAAGTCCCAGCTTGCCAGCGCAGAAATAACCACCCGCGAGCGCCAAAATCGTCGCCAAAGTGCGCAAGCGTGGGCTCATGTTTAGTTTAGTTCTCCACTCGTTGTCGCAAGCAGCTTTGCGTAAGGAAAATCTCGTTCTTCAATTGCGATTTGGATTGAAACACGGGTGCCGAGTCCAATATTTCAGTCGCGGGCTATGAACTAAGTCTTGCCAAAATCGCGAGCAACCCGACGATACCCCAGCGTTCCGGTTTGTCAATATTATTCACTATCGGCCAACAAAGGACTAGAGTAGCGAGCCGCAAAAAAGTTGCGCCACCTCTGGTTGCGCTCTTTGTCTTTAGCAGCGCGCAAACTTCCACAACGGATACGCCAGCATTTTGAATTTGCCCAACGGAGAATATTTCCCCTCTTTGAAAAAGAGGGGCAGGGGAGATTTTGGACAAGTATGAAGTCTATTGTCGGACGAATTTGGTTTTTCCGTGATCGCCGTAGGCGGCGAGAGCGTTATTTCGGACGCGGCTCGCGTAACGACTTGTCAGGCTGCTTGAGTTCTCCGCGGCGCAGAAGCCGCACGGCGTTTACTAAGGCCCGGGCGGCGTTACGTACCTCTTCCTGAAACTTCTTGTCGCCATCCAGATCGTCGTGGCTATTGGCGTACGGTTTGTAGTAACCCACATAGCCATCAACCAAAGCTGCACGACCTGCAGCGATCAATCCCATGTCTGTCAACCAATCCGTGAGACTACGTCTGAGTGTTTCCACGCCGGCAGCGTCTCCGTGTACGACGACGGAGAATACGCGCCCGGCGAGATGGCGCGGGTAGTGCCATCCTTTGAGCTCCACTTCCTTTGCACGTTGGGGATTTTTACCGCCGGTCAGAGTCGGGTCGGGGTTGCCCCCATCTGCGCAGACCAGCCGATCGATCATGAGTTTCAGTGAACTCGGCGCCTGATACCAGTGAACTGGACACAGGATCATCACTCCATGCGCCGCCATCCAGCGCGGGTAGATTTCCGCCATCCAGTCGTTGACCTGCCCCATGGCATGGTTTGGATAGCACGAGCAAGGCCAGTGACACAGCGGCATGGCCGTGGATACACACGCTTTGCACGGATAGATGACCCGCCCGTACTCCGATGCGAGCCTACTGAGATCCAGCAGGTCGACTTCGAATCCTTTCGCAGCGACGATGATTTTTTCAGCGACTTTTGTGAGACGAAAGGTTTTCGACATTTCTCCGGGACAGGTTTGGTCGCTGCGAGTGGAGCCGTTGATGAGCAGAATGCGTGATTTCGACTTGGCGAGCTTGTGACGTTTTCCCGCTTGGGCGATGGCTTGACGAGTCTCGAGCCATTCGCTCGGGAGCGAAAACGCAGGGTCGCTAAACCCGGGGCCGGCCGGGCGCGTGCGCGGACTTTTATGATATTCAGTATAGTTTTTCCACGCCACGTCGATAATTTTTTCTAGCTCCGGCGTGACTGTGGCGAAACTTGGATCATAGAACCGTTCTCGGGCACGCTTGGAAAACTCTTCCTTGGCTAATTGGACACTTGGCGTACCTTTTCGAACCGATGGCTTCGGCATGATTCCTCCCAAAGAGTTTCAGTGTTGAGGGTCGCGTTTTGGAGCTTGGTCCAACTGTTGTGAAGTTATAGCGGCGCCGGGGCTCCCATTACAATCGCGATTGCGTCATTCGAGCCACACGAAGTGACGGTGACCCTTGATCGCCTTGTCGCGTTGAGCTGTGCTGCCGTTGTCAACGATAAATTTAGGCAGTAGTCTTATCGAATCACAGGCAGGAGCGGTCGTAGGAAAGGTTTAAGTGATTTCAGTCATTCACCATCTTCATGTGGCGGAAAACTCCATTGAAGCGCCGAAGTTCAATCGCATCAAGGCCGGCGTTTTTTTCATCATCATCGTTCTCTTGATAGTCGCCACCTACTTTTCACCGCATATCTGGCGTCATGGGGAGGCACGCGAAGCGCTGGTCATCCAGGATATCGTGAAAAATCATCGCTGGGCCTTGCCGCTCCGCAACGGCGAGTTACCGTCCAAGCCGATACTCTATCATTGGATGGCTGCGTCGTTTGCGTCGCCACTGGGGCTTTCCGATTTTACCGTCAGGTTGCCCTCGGTTGTCGGCGCAGCGCTTCTAGTCTGGGTCACTTACGCTGTGGGCGCGTTCGGTACCAATCGGAAAACCGGTTTGTTGGCGGTAGCCATTCTCGCGTCCACGTTCGAATTCTGGGATTCCGGAACGGAGGCGCGCGTCGATATGCTTTTTGCGGCGTTGATCGGCGCGGCACTGGCAGGATGGTATTTCTGGTATCGCTCAGGCCGCGAGCTTGCGCGCGCGGCAGCATATTTGTCCATCGCTTTGGCAGTCCTCGCGAAAGGGCCCGCCGGCGCAGCTCTCCCTGGAATGGTGATTTTTTGTTTTCTCGTGTTCGAGCGAGATCTTTCGACGCTGTTTAGATTTTTCTCATGGCCTTGGGTCGTGATGGTGGTCACGATTGATTTTGGCTGGTATCTGACCGCCTACCAGCGCGGCGGCGTCGATTTTTGGCACAAACAGATCATCTATGAAAATATCGATCGATACTTCGGCGCAGCGGCGTTTCACACGCATAAAAATGCTTTCTCGCAAGCCATCTGGCTCATGACCCAACTGTTTCCGTGGAGCCTTGTCCTGATATCCACGTCGGTTCGGTGGATTCGCGGGCAACGACAAGATTCCTTCGGTCGTTTTCTTCACGCTTGGTGGTTGACTATATTTGCGTTTTTCTTATTCGCCGCCGGACAACGCGCCGTATATCTGCTGCCGATTTATCCGGCGGTAGCGTTGCTCGCTGCGCGTGAATGCGCGGCATTTTTGGATGCTCGACAAAAGGCTCCGGGAAGTCCGCGAATATGGATTCAAGGTTGGGCCGCAGCCGCGGTGGTCATCGCCGTGATCGACTTTTCATTAGGGGCTGCGATACCCATCAGTCGCACGGTGAAGGAGGACAGCAACGATCAGGAGGAATTTGTCGAGGAGGCCATCCCCAAAATTCCTGCGACGGCAGCGCTGTATGCCGCGCCGGATTTTCCAGAAACGGCGCTCATCGTCCTCGCCTACCGGCTCAAGCGGGACATTCAGTCCCAGCCGATCAAGTGTCAGGGAGATTACTACTACCTGAGCGGAGGGAATTCAGGGACTACTTGTACGCCGAACACGCTAAGGACGATATCCGCTACTCGTAAACAAACGCTGCAATTACTTCACGTGTCGAACAGCTCAAATTGAGCTGGACACTTTCTGCTCTAACGCAGCAGTAAAAGTATCAGTTGCGTTCATTGCGACAATACACCATCGGGGTCGAATACCCAGCGAGGCAATGGTAACCCCTCGATTGCGCTTGCGCGCCCGTCATTAAAACAGTATGTGAGCAACAAAGGAGCCTCAGCCTAAGCGCCGAAACACTGCCTGACTGGGTAATGCTTCGCGGGAAAACGAGCAAGAGTACACGCGACGCTGAAGATGAGCTTCATCGTAAGGGAGAGGAGCGAAAAAGGAGGACGTCACATGACCCGTAAGGCTCGATCGAATGGCATCGGATTGGCAACGTTTTTCTATATTTTTGCTTGCATCTACGAGTCCTCGGTTTTCGCAGCCAGCGCTCCGGCAATCGAATCTGTCGATCAGCTTTACGAGAAGGCGAAGAAAGAAGGCGGACAGATCACGGTGTACGCTCCTCTTTCTAATCGGGCCATAGAAGTGATTCCGCCGGCATTCATGAAGAGATTTCCCGGCGTGACGGTGAACCACATCGATGCGACTCCGGATCAACTGCTGGCGCGTGTACTTGCGGAAGCGCGCGGCGGCCGGGTGCTCGCGGATGTATTCGGCGGATCGCTGGCTTACATGGCGCAGATCACCGACCAAAAATTACTTGCGCCATTGGCTTTGCCGGAAGCGGCGGTCTTTCCGGCAAACATGAAGAGCGAATTCTGGGTAGCCACCGATACGCAATTTTATATCGCTGGATGGAATACCAATCTGGTGAAAAAAGGGGACGAGCCTAAAAGTTTCGAGGACCTTGCCACTCCGAAATGGAAAGACACCCTGATGGGCGAGGCGCGCGATTTTCAAATGCTGATCGGATTCGCCAAGCGCAAATACAACAGTGATGAGAAGGCAGTCGAATTATTCAAGAGAATTGCCGCTACCCAGGTCGAGTTTCACAAGGGACATTCCCAGCTGGTGGAGTTCCTGGTAGCGGGTCAACGTCCCGTCTGCTTCACCTGCTATTCGCACCATTTTCCGCCGCGCATGAAAAAAGGCGCGCCGATACAGTCGCTGCTGACCGAGGGCGTCGGTGAAATCGGTGGCGCGGTGTCCGTCCTTCGAGGAGCGCCACACCCGAACGCGGGCTTGCTTTGGGCGCGTTGGGCGATTAGCGAAGAAGGCCAGCGAGCCTGGGCTCAGGGGGGAGAAACGTCGGCGCATCCGAACGTGGAGCCGCTTGAGAAGGTCCGGCCCGCGGCACCTTACATCCTCACGATCGATGACATTAAGGAATTTCCAAAGTATGAGAAACTCTGGAAAGAAATCTTTCAGATGCGGTGAAGTCGCTCGATCCTCGGGCACGGCGTCAGGATTGCGCAGTTTAAGTTGGCCGGTTTCGAAGTCTTGATAAAACTTCCCCGCGCTGAATTACGGCGCGGGGAAGGACTTAGGAAATTACCCGTGGTTTCTGCGGTCGCAGACGGCGTCGATGAGGGCGGGCTTACCCTGTTTGACTTGCTCGATGGCGCGTTTGAGCGCGCCTTTGAGATCGTCGGCGTTTTCGAACGGGCCTTCGCTATACCAGCCCATCGATTTCGCTAGACCCGCGAAATCCGGATCCGGACCGTAGAGATCCATGCCGATATGCGCGCGGTTGGGGTCGGTGCCGCGGGTTCTGGCGAGCACGAGCTGATGGTTCCAGTCATTGTAGTACGCTCGATTGTTGAACATCACGACAAGCATCGGGATCTGGTATTTGGCTGCGATCCAGAGCGCGCCGGCGTCGAACATGAGATCGCCGTCGGGCTGCAAATCGACGACGAGCCGGCCCGTTCCTTTGTTGGCAAGCGCCGCGCCAAGTGACAATCCGATCTGCGTGCCGGTGCCAAGCTCGCGTCCGGCGTGGCAATAGGGCCGGTCGAAGTTCCAAAGCTTCTTGCCCCAGCTGCCCAAGTCTCCTGTGGTGAGGACCCAGTCTTCGCCTTTGATCGCATCCCATACTTCGAGCGCGAGGCGCGGCACGGTCATTGGCTTAGAGTCCCACTGCTCCTGGGCCTGCTTGTTCCACTTTGCGCGGTTTTCCGCATGGCGTTTGCCGATCTCTCCTTTGCGCTTGGCAATCTTCTCGGCGAGTCCTGCAGTCTTGGCAATTCTCTCCTTCAATAGTTTCGTCAGCAACGGCGTCGTCGTAACGGGGTCGGCCGTCATGCGCTGTTGCGCGTAGAACGGCCGAGCATAGTCCATCGACCATTTGCTAATCTCGATGTCGGTAAAGCCGATATCGATCCAGGTTGCGTTCGCAGAAACTTTGCTGACGACAGTGCGCGTGGCGATGTCGCGCACGTGGGTCGGTTTCTCGAAATCGGCGATGTCGAGGGTGAGCACGACGTCGACGTCTTTGTAGCAGCCGTCAGGGTCCATGGTGAGGTTGAGCGGATGATCACTCGGAAAATTAAGCCGGGAGCCGACGTCCCACACCGAAGCGCCCAGGGTTTCAGCCAGCTCGACGATGTGATTCCAGCCATGTGGCGGGCGCGCCGCGAAGTCGGCGATGATCGCGACCCGATTAGCACCGGCCAGAGTGTTCGCCGCTTTTTCCAAAGCGACCGGATCCGCTGACGGAGCTGTCGGAACGTCGATTGCGCCAGGGGGTGGCATCTCGACATCATGTTCCAACTGCGCTTCCTGCAAGCCGGCATCGTAAACCATATAGACCGGTCCCTGGCGGGCGCTCATCATCACTGAGTAAGCACGCGCGAACGCGCCAGGGACGCCCTCGACCGTCGTCGGCTGGTAATCCCACTTGACGAAATTGCGGACCACTTCGCCTTGACCGTTGGCAGTGTGGATCCAGTCAATAAACGGACGGCGCTTGGGCTCGGCCATCGGACCCGTAGCGCCGATGATAAAGACCGGCGCGCGATCGAGATAGGCGTAGTAAATGCCCATTGGCGCGTGCAGCAAGCCGACCAAGTTATGCACAATGGAGATCATCGGCTTACCCTTGACGCGGGCGTAGCCGTGGGCGATTTGCACGGCGATCTTTTCGTGCTGGCAGAGCAGCATCGGCGGGTTATTCTCGCCGTAATTGACCAGCGAATCGTGCAGGCCGCGATAGCTCGCGCCCGGATTGAGAGCGATGTACTCGAAATCGTAGCGCTTGATCATGTCGACGATAACGTCGGACTGCCACCGTTTGTCCGATTTTTTTATGGTCTCTGCTTTTGGTGCTGGCTTTGCCATGAAATTTTCCTCCTTAAGATTTTAACCGCAAAGAACCTAACGCGGCGGAGCCGCAACCGAAAGTTGGAATATCTCGCGCAAAGACGCAAAGGCGCAAAGGTAAAAAAAGGATTCCGAACTTGGCGTCTTGGCAACTTGGCGCGAGTAAATCCTCGTTTTCATGAGCTACCGCCGTTGGGAGAATTTGCGCAAACCGCGCAAACCTTCAAGTATAGTAATGCAAAGTACGGAAATAATATATCGGACGGGTTTCGAGCCCGCCCGGTTTTGCGACCTTTACGTTCTTTGCGGCTATAACATTTCTTTCTTTGTGTTCTTTGTGCTCTCTGTGGCTAAATTTTTTCCTAAGCGTTTTCGCCGCGACGCCAGACGATGGCGTCCACAAGTGCAGGTTTGCCGGCTTTTACTTGCGCGACAGCGCGGCTTACTGCCGGGCCGATTTCCGCCGGGTCTTCGATCGGTCCCTCGGCATACCAGCCGATGCCTTTGGCAATATGTGCGAAGTCGGGCGGCGGGCCTTCGAGATCCATGCCAATATAAGCACGAGCGGGATCGGTGCCGCGCTGATGCGCCATGTGAATCTGGTGCGCCCAGTCGTTGTAGTAGGCGCGATTGTTGTACATCACGATCAGCATCGGGATCTGATATTTGATCGGCATCCAGAGCGCGCCGAGATCGAACATCAGATCGCCGTCCGGCTGAAGGTCGACGACGAGCCGGCCCGTCCCTTTGTGCGCGAGGGCGACGCCGATCGCAATGCCGATCTGCGTGCCGGTGCCGAGCTCGCGCCCGACGTGACGGTAGGGTTTGTCGAAATCCCAAACTTTGTGGACCCATTCCTTGAGCGTGTTGGCGGTGAGTACCCAATCTTCGTCCTTGATGATTTGCCAGACCTCGTGCGCGAGCCGCGCTTCGGTCATCGGCCGCTCGTTCCATTGCTCCTTCACTTGTTCCTGCCACTTTTGCCACTGACGCGCGTGTCGTTCGCCGATAGCTTTTTTGCGCTCCTCGATGCGCGACGCCGTCGTCTTATTTCCATCGATGCGCCTGCGGCAGGCCGCGGTCAACGCCGGCAGTGACAGCGCGCTATCGCCGAGCACGCGGAGATCCCAATTGTGGTGCTTGTTGTAGTCGGTCGCCCACTTGCTGATCTCGATGTCGGCGAAGCCGACGTCGATCCACTTGCAGTCCGGCGCGGTCACCACCGAAATCTCGCGTGTCTGCGTGTTGAGCTTATGCGAGCCGCGCGTCCAGTCGACCACGTCGAGGGCGGCGACGAGATCCACGCCTTTGAAGGCGTCGCTGTGAAAACTCACGCTCAGCGGGTGGCGATTGGGGAAGCCGAGACGCTTGTTGATGTCGTAAACCGATGCGCCGAGAGTCTCGGCGAGCTCCACTGTCGGTTCAAAACCGATCGGCATGCGCGCGGCGTATTCCGTCAGCAGCAATGGATTATTTGCAGCGACGAGCATGTCGGCGGCTTGTTCGACGACCGCCGGCTCAGGCGCGATGCGTGAGGGAACCTTGACCGTGTAATTCGGCAGCGCCATCTCCTCTTTGAGCGGCCTTTCCTGCATCGCCGAATCATAAACCATGTAAACCGGGCCCTGCGGCTCGCTCATCATGATCGAGTAGGCGCGCGCAAACGAATCCGGCACGCCGTGAATGCTGCCGGGCTGGTAGTCCCACTTCGTAAAACCGCGGACGACATCGCCTTGGGCGAAGGCGGTATGAATCCAGTCGATGAACGGGCGGCGGAGCTTTTCGTCCATCGGACCGGTCGCGCCAACGATAAAGACCGGGCAGCGGTCGATGTAGGCGTAGTAAATCCCCATCGGCGCATGAAGCAGTCCGACGACGTTGTGGACGATGGCCATCATTGGCTTGCCGCTCGCCTTGGCGTAACCGTGGGCGATCTGCACTGCGATCTTTTCGTGATTGCACAGCAGCATTGGCGGCTGGTTCTCGCCGTAGTTGACCAGCGAATCGTGCAGGCCACGGTAGCTGGCGCCAGGATTGAGCGCGATGTAGGGAAACTCGTATTGCTTGATCAGATCGACGATGACATCCGATTGCCAGCGCTGAGTGGATTTTTTGATGTCTGTATCGGCCATGCAGATGCCCTCCTTGGAAAACCACGCTCGCTTGATGATTGGCTAAAGCCTTTTGTTATCCGGGAAATGATCAAGCCGCAAGACCTAGCGCTCCGCGCCTGGAGCCGTTCAAAGACCTCCGCCCCAACCTTGAACTTTGAACATTGAACCTTGAACAGATTACAGCCCCAAATACGCCTGCCGCACTCGGTCATCTTGGAGAAGTTCTGAGCCAGATCCCGACATCACGATCCGGCCGTTCTCCAGCACATAAGCATATTGGGAGAGCTTGAGCGAGACGGCAACGTTTTGTTCGACCAATAAAATCGTCAGGCCTTTATGGTTGAGCACGTGAATGGCATGGAGCAGCTGCTGCACCATCTTCGGCGCGAGCCCTAAAGAAGGTTCGTCGAACATAACGAGCTCGGGACAACTCATCAAACAGCGGCCAATAGCGAGCATCTGCTGTTCACCCCCGGAGAGAGTTCCGGCGAGTTGTTTTTTGCGTTCGCTGAGGCGGGGAAAAAGCGCGAATACCTCATCGAGCGTTTGTTTCATCCTCGCCCGGGCGCGCGGCACCATAGCGCCCATCTCGAGGTTTTCAATGGCGGTCAGAGTAGGGAAGAGCTGACGGCCCTCGGCAACTTGGCCGATGCCCAAATCACAGATTTCATGCGCGTCGAGTCCGGTGATGTCGCGGCCTGTGAATACAATTTTGCCGCTCCGAATCCGTTCGATACCGGCGATTGCGTGGATGAGCGAGGATTTGCCTGCACCGTTGGCGCCGACGATGCTGACGATCCCGCTTTTCGGGATTTCCAGCGAAACGCCAGCGAGCGCCTGCGCATCGCCGTAAAAAAGGTCGAGGTCTTTGACTTCCAGCAGTGCGCTCATATCTCGGAATCCTCGCCCAGATAGCATTCAAGCACCGCCGGGTCGCGGACGACTTTCTCTGGGGAGCCTTGCGCGATGACTTCGCCGTGACGCAACACGATGACCTTGTCCGCGAGCGCCATGACCGCGCGCATGACGTGTTCGATCAGGAGGAGAGTGATGCCGTCGCGCCGGTTCATCTCGCGCAGCAGCGCGACCAGTTGCTCGCACTCGGTCGGACGCATGCCCGCCATCACCTCATCGAGAAGGAGCAGTTGCGGTCGTGTGGCGAGGGCGCGAGCGACTTCGAGTTTCTTTCGCTCCGGCAAAGTGAGAGAGGCCGCCGGAAAATTGCCCTTCGGTCCGAGGCCGAGCTGCTCGACAATCATCGCGGCATATTTGCGCGCGTCGTGTATTCCGGAACTGCGCTTAAGCGCGCCGACGATGACGTTGTCGAGCACCGAAAGCCCAGTGAAAGGTTTGACAATTTGAAAAGTTCGACCGATGCCTAAAGCGCAAATCTCATAGGGACGCATGCCGGAAATGCCTTTGGTGTTGAAAAGAATTTCACCGGAGTCGGGAGCAAAGACGCCGGCTATGACGTTGAAAATTGTCGTTTTGCCGGCGCCGTTGGGGCCAATCAGCGCGCAGACGGCATTGGCGTCAACGGTGAACGAGACGTTTGCGACGGCGCGCAGCCCGCGGAATGATTTGCTGACGCCTTGAACTTCCAGCAGCACGCTCATCGCGACACTTTCAGTTTACGCGCGAGGGTGGGCCAGACGCCGTGGGGCAATAACGTCACAACTGCGCACAGAATCACACCGTAGATCAATTGTTTCACGCCAGCGACTTCCCAACCGAGGGCAGCGACGAGCTCCGTGACGCCATCGGCGAGCAGCGTCAAAAGTGCCGCGCCGAGAATCGGGCCGATGAGCGTGCCGATCCCGCCGATAATCGGACCAAGGATGGTTTCGATGGAACGGTTGATACTGAAAATCTGCTCCGGAAAAAGATTGTTGTAATAGAAGGCCGAGAACACGCCCGCCAGCGACGTCATTGCGGCGCTTGTCACCACCGCAAGCATCTTGCAGCGAAAAGTATTGATGCCAAGGGCCTGCGCAGCTTCTTCATTTTCACGGATGGCCTGCCAATAGTAGCCGGCGCGGCTGCGCAAGAGCCAAGCGCTCAGAGCCAGCGCCGTTGCCGCGAGCGCAAGTATTACGTAATAGAACATGGCCGGCGTGCCGCGCAGGTTGAGCAGATCGATCTGGTCGCGCTGGGTCACTTTGAGAAACAGGCCGCCGGAACCGCCCAGCCAATCCCAATGATCAAAGCCGATGCGCGTGAACTCGGCGAAGGCAATTGTCAGCAGCGTAAAGTAGACACCGGAGATGCCGTAGCGAAAAGCGAGCGCGCCAACAAAGGCGCCGACTAGGCCGCAGAAAACGATGGATAGCCACAAACCCGCCCAGGGACCGATGCCGAAGTGGAAATAGAGTGCCGCGCTG
>DASPXM010000136.1:0-5640 GCA_035637295.1 Verrucomicrobiia bacterium
AATTGGCCGCCGCAGGGATCGCTGAAAAAGGTCGCGTAAACCTGTTCCGCGCAATATTCGCCGGGGAGCTTCTTCATGAACGGCAGCGGCACTTTGTTTTTGAAGCGCACGTAGTACTTGTCCCATTCATGCATGTAGAAAGGCAGCCAGGCGACTTCGTTCTCGACGTAGACCAATTTCAATTTCGGAAAGCGCGCCAGCACGCCGGTAAAAACGAGATCGAATAACGTATTCGCCGCGTCATTGACCTTATCGTTCACCGCGGTTTTGTAAGTGTCGAGTCCTTTGCGCTCGAAGCGGCTGTAATTGAAGCCGGTCAAGATGTGCAGGTTCACTGGCATATTCATTTCCGCTGAAGCTTCCCAGAAGGGATCGTAGTAGTTGCTAGTAAACGGCAGATGTTCGGGCGGCACCTGCCAGATCAAGCTGCCGATGAGCCCCGCCTTCTTACAGCGTTCGAGCTCCTTGATGGCGTTGTTGATGTTGTAAAGCGAGATCATCGGAATGCCGATCAAGCGTCCCGGCGTCACTTTGCAGTAATTGATCATCCAATCGTTGGCGATCTGGAAACAGGCTTCCTGGAGCTCGACGCTTTCCAAAGCGAACAACCGAAGCCCAAGCGTCGGATAGAGCACTTCGGCGGAAACTCCATCGACTTCCATCTCGCTGATGCGTGCCTTGGGGTCCCAGCCGCCGTCACGCTCGCCGGGAGAGTTGCGTTTAGGAAAGTTGGGATATTTGGGCTTGAGAGACGGCGTGAGATTGTTCACCCACAAGTCCTCCGGCTCCATGATATGCGAATCCGCCGAGATGATTTTCTCTCCGGCCAATACGGTTTCAGGCGTATATGCGGATGCGGCTGTGCTCATATGTTTTGTCCTCGCTTTCGCTCGAAATTTCTCTAGCTCATGAGTAGGCAATTTGCCTAACACACTTGTCTTTTGCTCAAACTTTTTCTTTCCCTATGAAACCCTCGCCTTGAAGTCAAACTCAGTTGTTCTCCGACTGCAATTTGCCGGCGCGCCATGTAATAGGCTTGCTGCCTGGGGAGGAAACTGCGATTCCTTCCATCTTCCCGTCGCTGACCTTGCCGGTGAACTGGTATCGATTTGCGCCGACGGCTAGATTGAAGCTGATCTCATCTCCCTTGAGTATGGGGTTTTCGACTTTGGTGGGGCCGAGAACGTTTTCCGCCGACGCATTCAATATTTGAAATTGTTGATTGATGATCAGACCAATCGGCTGTTGATTGTTTCCGCCCACATCGAATTCCATCCGCCACCGGCCCGCGACCACGGCCGGAACGACCCATAGGTAAAGATAGGCTTTATCCGTTCCATTGGCTTTGACTTTTTCCGGTACGGTGAGCGAAAGCTGGCGGTCGGGATACCAGTCGCTCATGTAATAATCGTGCGCCACGATGCGCGAACCGGGTTTCAATTCCGCCAACAGTTTAGGCCGCAGCTTTTCCATGAAATCCGGCAAAACATAGAGCGTTACGACGGTTGCTTTGCTGATGTCGGTTGCGAACATGTCCTGTTCGATGAATTTCACCCGTTCATCGACACCATCGGCTTTGGCCTGTTTGTTGGACAACTGCACTAGCTTGGCGTCGATATCGACACCCAAGCCGTTGGCTTTGAAGTTTCGCGCCGCGGTGATGATCATCCGGCCGTCGCCCGAGCCAAGATCAATGACAAAATCCTTGGCCGTCACGTTGGCCAGCTTGAGCATTTCATCGACGACGATTTGCGGCGTCGGCACATAGGGAAGCTTGCTGAGCTCCTGGGCAAGGGACGCTGCAACCCACGAGACCGATAAGGTCGCGGCTAAAGTGCAGCGGAGCCAGAATCGACGAACAGGCAAAGAAGCCACCGACCGAGTCATTCCAATCACCTTCGAAGATTAAATCTATAATAACCCTACTTTGTTGGAAGTTTGCAAATCGTTTGGACGCCGCCTACTGGCGCCGAAGAACGCGCGAGAATCGTCCGACAATGACATCAACGGCCTCTGCCGCTTCTTCTATCCTGAGCAGGCGGCAGCAGAGATAGAAAGTTCCAGCGGCGACCGAGATCGCCACGGTGACTCGTACGAAATTGAGCGCGAGCCCGCGTAGTGGCAAGGCTCCCGCGATGTCATTGACCAGCCAAGCGGCCACGGCCATTGCCGCCGACGCTGCGAGAATTCGCAGTATCGTTGAGCCGAGCCGGCGGCCGCCGAGCCGCGTCAATTTGTGACGCATCAAAAGCGCCAGCAGCAGGAAATTCACCAGCGCCACCGTCGACGTCGAAAAGGCCAATCCCACGTGGCCGAACGGGCCGACGAGCAAAGAATTCATCACATAGTTGACCGCGATGGAGCCGAGACTGATCAACATCGGCGTGCGCGCGTCGTTGAGCGCATAGAAGGCGGGCGATAGGACTTTGATGGCGGCGTAGCCGGCGAGACCGATGGAGTAAGCGGCCAAAGCATTCGCCGTCTGCACTGTGTCGAAACCAGTAAACTTCCCATGTTGGAACACGAGCGCTACGATCGGCCGGCCTAACACCGCCAGTCCGACTGCGGACGGAATACACAAGAGAAAAACCAGTGCCAACGAGTGCGCCAAAGTCTGACGAAACTCGGTATAGTTCGGATTCGCCGTGCTTCGTGACAATGGAGGCAACGTTGCGGTAGCGATGGCGACGCCGAAGACGCCAATGGGGAATTGCATAAAACGAAACGCATAACTTAGCCATGACACGGGTCCGTTGGTAACGGCGCCGGTTGCTGGGTCGATGATCGCCGAAGCGAAGTTCGTATTGACAAAAACATTGATTTGCACGGCGGCAGTGCCGATGATAGCGGGTCCCATGAGACGGATAATTTGATGCACGCCAGGATCCCTCAAACTGATCATGGGATGATAGCTGACGCCGTGTCGCCGCAGACTCGGCCACTGAACGGCGAATTGTAAAAAGCCGCCGACCAACGTGCCGTATGCCATGCCGGCGATGGGGCTGAGGCCGAGGGCTGGACCGAGCCAGAATCCAAGTAGCAGCCCGCCGATGATCGAGCCGAGGTTGAAAAACGCCGAAGCAAGCGCGGGAATGCCGAAAACGTTAAACGAGTTCAACATGCCCATGGCCTGAGCCGCGAGCGCGATGAGCAACAAAAAAGGAATCATGATGCGGGTCAGACTGATGGTGAGATCGGCTTTGCCGGCGACGTCGAAAAAACCGGGAGCGAGCAGCCTAACGATAGCCGGCGTGTATATCCACGCTAGGATTGAAAGGGCGAGGATAAATAAAATGATCAACGTGGCGACGCGATTCCACAGCAGTATTGCCGCTTCTTTACCTTTGCTTTGCAGAGTCTGAGTAAATGTCGTGACAAAGGCGGCGGAAAGCGCGCCTTCGGCAAAGAGATCGCGCAATAGATTCGGAATGCGAAACGCGGTGATGAAGGCGTCGTATTGAAGGCCGGCGCCAAAGAGCGCGGCAAATACCTGATCGCGCACCAGGCCCAGAACGCGGCTCGCCATTATGGCGAGACTGATGATCCCGGCGTTGCGCGCGACACTCGCGCGCGGCTGCTCCGCGCTCTGCAATTCCACACTTTCCATGGAGTTAATCTCTAACGCGTAGCACGAAAACCTGGTCGCGTCGACGCGCGCTTGGATTCCGCCCCGCTACTTCTAGGAGTCCCAGCCGATCGGTTCGCGCGCCGTGTCCACGAGACTTGGGACATCCCCACCTGTTTCCTCCCTCGCATCTGGCGGCGGAGGATGAAAGAGGGGGCCGTCGCCGCCGCTCGTGCTGTGTGCTGCAGCGCCGATGCCGGATTTTTTTGCCTGGTCAGAGACGCGCAGCTTTGCTAGAAGAGACTCAAAGCAAAAAGCTACGAAGAAACTTTCATGGAGGATTTATGGACGTCACTGCAAGAATCGCTCGATTTGTTTCGGAGTTGAAATACCAAAGCATCCCGCCCGCAGCCGTGCAAACCGCCAAGATCGCCGTGCGCGATTGCCTCGGCGTCGCGCTCGCCGGCAGCCAAGAAGAGGACGCAAAAATCTGCGCGCAGATTGCGCGCCAAGAAAACGCCAAGGAGGAGACCACCGTAATCGGTCAAGGATTCAAGACTTCGGCGCTAAACGCGGCTCTCGCTAATGGTACCGCGGCGCACGCGCTCGATTTCGACCACAGCTTCACGATTATGGGACAACCCACGGCGCCGATCATTCCCGCGGTCTTCGCTCTGGCAGAGTCCCTCGGCGTCAATGGCCGTCAACTGATCGAAGCCTATGTCGCCGGTTTCGAAGTGACCGGAAAGTTGGCTCATTCACTCAGCGACAGCGCCCATGACGGCTGGCACGCGCCGAGTACGTTGGGTTCCTTTGGCGCCGCCGCCGCGTGTGGGAAACTGCTTGGCCTCAGCGCAGCTCGACTCGAGATGGCGCTCGGCATCGCGGCGTCGATGGCCGGCGGCATCGTGGCCAATTTCGGCACGATGACAAAGCCGCTGCACGTCGGCCTCGGCGCGCGAAACGGCGTCCTGGCCGCCAAACTCGCGCAAGACGGTTACACGGCGAACGCAAAAGCGATCGAAGGCGGCTTTGGATTTTACCAAGTGTTGCATCAGGGCACGGCGATTCACGAGCAACCGATCGAAGAGCTTGGCCAGTCCTACGCGCTGGTAGGCGACGGTATCAGAATCAAGCCCTATCCTTGCGGTGGTCTTACCCATCAAGTCATCGACTCGGTGCTCGAGTTCAGAGCGAAGCATGGCCTCACTCCGGAGATGATCGAGGCCGTCGACGTCGACGTAGTCAAGCACACTTTCGAAAGAATCGTCTTCCGGGTTCCCCAAACCGGTATTCAGGGAAAGTTCTGCATGCCTTACCTAGTGGCGCGGGCGATCATCGACGGCAGGGTCGGATTAGATATTTTTACCGACACCGCGGTGCGGGATCAAAACGTCTTAAAGCTGGCGGAACGAGTCCAGATGAATTTAGATAACAATTTGAAAAAAACCGATCTGGGAGGCCGGCCTTGCCGAGTCACAATGCGTTTGAAAAACGGCCAGACTCTTTCCCGTGAGGCGCAACACGCCAGAGGCGGTCCAGAGTTTCCCATGACCGAAGAGGAACTTCGGGGGAAGTTTGCCGAATGTGCGCGCCAAGCGATTGACGAAGGCGGCACAGCACGGGCTTTGGATTACATTGAAAAGTTGGACGCGCTCACGGACATCCAGCCGCTCTGTGAAATCCTTAGGGGTTGATCTTTATTTTTTCCCATTGGTCTGAACTGAGAGTTCGGTGGGTTGCCTGCGCCGAGCAATTGACGCTATAAACTTTCATGCTCAAAGAAACAGCCACATCGAGCTTGGAGGTTCGTTTCTATGCCCGTTAGAAGAGGAGCTGACTTTATCCGCGCGCTAAGCGACGGCCGGGAAGTTTGGCACGCCGGGCGGCGCATTGACGACGTAACGACTCACTCAGGATTCTCCGGCACGATCAAGACTCTCGCCGATCTGTACGACAAACAGCATTCGTCGGAATACCGGGATGTCATGACTTTGGAGCACGAGGGCGAACGAATATCGTATAGCTATCTGGCGCCGAAGACTTCAGAGCATCTCGCGCTCAAGCGGCGCAAC
>DASPXM010000137.1:0-24529 GCA_035637295.1 Verrucomicrobiia bacterium
TCTTCTTCCGTGTCGGCCGCGAGCGCCCAGACGCAGATCGTGGCGATCGGCTTGGGATTGATTTCGCTAGGGCGAAAGTTCTTGCGGTAAAGATCCAGCGCCTGTTCCACACCGGTGCCCTCGCTGAAAAAATATGCGAAGGCGTAGGGCAAGCCAAAATACGCCGCGAGTTGAGCGCCGTAGTCTGAGCTGCCGAGAATCCATAATTCCGGAGTGCTCGGCCCCGTCGGCTGGGCAACGACTCTACTGAAGGGGTGCTCCTCAGGCAGCGGAGTTCCCGAAACCCAGTGTTGCAGCTCCTGTACTTGTCGGGGAAATTGGTCGAGGACGTTCTGGGGGTTTGGATTGAGGGCGTACGATGTCATCTGGTCCGATGCCGGCGCGCGTCCAATTCCGAGGTCGATTCGGCCTGGGGCAATGGCCTCGAGGACGCGGAACTGCTCGGCAACTTTCAGCGCGGAATAGTGCGGCAGCATGACGCCCGCGCTGCCGACACGGATACGAGGCGTGGTGGCGGCGATGGCAGCCATGAGCACCTCGGGCGCCGTGCCGACGATACTGCCGGAGTTGTGGTGCTCCGAGAGAGCCAATAGCGATGATAACCCAGCGCGTCGCAATGCCGGGCGAGATCGAGTGTCTCGCGGATTGCAGTGTCCTGTGATCTACCCTTGGACGCGGTCGATTGATCGAGAACTGACAATCTCATGGGTGTGTGTGCTTTCGGAGTATTTATTATTCTCTACGAGGGCTGAATTAGCGCTGGCAGAGCGCATTGCCGATGCGCTAAACGCTAGCCTGTTGGTGCGATTCGAGCAGAAGAAAGTTGCGTAGCGACCTTGATCGTTATCCTAGGCGGTCGCCTGTTTTCAATCCATATTGTTTGGCAAATTCCGCGGCAGCTATTTTTCCCGAGCCGCCGCGCATTCTTTTCACGGTTAAGGTCCCGTTGTTTGCGGCGATAGTCAGATCATCTGCGCCGATTGCCGTCACTTGCCCCGGGCGAGCCGAATCACTTTCCAGCGAGACACGGGCGTCGAAGATGCGGACCATTTTCCCTTGCCATGTCGTGTGCGCGCCGGGTTGCGGATCGCAGCCGCGAATTAGATTGTAAATTTCCTGCGCCGGCTTCGACCAATCGACCTTCGCATGTTCGTCGCCGCAGGGCGGATCGTAGGTCGCTTTCGATTCGTCCTGCACGATGCGCGGCGGGTTACCGGCTTTGATCAAGTCGACGGCTTCGCTGATCGCTTCGATGCCAAGCGGGAAAATCTTGTTGAAATAGAGCGACCCGGTCGTGTCATCTGGCTCGACCTTCACTTCTTTCTGCAAAAGTATCGGGCCCGTATCGATGCCTTTGTCGACCCAAAAAAGTGTAAGGCCGGTTACGCTTTCGCCTTTGATCAAAGCCCAATTGAGTGCATTGGCGCCGCGATATTTCGGTAGCAGCGAAGGATGGAAGCAGATACTTCCGAGCCGCGGCACACTGAACACTTGCTGCGGAACGATATAGGCGACAAAGGCTAGAATAGCCAAGTCGGCATTGAGAGCTAGAAACTCTTCACGCACCTCGGGCGCTTTGAAAGATATGTGCTGGCGCACTGGAATTCCGAGTTGAAGCGCCTTCTGTTTGACCGGATCAGGTTTGCCGCCGGGAATATCGGGCAGGCAATAGACCGCGAGGATTTCTTCGCCTTTGTCGAGAAGTTTTTCTAGAGTTTTTTCCGCGAACGCCGCTTGTCCGATCAAGATGATTCGCAAGATTGTCGTTCTCCTTCCGTCCGGTGTGCTGTCAACCGATGACTTTGTAATCGCCGCCCATGTAGCTCTTGCAGAGACTCACATAAGTCGAAGAGCCCATTTTGATCCAATGCAGAGCTTCGCCGGTAAGTTCTTTTTTGACTTTCGCGGGCGCGCCGGCGGCGAGGACTCTTGGCGGAATTTTCGTATGGGGGACGACGACGCTGCCGGCGGCAATCAGCGCCTCTTCGCCGATCTCGACATTTTCCAAAAGGGTGACATTCATACCGATGATCGCGCCGCGTTTGATGAGCGGCCCTTCCATGATAGCGCCGTGGCCTATGGTGCAATCGTCTTCAATGATCGTCGGCGCTTCGCCCGAATGGAGCACACAGTTATCCTGGACACTGGTGCGGGCGCCGACGATGATGGGATTTTGATTCTGATCCGATCGGATGACCGCACCCCACCAGATGCTCGCCTCGTCGCCGATCGTGACGTCGCCGATAATCACGGCGGTCGGTGCGATGAAGGCCGTAGGGGAAATTTTCGGTTGTTTGCCTTTGTATTCGATGATCATCCGGATTTTACCTCCGTTAATATTTGGTCACGATATTTGACGAGAGTGGGGAAATCAAGAATGCGTTGAACGATTGACACGACGAATCAAAGCCGATATTCGTTTCGCCGCGTTGACGGCCCTCACCCCATCCCTCTCCCGCAAGCGGGCGAGGGGTCGGATGAGATCTATGGGGAAGATTGGAATCAAAAATGAATCTATGTTCTTTAGCGGTTATGTCGATCGTCACGCTCAGTGTGGCTGCGTCTGCGCAGGCGCAGAGTCGTGAAGCTACGCTTGCTGCCGTGATGAAGCTGCCGTCCGCCGAGCGACAGTCGAGGCTGGTAGACGGCGCAAAGAAGGAAAACGGGCTGGTTTGGTATTCGAGCACGACGGCCGAAGACGCCCTGGCTTTGACCAAGAAATTTCACGAGCAGTATCCATCGATCCAAATCCAGCACTTCCGCTCGTCGAGCGAGAAATTGCTCGAACGGATACTCGCCGAGTCACGCGCCAATGCATTCAAAGCGGATATCGTCAGCCTGCCTGAATTGGAACTTTCGATCATGATCAAGCGGAAACTCTTGGTTCGGTATGAAGGAGTGGAAAATACCTTTTATCCGCCGGAAGCCAAAGATCCTCGGGGTTACTGGACAGGGCTTTACACCTCAGCGTGGGTGCCGGCGCATAACACCAAGATGGTGCCGAAAGACGCCGCGCCGAAATCCTACAAAGACCTGCTCAATCCCAAGTGGAAGGGCGCGATCGGTATGGATAACGAGCCGTACAATTGGTATGTGATCACGCTTCGCTATCTCGAGCGGCGCGATGGCAAAGAGGCGGCGCTGGATTATATGAAAAAGCTTGCGGCGCAGCAGATACAATGGCGCAAGGGACATTCGCTGATCGGGCAATTGATGGCTGCTGGAGAATTTCCCATCGCTGCTGAGCTTCAAGTGCACACCGTGGAGCGCGCCAAAGCACAGGGTGCGCCGGTGGAGTGGTCGGTCCTGGATGGTGTCATCCCGATCTCAAAAGTTGCCGCCGGTATCACCAGCACGGGCACCAATGTATACACGGCCGCGCTATTCTACGATTTTCTATTGTCACGACCGGGCATGGAGACGATCCGCGCCAGCCGGCGGATCCCGACGCGACCCGATGTCACCGCGCCCTATTTGAAGTCTTACAAACTCTTGCCGTTCGATCACCAGGTGATGGACGACTTCGATAGGTACGTGGCGCTGTTCCGTGAGACTTTCAAGCCGGGGCAGTGAGGCAATGCAGTGCTGGAATAATGGAATATGGAATGATGGGGAAGAAAGTTGCGTCGGGCGGTCTGAAGCAGAAATTGAATTAACTTCGGAGGTCGAAATTCTTGGCGGCCATTTCGGTGATGTTTTGGCCGATGGCGAGCGATGCCGTTGCGCCGGGCGAAGGCGCGTTCAATACATGAATAGCCCGCGAGCTCTGTTTGATGACAAAATCGTCGACCAGCGCGCCGCTGGCGGAGACCGCCTGAGCGCGCACGCCGGCGCCGCCGGCAATCAGGTCGCTCTCGCGAATTTCCGGCACGAGTTTTTGCAACGCGCTGACGAATGCTGCTTTGCTGAGTGATCGATAGAGTTCACCAAAGCCGGTTTGCCAGTATTTACCTGCCATCGCCCAAAAACCTTTGAATGAAACGGTTTGCCACAGATCCGCGACATTAACGTTTGTATGACGGTAGCCCTCGCGGGCCAGCGCGAGAACGGCGTTCGGGCCCGCTTCGACTCCTCCTTTTGCCATGCGCGTGAAGTGAACGCCCAAGAACGGAAAAGCCGGATCGGGGACTGGATAAATCAAGTTGCGCACCAAGAACTGTCTTTCCGGCGTGATTTTGTAGTACTCGCCGCGGAACGGAATGATCCGGTGCTCTTCCGAGCCCTGATCATTAGGGCCGCTGATCATCTTCGCGATCAAGTCCGACTGTAAACCGCCGCAATTGATCAGATATTGGGTCCGATAGTCGCCGCCTGAAGTTTGCAGCACAACCTCGTCGGGGCGATCGAGAATGCCGACCACTCTTTGGGACAAGCGGATGTCGCCGCCGGCATTGCGAATCTTATTCGCGTAAGCTTCGGCGACTTTTTTGTAGTCGATGATGCCAGTCTCCGGAACGTACAGTCCCTTGATGCCGATCGCGTGGGGCTCCAATTCTTTCATTCGTTCGGGCCCGATTACTTTTATGCCCTGAAGCCCATTGGCTACTCCTCGGTGATGCAGTTCCTCGAGTCGCGGCAACTCTTCCTCGCTCATTGCCACGACTAATTTACCGCAGATTTCGTACGGCACGGCGTGTTCGTCGCAGAATTCAAGCAGCGCTTTGCGGCCGGTGACGCAGGTCCGCGCCTTTAGCGAGCCCGGACGATAGTAAAGTCCTGAGTGAATGACGCCGCTGTTGTTGCCGGTTTGATGACGAGAGAGCCCAGCCTCTTTTTCTAAAATGAGGAGTCGCACATTGGGGTGCGCCGCCGTGATTTTTAGCGCCGTGGCAAGGCCGACGATGCCGCCGCCGATAATTGCCAGATCGTATTGGGACGCCATCGTCAGCGTGCGCGTCAGATGTGGAGCAGGTTGCGCGAATTCTTTTCCATGAAAGTCTTCACGCGTTCCGGATTCGACTGCGCGTCGATGGCGGCGAAGCCTTTGCCGAGCGGGCCGAGACCGCCACAGTAGTCGGAACCGAAGACCATATTCTTTTCGCCCATCTTATCGACCAGAAATGCCAACGTGCGGGCATCGGAACTGGCGCAGTCGATCAGAAAATGTTCGAGAAAAATGTCCGAGTAGCGCTGCTCGCCGTTGGGTCCTTTGTGTTTCCAAAAGAAACGATGGAGCAAGAGCGGCAACCCACCGCCGGAGCTGCGGATGACAATCTTCAGATTCGGATAGCGATCGAACAGACCGCTGGCGATCATCCGCAGGCAACATTCGGCGACTTCGCCATCGGAAAGCACGGCATAGGCAACGCCGGCGCCGCCGTCCTCCAGACGAGCGAGCGTCGGATCCTGAGCGGTGCCGGCGCCATGCATGAAGATGGGAAGATTTAGCGCGGAAATTTTCGCGAAAATCGGGTCCATTGCCGCTGTGTCGACTAACATCTTGCCGTCGACGTGGGGGTAGAGCAGTACTGCGCGAAAACCTAGCGACGCCGTGCGTTCGATTTCCTGCACCGATGCGTCGATATTTTTGAGCGACAGCGCGGTAATCCCCATCAAACGGTCTTTGCGCGGTGCCAGTCGCTGCGCCAGAAGGTCATTGGACTGTCGGACAATTTCGAGGGCGTGATTGGCCGGCAACTGGTCGGCATAAACGCCGGCGCCTTGGCAGATCAATTGGATATCCAACCCGACTTCGTCCATTTCTTTGATCCGCTTTGAAAAATCCGCACTATCGTAGGCGTCGATATGCGGCCGTTTACCCGTAAGTTCGCTGATTCGATCAGCAATTTCCGGAGCGGTATGGTGAGCATGCCAATCTATGAACGTTGCCATGTTTTGTCTCCCTTGTGAACTTTGACTGGATTCCGAATACTGCGGATCGCCTAGCTCAGTCAAGAGAAAGCGCGCCGAGTCGTTTTGACCAAGCTGCCGCAAGCGGAATACCATCTTTCGCGACAAAGATGCCGGGCCTGGGCGGAAGCACTTTTCCAGTTGAGCTGAGATCGGTCGCCGGAATGAAGCAAACTATTTTTTGGGCGCACCGACAAACTCGGATTTGTCTCTCAGCCGGCGCACCAATTCTTCGTAGGAAGCATTGGCAATGACGCGATTGAATTGCGAACGATAGTTGTTGACCAAACTGATATTTTCAGCGACGACGTCGTAGACCTTCCACTCGTTACTGATCAGATGAGCCTTATAATTGATCGAGTACTCTTCGCCCTTGCTGGTAAGAATCTTGCTGCCGACATCGGCGTAAGCGCCGTCGATCCGCTCGTTGACATAAACAATTTTTTCGTCGGTGTAGGACTCGATGATTTCCGCGTAGGTACGTTCGAGAACATCGGTGAAAAGCCGGACGAATTCTTCCTGTTCCTGGGGCGTGCGCCGGCGCCAATTGGAACCGAGGGCACGTTTGGCCATTTCCGTGAAATCAAAGCGCGCGAAGAGAATTTGTCGGAGCTGATCACGGCGTTCTTTTAGCCGCGCCGGCGGTTTTAGGCGGGGATCCTGGAGAACCACCAGCGCCTTTTCCACCGTAGACTTAATCTGGTCCGTCGGTAGTCCGGCAACGGCGTTTCCTGCACCCAGCGCCAGCACCAAAAATACCAATCCGGCTGTAATTGTTCTACTTCTGTGTCTCATCTTTTTTACTATTCTTAGACGTAAGATCGCCGCCGACGATTTTGCCGATTAAATCGGGGATGTCCGGAGGCGACTCAGTCTCCCTGATCTTTCCGCCCGGCGGTATAATCTTATCGGAAGCGCCGGGGGTCAGGAGTACGAATTTGTCGCCGATCAGGCCGCGGGCGCGAACCGACGCGATGACGTCATCCTGGAGTTTCACTCCATCATTTAATCTCAAGGTCAAACGGGCTCGATCATCTTCAGATAAACCCAGCGCATCTACGCGGCCGACTTTGACCCCGGCGACTTCAACGGGGTCGCCGACCTTGAGCCCGGCCACTGTGGGAAAATCAGCGATCACAGTATAGCCGCCCGCGCCGAAAACTTCGAGCTTGCCGAGCTTAATAGCGAGATAGCCCAAGCACGCGATGCCCACGAGCACAAACAGGCCGACGATCATTTCGCTACGTGTGTGGTTCACTGCTTCGATCTCCTATAAAACCGCGATGGGACCTTCGGTTTCTACTTGTATGAATTGGCGGACAATCGGATTACTCGAGTTGAGAAATTCCGCAGTCGCGCCGACTTCGATGATCACACCGTTGGCAAGCATCGCGACCTGGTCCGAGATCTTGAACACTTCCGGGATATCGTGGCTGACGATGACGCCGGTAAACTTGAAAGCCGCGTGCATCTTCTGAATCAGCTGATGTATGCTTTTTCCCAGGAGTGGGTCCAAGCCGGTGGTCGGCTCGTCGAAGAGCATGATCTCGGGCGCGGTAACCAAGGCGCGGGCCAGGCCTGCGCGTTTCTTCATGCCGCCGCTGACCTCAGCGGGAAATTTGTAGCCCATACCGGCAAGGCCGACCTGGGCAAGATTCTCTTCGACTTTCTTTTGGATCTCCGACTCATTGAGCTTGGTTTTTTCGCGCAGCGGAAAGGCGACATTGTCATAGAGCGTCATTGAATCGAGCAATGCGGCACCTTGAAAGAGCACGCCGAATTTTCTGCGGATTTCGTTGAGCTTTTTTTGGCCAAGTTCGATGATGTCTTGACCGTCCACGAGAATGCTCCCTCGGTCTGGTAGTAAAAGCGCGTTTAAATGTTTCAACAAAACCGTTTTGCCGGATCCGCTGCCGCCGATGATCGTCGTGATTTTACCGGTATCGAGCTCGAGATTGATTCCCTTTAACACCTCGTGGCCGCCGAAGCTCTTGTGTAGATCAATGACGCGAATCATGGGAACCAGAGCTAGAGCATTACCGAGGTCATAAAATAATTCCAAACCAGGATCATAACGAAGCAGGCTACGACCGATTCGGTCGTCGCTTGGCCAACGCCGGTGGCCATGGGGGGTGCGTTAAATCCTTTGTAACAGCAGATCCACGTAATGATCAGCCCGAAACTCACCGACTTGAGAAAGCCGCTTAGGACGTCTTTAAAGACGACGCTAAGCTCCATACCGGCGAAGTAACTGCCCGAGCTTACGCCGAGGAGCTGGACACCGACGACGTAGGCGCCGTAAATAGCGACGACATCGAAGATCGCCGTAAGTAAAGGCATCGAAATCAATCCGGCAATGATGCGCGGCGAAACGAGGTACTGGATCGGATTGATCGCCATCGAATAGAGCGCATCGATTTGCTCACTGACGCGCATGCTGCCGAGCTCCGCCGCCATCGCCGAACCGGTTCTGCCCGTGACCATGAAAGCGGAAAGCACTGGGCCGAGCTCGCGAAGGATGCCGAGGGCGACGGCGGAACCGAGAAAATTTTCCGCGTTAAATTTCCTCAGACTGTAGTAACCTTGCAGGCCCATCACCATGCCGGTAAAGACACCGGACAGGATAACCACCGAGAGCGACTCGACACCGATGGTGCGAATATGATGGATGATCAGGCGGAGCCTCGTCGGTGGACGGCAAGCCCAAGCGAAGGCGGAAAGCAGGAACAAAAAGGTTCGCCCCATGCCGGCCGTCTGCTCGATCGCGTAGCGGCCGATTTGGCCAATCAAAAAAGTCATGTTTTGTGCTGGGATAATGCGTGCTACTAGAATCAAGGCTATTACAGAATAGTCGGCGTTTTTCAAGAATCCAGTCCGGGAATTAGAATTCAAACGAGCGCCGCGGCAACGTGGCGGGCCGCCAGAAGTCAAGGCGAATGTCCACGTAAATCGAAGCCACTCGGTCAAATTATTGGATAAATTTTTATGACACGCTCCGAGGAAACGTTTGACGCACTGTTTAACGGCCAAATCGCGCTCTATCAGAGCCGGGCGGGCTATCGTTTTTCGCTTGACGCATTACTGTTGGCACACTTTGTCACAATTAAACAACGGGAGAAGATCGTCGATCTCGGAACCGGTAACGCCGTCGTGGCATTAGTCCTCGCTTACCTTCATCCGTCGGTTACGATGACCGGCGTCGAACTGCAAGCGAAAATGGCCGAGCGCGCGCGACGCAACGTCGAGCTCAATAGGATGCAAAAACGCATTCAGATTCTCAGCGGCGACGTGCGCGCCGGCAAGCCCGTCGCCGCTGCGATGAGTTTTGACGTAGCAGTTTGTAACCCGCCGTACCGCCGACCCATTAGCGGCCGACTCAGTCGCAACAACGAAAAGCGGATTGCGCGCCATGAAACACAAGGTGATCTCGGCGATTTTCTTGGCGCCGGAGCAATCTTGCTTCGTGTGAAAGGACGGATGGCGGTAGTCTATCCAGCCGTGCGCTCTGTTGATTTGCTGGCGGCCATGCGTCACGCGCGGATCGAACCCAAAAGATTGCGCATGGTTCATTCGTTCGCCGATGGCGAAGCTTCTTTGGTTTTGGTCGAAGGGGTGAAAGGCGGACGGAGCGGCGTCGAGGTGCTTGCGCCGTTAACGATCTACCGTCAGGGCAAGGAATACACAAATGAAGTCGCCGCGATGATCGCGGGAACGAAAAAGTCAGTTTCAGGTCTCGAGTGTCGGGTTTAGGGTTAACTGGAGAACGACAACGCGTTACTTCATTCTTTCTTTTATGCTTTCGGTTTGCGACGGGCAAAACTCTTTAGCAACCTTTTAAATGCGTCGCGAATTTCCGGATCATCAATCCCTGCCAGAAACTCCTCGTTCACGTGACGCTCCGATGAGGTTACATTCGCTTCCTCGCCATGAGATTCCTGTGTTGCTTCTGCCGTTGCCGGGTCGACGCGGCCAACCATAAAAAAAATATTTTTCACGATGTCTTGTTTGAGGCGCCGATTGAGCTTGTCGGCGATCATACTTTTCATGAACTGCAATTGCTGCATCCATACTGGGCTTGCGACCTTTACGAAGAGAGTGCCGTTACGAATTTTTTCGGGCTGGGCGTTGCGCGCGATGGTTTTGCCGACGATCTCGTTCCAAATCGGCCAGACGCTGTATTCGTCAAGCCGTGGCGCCAAGTCGAGCCGCTTTAGGGACTGATCGAGAACCTCCCCGACACGCTCTAACTGTGGGTTTTTCTTAACCATATTCGCCGCAGGGGAAGACTCTAGCAGATGCCGCCTGAAGACGCCAGTTGGTCTCATTGATCGCCTCGGATTTCTCTAAAATTATGAAAAGTGGCGAAAAATCTCAACAAATTGACCCGTTGAAAATTTTTGTTGACAACGATAATATTTGTCTCTAAGAATACCAAATCTAGTGCACGCCTAATTTGATCACACTATATATTGCGGGCTAAGCAACGGAGAAGGGAGAAATAGACCATGGCAGGTATTACGTCTCAGGCGGCCGATTTGGGTGTCTCTCGCGGAGCGGTGCGGGCAACGGGTCTTAAAATACCGCGGTATTTTACCCGCGCAGGGATAAGCCCTTATGACGAAATTGAATGGGAGCTGCGTACGGCTTCTATTGCCAACGAAAAGGGGAAGGTCGTATTCGAGCAGTCGAATGTCGAGATTCCCAAAGCATGGTCTTTAATGGCCACACAAGTGGTCGTCTCGAAATATTTTCGCGGGCCGCTGGGCACGCCGCAAAGAGAGCATAGCGTGCGCCAAATGATCGGCCGAGTGGTTGAAACCATCGCCAGTTGGGGTAAAAAAGACGGCTATTTTGCCACCGAAGAAGATGGCCAGGCTTTCTCGGACGAGCTGACCCACATTATGCTTCATCAAAAGGCCTGTTTTAACAGTCCGGTATGGTTTAACTGCGGCATTGAAGAAAAGCCGCAGTGCTCTGCCTGCTTCATCCTGGCGGTGGATGACACCATGGATTCCATTCTCGATTGGTACCGCAAGGAAGGCATCATCTTCAAAGGCGGCTCCGGCTCCGGCGTCAATCTTTCCAAGATTCGCTCTTCCAAGGAACAATTGGCCGGCGGCGGAACGGCATCCGGACCGGTGTCGTTTATGAAAGCTGCTGATGCCTCTGCGGGCGTGATCAAATCGGGCGGCAAGACTCGGCGGGCGGCGAAGATGGTTGTTTTAGACGTCGATCACCCGGACATCGAAGAATTTGTCAAGTGTAAAGTCGAAGAAGAAAAAAAAGCCTGGGCGCTAATCGAGGCGGGTTACGATTCCAGCTTAGACGGGCCGGCCTACGGCAGCGTGTTTTTCCAGAATGCCAATAACTCGGTTCGGGTGACCGATGAGTTCATGCGCGCAGTAGAAGAAGACCGCGAATGGAAAACTAAGTACGTCACCACGGGCCAGCCTTGCGACACCTACAAGGCGGGCGACCTCTTGCGCATGATCGCCGAGAGCACGTATTTCTGCGGCGATCCGGGCATGCAGTACGACACCACGATAAACGATTGGCATACCTGCTCGAACACGGCGCGCATCAACGCCTCCAATCCGTGCTCCGAATACATGCACTTGGACAACTCAGCCTGCAACTTGGCATCGCTGAATCTGCTCAAGTATCTACGCGAAGATGGCGTCTTTGACACGGAGTCTTTCCGGCGCGCGGTCGACATCGTCATCCTGGCGCAGGATATTCTCATCGATAATTCTTCCTATCCGACGGCTGAAATTGCCGCCAATGCCCACGCCTTTCGCGAGCTCGGCTTGGGCTACGCCAATCTGGGTGCGCTATTGATGTCTTTGGGCCTTCCCTATGACTCCGAAGGCGGCCGAGCCTATGCGGCAGCCGTGACGGCTCTGATGTCAGGCGAAGGTTATCTGCAATCTGCGCGCGCCGCCGCCGCCGTCGAGCCGTTCGCCGGTTTCGAAGTCAATCGCCAGCCCATGCTCCGCGTCTTAAATAAACATCGCTCTCACGCCTATAAGATTTCACCGTCCCATGTGCCGCTGGAGCTCCTCACTGCCGCTCGTGACGCATGGGATCAGACCTGCGCCGAAGCGGAGCAGCATGGCGTGAAGAATTCGCAAATTTCAGTCTTGGCGCCGACCGGCACCATCGCCTTCATGATGGACTGCGACACCACCGGCGTCGAGCCCGATATCGCACTCATCAAGTACAAAAAGCTGGTCGGCGGCGGTCTGCTAAAGATCGTCAACAACACCGTGCCACGCGCTTTGAGACGCTTGGGATACGATGTCAAACAGATCCAGGAAATCGTCGAATACATCGAAGAACATGAAACCATCGAAGGCGCGCCGCATCTCAAGGACGATGATCTCGCGGTGTTCGACTGTGCTTTCAAGCCCGTGAGCGGCAGCCGCACGATCCACTACATGGGCCACGTCAAGATGATGGGCGCGGTCCAGCCGTTTATTTCCGGCGCCATTTCGAAGACGATCAATATGCCCACCGACGCCACGGTGGAAGACATCATGCACGCCTATACGGAGTCGTGGAAACTTGGACTCAAGGCGGTGGCGATCTACCGCGACGGATCGAAGCGAACTCAGCCACTGAACACTTCCAGAGATAAAAAAGATGAGAATAAGGCTGAAGTGGCGGAGAGCAACGAAGCGCGACCGCTACGGCGCAAGCTGCCCGACGAGCGGCGGTCGATCACCCACAAGTTCGATATTGCTGGGCATGAGGGTTATATCACCGCCGGCACCTATGAAGACGGCCAGCCCGGCGAGATCTTTATCACCATGTCGAAGGAAGGCTCGACGATCTCCGGTTTGATGGACTCTTTCGCAACCGCGATCTCGATGGCGCTGCAATATGGCGTGCCCCTCCGGGTGCTGGTCGACAAGTTCAGTCATATGCGTTTCGAGCCGTCGGGTTTCACCAAAAACCCCGATATCCCGATGGCCAAGTCGATCATGGATTACATTTTCCGCTGGCTTGCGACCAAGTTTCTTGACGGCGATGCGCAGCAAGAGGTCGGTATTGTCAAGCATGAGCCAGTAGAAGAAGTCCATCAGAAGAAGGTCGTCTCAATAGCGTCGCACCCGCCGCGCGGCGGCGCGCCGGTTTCGAGCATCAGCAGCATCACGAGCCTCTACCAGCAGGACGCGCCGCCTTGCCCCGACTGCGGCGCGATCATGATCCGCAGCGGCGCTTGTTATAAATGCCTGAACTGCGGCGCGGTGAGCGGCTGTTCGTAAAGCACGGCAAAAGTGTTTCCACGGGCCGGTACCCAAGTCGGGTACCGGCCCTTTTTTTGGTTAAGCGTTAGCCATTGCGCGATTCGACTCGATGGACCGGTACGCGAATCGTGTGTTTGCGGTTACGCGCGAGCGTATTCGGCAGATCGAGCAAAGGTCGCTGCAGATTCTGCGAGCGGGAGCTGACAATTCTCTGGATAAAGATTTGTCGCGACAACAGCGGCTTATTTTTTTTCTAAGTGGAGCATTCCCTTTTGCGTGTCGATGTCCATGCGGAAGTTGCTCAAGAAATTAAGCCCCAGAAGGCCTGCGACCTGGGGGTCGGCGACGGCGTCGTGGACGGCAGTGGGGAGATTGCGAATTTCCATGCCGCCAACGGCGATCGATTCTAGATTGGTTACCGGCGCTTGGATAAGTCCATTGGCGGTTTGAAACTGCAAGGTTTTCGGAGTCGGACCCACGTCAATGGAAAGGTCTCGGGCCAGCGCATTCGAGATCAGGGTATAACTAGCGCCGGTGTCGACGACAAACTTTGCCGAGCGTTTATTGTTTAGGGTTGCCTGGATGATGACCACCTCGCCGTGTCTCTCCATGGGAATGGAGGCTTTTCGAGGCGGCGGTTTTTGTTCTGGTTCGGCGACTCGCGGGCTTTCCTGGGCTTGAATTCGGCCGGCCGTACCCCGTTGTTTCGGCGGCACGTCGTGCAGGTTATCGGTGATATGGAGCACGCCATTCTCATCGACCCAACGGTAATATTCGGCAGCCCGCAGTGGCGCAAAAATCAGCCAAATGAGGCCTATCGCTGCAACGACACCAGTGGAGATCTTCACGATTGTGATAAATCTACCACAGTTGTTGATTGGGCGAAACCAAAATGCCGCGCTCGAAGCAGGCATGCTTGGGGTCGTGGATGGGGAAGACGTCGTCCGACCGAGCAATTGAACGTCAACCTGCTTTACAATGTCGGGTCGCTGTGTTAGAGATTTAGCAACTAAGGAAGGAAAGAGAGAGAAAGAGCGGAGAATATGGGAATTGCTGAACCGCAGAAACAAGCAGTCGTCGAGCAGTTCAGGGTTCATCAGACGGACACAGGCTCTCCCGAAGTGCAAGTTGCGCTTCTCAGTCAGCGCATCGACCATCTTACCGAACACTTCAAGGTTCATGTTAAGGATCACCATTCTCGCCGTGGCCTCCTGAAGCTAGTAGGGCAGAGGAGAAGGTTGTTGGATTATCTTCGAAATTCAGATTTCGAAAGATACCAGAGCCTAATCCAGCGGCTTGGAATACGTAAGTAGCTACTTCCAGCCCGTTGCCCTCCGTTTCCACACCTCCGTTAGACCTGTCTCCCGCCAGAGGATTTTTCTATGATTAAGAAAATCGAATTGGATTTTCATGGCCGACCCTTATCCATCGAAGTCGGACGGTTGGCTAAGCAAGCGGATGGTGCCGCGCTGGTACGCTACGGCGAGACCGTCGTCTTGGTGACGGCGGTGGCCGCCAGAGAGCTCAAACTGGACACTGATTTTTTCCCGCTCACGGTCGACTACCAAGAAAAAACTTTCGCCGCAGGCAAGATTCCGGGAGGCTTTTTCAAGCGGGAGGGCCGGCCTTCGGAAAAGGAAATTCTTACCTGCCGCCTGATCGATCGCTCGATCCGTCCGCTGTTCTCCGAAGGACTACGTTGTGAAACCCAAGTCATAGCGACCGTTTTATCGGCCGACCGAGAGAACGATCCGGATGTCGTGGCCATGCTGGGCACTTCAGTGGCGCTGCATGTATCCGACATCCCGTTCAACGGTCCCTTAGCTGGCGTGCGCATCGGTCGCACCAACGGCCAGTGGGTGATGAATCCGACCCAAAGCCAGCTTGAAGAAAGCGACGTGGATATTTTTCTTTCCGGCAGCCGTGATGCCATCGTCATGGTCGAGGGCGGCGCGCAGATGCTGCCCGAGGACGCGATCCTGGAAGCGCTGTTTGCCGGCCACGAGGCCATTCAGCCGCTGATACGGATCCAGGAAGAAATTCGCCGAGAAGTCGGCAAGACGAAGCGAGAAGTACCGCTCGTCGAGCTCGATCACGCAGTGGTCCGGTGGGTTGAAGAACTGGCGCTTACGAAACTTAAACAGGCGCTCGAGATTCCGGAAAAATTGGAACGCTACAAACGAATCGCCGAGGTCAAAGGCGAGGTCGTACTTCGAGCCTTGGAACAGTTTCCGGAAAAACAAAAAGACATTAAAGGCGCCTTTGAGGAGTTGAAGCGTAACGTTTTTCGCGGATTGGTCATTCACCAGGAGCGGCGCATCGACGGGCGCGGCCTAAAAGACATCCGGCCGATCACCTGCGAAATCGAAGTGCTGCCGCGCACGCATGGCTCGGCGTTGTTTACTCGCGGTGAGACGCAGGCGTTGGTGGTGACAACCTTGGGCACCACGTCGGACGAGCAGAGAGTCGACGCGCTGCTCGGCGAGCACTTCAAAAAGTTCATGCTGCACTACAATTTTCCACCGTTCAGCGTCGGCGAGGTCAAGTTCCTGCGCGGTCCCGGGCGACGTGAAATCGGCCATGGCAATCTGGCGGAGCGTGCGCTTGTTCCCGTGCTTCCTGCCGAGGAAAGCTTCCCTTATACCATACGAATTGTCTCCGAAATTCTAGAATCGAACGGCTCGACGTCAATGGCGACCGTTTGCGGCGGATCGCTGTCGTTGATGGACGCCGGCGTGCCCGTAACCGCGCCGGTGGCCGGCATCGCCATGGGTTTGATCAAAGAAGGTGAACATGTGCGCGTGCTGTCCGACATCCTTGGCGACGAAGACCATTTGGGCGATATGGATTTCAAAGTCGCCGGCACGGCGGAGGGAGTGACGTCGTTGCAGATGGATATCAAGGTCAGTGGGGTCGACCGTGAGATCATGCGCCAGGCGCTGCACCAAGCGAAACAAGGCCGGTTGCATATTCTCGGTATCATGAATGCAACGTTGCCGGCGGCGCGCACCAATGTTTCCGGTCATGCGCCGCGCATCATTACGCTCAAAGTCAAACCGGATAAGATTCGCGAGATCATTGGCCCGGGCGGCAAGGTCATTCGCGGGATCATTGAAGCCACCGGTGTCAAGATGGACGTCGAAGACGACGGCACTGTGACGATCGCATCGGTCGACGAGGCGGCTTCCCAGAAGGCCGTCGAAATGGTGCAAAGGATCGCCGCCGAAGCCGAGGTCGGAAAAATTTACAAAGGCACTGTGCGCAAGATCGTCGAGTTTGGCGCGTTTGTCGAAATTCTGCCGGGAACGGATGGCCTCATTCACATCTCCCAGCTGGCGCCAGAACGGGTACGCAAAGTGACCGATGTGCTCAAAGAAGGCGACGAGGTGATGGTCAAAGTCCTAGAAATCGATAGACAGGGCAAGATCCGGCTAAGCCGTAAAGAGGCCCTCCAGGAAACCAGCGGCAACTCGAGCAACGCATAATCATGTTTGCTAAGAACGACTTGGACAACGGCATCCGCATCGTGTCGTACGAGATGCCGGAGCATCGTTCGGTGAGTCTCGGCATCTGGGTGGAAAGTGGATCGCGCCACGAATCCGCAGCCCAGAACGGCATTTCGCACTTCATCGAGCATCTGCTCTTCAAAGGCACGGAACGGCGCAGCGCGGCGCAAATTGCCGAAGAGATGGACGCCGTCGGGGGTGTGATCAACGCCTTTACTTCCAAAGAGCACACCTGCTATTACGCCAAGGTACTCGACGAAAACCTGCCGTTGGCGATCGATCTTTTGACCGACATTTTTCTTCATTCGAGTTTCGACGCTGAGGAAATCGAGCGGGAGAGATCGGTCATCCTGCAAGAGATTTCCCAGGCGGAAGATACTCCGGATGACTATGTCCACGATCTTTTCAGTCTCGACTTTTTCAAAAATCATCCGATTGCCCGCCCGATCTGCGGCAGGGAAGAAACCGTCACGAGTTTCCAACGGGACGATTTCCTCGGTTTCTTTAAATCGCGTTATCGCCCGCGCCGAGTGATCGTGTCGGCGGCTGGTCATTTCCGCCACGACGCGCTGGTCAAAGAGATCGCAGCGCGCCTGAGCGTGGTGACGGATGGAATTGATGGCGACCAGGCACTCAGCCTGGAAGGCGAGACCGTGCCGAAGATGGGGAGCGGTGTTTTTTCTCACGCGAAATCACTGGAACAAGCTCATCTTTGTCTGGGTGTGGCGGGGATTCACCAGGCTCATCCCAAGCGCTACGCGGCCTACGTGCTCAACACGCTGCTCGGCGGCGGCATGAGCTCGCGGCTGTTTCAGGAGATCCGTGAGAAGCGCGGCAAAGCCTACTCCGTTTATTCCTTCTCGACGTCGTATAAAGACGTCGGTTACCTGGGCGTCTATGCCGGCACAAGCATCGAATCGACGGAAGAGGTCGTCGAACTGATTCTGAAGGAGCTGGGCAAACTGGCCGCTGGTGAAATGACGGACGAGGAACTACGGCGCACCCAAGGCCAGCTGGTCGGCAGCATGATGCTCGGCTTAGAGTCGACGGATTCGTGGATGAGCCATATCGCGCGCAACGAAATCTACTTTGGTCAGATGGTGACTACAGACGAGATTTGCCAACGGATCCGCGCCGTATCTCGTGATGAAGTCGTGGAGTTGGCCGGCGCGCTGTTCCGCTCAGACGGCATGACGCTGACACTCCTGGGCGATTTCAACGATAATTTCCAGCTTAAAAATCTAAACATGAAGCACTGAGCCGCGGTCGTTTGGGTCCTGCGGGATGATGAGCGGTGGAAGAAGTTCGCATTGAGATCAAACGCCTGCGGCCAAGCGCGAAATCCCTGGCCCTGCCTGCATATATGACCGCGGGCGCAGCGGGCATGGATCTCTGCGCGGACATCGAGAATGATCTGCATCTGGCGCCGATGGAGCGGGCTTTAATTCCCACGGGGTTCGCGATTGCTTTGCCGGCTGGTTTTGAAGCGCAGATTCGGCCGCGCAGCGGACTCGCGCTCAATCAAGGATTGACATTGGCGAACAGTCCCGGAACCATCGACGCCGATTATCGCGGCGAAATTCAGGTGATCGCTATCAATTTAGGTGCCGAGCCGATCATTATCCAACGCGGCCAGCGCATCGCCCAGATGATCGTGCAGCGCATCGCTCGAGCGCAGTGGCACGAAGTGGACGACCTTGCGTCGTCGGCGCGTCAAGCGGGCGGGTTCGGTCATACGGATAAGAAAAGCTAAGTTCAAGGTTCAAAGTTCAAAAGTTCAAAGGAAGACCAAATCCGAGGACGATCATTCTTTGAACGTTGAACTTTTGAACGATCAAAGGGCATCTTGGAAGCATGATTTCTCGTTACACCCGACCGGAAATGGGCCGCATCTGGTCGGAAGAAAATGGCTTCCAAAAGTGGCTCGATGTCGAAATCCTCGCCGCGGAAGGCCTCGCGCGGCTCGGTAAAGTCCCGAAAGCCGCGATAGCGCGCATCCGCAAGAAAGCTCGCTTTAATGTCAAGCGCATCCGCGAGATCGAAAGCGAGGTCAAACACGAAATCATCGCATTCCTGAGCTCGGTGGCGGAATCGATCGGCGACGACGCCCGTTATCTTCACGTTGGCATGACCTCTTCCGACGTCATGGATACGGCGCTGGCGATTCAGTTCAAAGAAGCGTCGGCAATCCTCGAGCGGGACATCAAGGATTTGATGCGGGTGCTCCACCGTCAAGCGCACAAATACAAGTGGACGGTGATGATCGGCCGGACCCACGGCGTACACGCCGAGCCGATCACCTTCGGCTTGAAGCTCGCTCTCTGGTATCAGGAAATGACGCGCCATCTCTCCCGGTTTCAAAAAGCAGTCGAGGATATTTGTGTGGGTCAGATTTCAGGGGCGGTCGGGACTTTCGCGCAGATCTCACCCAGGGTTGAAGCCTACGTGTGCAAACAGAGCGGGCTTAAACCGGCGCTGATTTCCAACCAGATTATTCAGCGCGACCGCCATGCGTATTATTTTGCGACCTTAGCGATTATTGCCAGCTCGCTGGAAAAGTTCGCCGTCGAAGTGCGCCATTTGCAGCGCACCGAAGTCCAAGAAGCCGAAGAACCTTTTACCCAAGGGCAGAAGGGCTCATCGGCGATGCCGCACAAACGTAACCCGATCCTATCGGAAAATGTCTCAGGACTGGCGCGCTTGTTGCGCTCCTACGCCGTTGCCGCCATGGAAAATGTTCCGCTGTGGCATGAGCGCGATATCAGTCACTCTTCGGTCGAGCGAGTGATCGCGCCGGACGCGACGATCGCGCTCAACTTCATGCTACGGCGCATGACCTATGTGCTTGGCAATCTCTGCGTCTATCCGGAGAATATGAAGCGCAATCTGGAAAAAAGCGGTGGCGCGGTTTTCTCCGAGAGAGTTTTGCTTGCGTTAGTCGACAAAGGTATCTCCCGCGACGTCGCCTACCGCATGGTGCAGCGCCATGCCTTGAAGGGTGGCAGAGAAGGCGGGGATCTCAAGCGGGAGCTGCTGGCCGACGGGGAGATCCGCCGGTATTTGTCGTCGAAGGAGATTGAAGCACTTTGGAGTGTGAAACAACATTTGACCAACATCGATTTTATTTTCCGCCGCGTGTTTCATTAGGGATAGATTGACTGAAGGTTGATCGATTATGCGCGTTAGGATTTTCGTTTTGCTTAAAGAGGGCGTCCTTGATCCGCAAGGAAATGCCATCGAGCGCTCGTTGCACACGCTTGGCTACGGCGAGGTGCAGAACGTCCGAGCGGGAAAATATCTCGAGCTCAATGTCGATGCTCCGTCGCGGGCTGTTGCAGAGCTTCGCGTCCGTGAAATGTGTGATAAGCTATTGGCGAATCTCGTCATCGAAGACTACCGCTTTGAAATTAGTTCTGAGTCCTGAGTGATGAGTACGGAGATAAGCGCATTTCCCTTTGCGGTATTCCCGGTTCAGCACTTAGCACTCGTTACTCAGGACTGACCATGCGTTGGGGTGTTATTACTTTTCCAGGCTCTTGTGACGACCAGGACGTGTTCGACAGCCTCAAATTAGAATTGAGGCAGAAGGTCAAGTTCCTTTGGCACAAAGATGAGCTTGCCGGCAATTACGATTGCATCGTGCTGCCGGGTGGATTTTCCTACGGTGATTATCTGCGTTGCGGCGCCATGGCGCGCTTCTCGCCGATCATGCAGGGCGTGGTCAAGTTCGCGCGGAGCGGCGGGCTGGTACTCGGCATTTGCAATGGTTTTCAGATCCTCTGCGAGTCTGGTTTGCTGCCCGGTGCCTTGATGCGCAACGCCGGCCTGCAGTTTGTTTGCCAACCCGTTTATCTGCGGACCGAAGAAACCGATACGCCGTTTACCGGCGCCCTAAAAAAAGGCCAGCTGCTCAAAATGCCGATCAAACATGGCGAAGGCTGTTACTACGCCGATCTGCAAACCCTCGAGCGTTTGCACAAAAACCGGCAAATCTTGCTCCGCTATGTCGACGCCAAAGGCAGGCCGGCAGCGGCGGCCAATCCCAATGGTTCTTGGGAAAATATTGCGGGCATATGCAACGAAAAGCGAAACGTCTTCGGCCTCATGCCCCATCCGGAAGTCGCCTGCAACAGGATTCTAGGCAGCGACGACGGTGCTAAAATCTTTACATCGATCGCGGCGGCTTGCGCTGATAGAGCGAAGTCGCATGGCTAAGCTGCAGGCAACACACCTTGCACAGCCGGCGGTGACGGCGGAGCTGGTCGCCAGCCATGGAATCACGCCCGACGAATACCAAAAGATCGTAAAAGCACTCGGGCGCGAGCCGAACTATACCGAGCTGGGCGTGTTCTCGGTGATGTGGTCGGAGCACTGTAGCTATAAGAGCTCGCGCCACTATCTCAAAAACCTTCCGACGGAAGGCCCGCGTGTTTTACAGGGGCCTGGCGAAAATGCCGGCATTGTCGATATCGGCGGCGGGCTGGCCGTCGCGTTCAAGATGGAAAGCCATAACCATCCGTCATTCATTGAGCCCTATCAAGGCGCGGCCACTGGAGTGGGCGGCATCCTGCGCGATATCTTCACCATGGGCGCGCGGCCCATCGCGTCGCTCAACTCGCTGCGTTTTGGCAGCGTCGGTCACCCGCGCACGCGCTACTTGCTGTCCGGCGTGGTCGCCGGCATCGGCGGCTACGGCAACTGTATCGGGGTGCCCACGGTGGGCGGCGAATGCTTCTTCGACGAGTGCTACAACGCCAATATTCTCGTCAATGCTTTTACCCTCGGCATCGTCAAGAAAAAACAAATCTTCACCGGCATCGCCAAGGGCATCGATAACCCGGTGATGTACGTTGGTTCGAAGACGGGCCGGGACGGCATTCACGGCGCCACGATGGCCTCTGAGTCATTTTCTGAAGAGAAGGAACAGCGCCGGCCGACGGTGCAAGTGGGCGACCCGTTCACCGAGAAGTTGCTCTTGGAAGCCTGCTTGGAATTGATGGAGAAGGATTACATTGTCGGCATTCAGGACATGGGCGCCGCCGGTCTGACCAGTTCGTCGTCCGAGATGGCTGGGCGCGGCGGCTGCGGAGTCGAGCTTGATCTCTCCCGCGTGCCCTTGCGCGAAAAAAGCATGACGCCCTACGAGATTCTACTCTCGGAGTCGCAGGAACGTATGCTCCTGGTCGCCAAGCGCGGCAGCGAAGAGGCGATTAAAAAGATCTTCGACAAATGGGATCTTGACGCCGTGGTGATCGGCCGCGTCACTGATGACCAGCTGTTCCGCGCGCTGTGGGACGGCGACGAGGTGGCGCGGATTCCGATCCGCGCGTTGACCAAAGAAGCTCCGGCTTACCAGCGGCCGGCGACGCGGCCCGCCGACCATGACCAATTGCAGCAGTTGGATCTTGCAACCGTGAGAGAACCAAAGGATCTCGCTGCGACATTCAAACAGCTGCTGGCTTCACCGAATATCGCATCGAAGGAGTGGATCTTTCGACAATACGATCATTTCGTGCGCACGAATACTGTGGTTGCGCCCGGCGCGGATGCCGCAGTGATCCGTGTCAAGGGCACGCAAAAGGGTCTAGCGCTCACGGTCGACGGCAATGGCCGATATTGTTATTTGGATCCTTATGTAGGGGGCGTATTGGCGGTCGCGGAGGCGGCGCGCAATCTCGCCTGCGTTGGCGCCCGCCCGATTGGTTTGACCGATTGCCTGAATTTCGGTAGCCCGGAGAATCCGACCGTCATGTGGCAATTTGCCCAAGTCATTCAAGGCATGCGCGACGCTTGTGTGGCTCTCAATGTGCCGGTTGTGAGCGGCAACGTGAGTTTCTATAATGAGACTGACGGCACGCCCATTCATCCCACGCCGACGATTGGCATGGTTGGGCTGCTGGAAAAAGTCCAGCGCGTGGTAACGCCCTGGTTCAAAACCCCGGGCGATGCGGTGGTTTTGCTGGGCCGGACGCGCGAAGAGTTGGGCGGCAGCGAGTATCTCAAATGGGTTCATGGGTTGACGCGCGGCACGCCGCCGTGGATCGATCTCAAGATGGAGCAGGCGGTGCAAAATTGTTGTCTCGATGCTATAGAGCAGGAACTGCTCTGTTCGGCCCATGACGTTTCCGACGGTGGCCTGGCGGTCACGTTGGCCGAGTGTTGCATCGGCGGCCCGGAAAAGCCTCTCGGCGTACGGATCGACACGCGCGAGATGATCCGTGCCGATGCCCTCTTGTTCAGCGAGTCGCAGTCACGCATCGTCGTTTCGCTCAAGGAAGAAAATGTCGGGCGGCTCAACGATATTGCGGCACGGTGCGCCGTTCCTGCGCAGGTCATCGGCACCGTGGGTGGAGCGCGTTTCGTCATCCAGTCGTTGTTGCAGTTGCCCGTGGAAGAGCTTAGAGCCATTTGGTCGACAGGGTTGACGGCGAGGTTGAAATAATTTCGTTCAAGGGTTCAAGAGTTCAAGGTTCAACGTGGTAGATGGCGGATAAATTTCACGAAGAATGCGCCGTCATGGGCGTGTACGGTCACCCCGAGGCGGCCAATATGGTTTACCTCGGTCTCTATGCTCTGCAGCATCGCGGCCAGGAATCTTGCGGCATCGTCTCTTCGGACGGCAAGGGGCTGATTTCCCATCGCCAGATGGGCTTGGTTGCCGACGCATTTCACGAAGACGTGATCAAGCGCTTGGAGGGGGCAAGCGCCATCGGCCACAATCGCTACTCGACAACCGGCCAGAGTCATCTCAAAAACGCTCAGCCGTTCGTGGTCGAGTATTCGCAAGGGCCGATCGCGATCTCGCACAATGGCAATCTCGTCAACGGCGCGTTGCTGCGCGAGGAATTGGAGCATTCCGGATCGATCTTTCAGTCGACCACCGACACCGAAGTGATCATCCATCTGATCGCCACTTCGAAAGAAGCTTTGCTCATGCACCGGATCATCGAAGCGTTGAGCCGCGTGCGCGGCGCCTATTCGCTGTTATTCCTCACCCTGGACAAAATGATTGCGGCGCGCGATCCCTATGGCTTTCGTCCCCTGGTGCTAGGAAAGTTCGCCGAAGGAAAGAATCGCGGCGCCTATGTCGTCGCGTCGGAGACTTGCGCGTTAGACCTGATTGAAGCCGAATACCTCCGCGACATAGAGCCGGGAGAAATTATCACGATCGGCCCGGGCGGTATGATGGAATCGCGCAAGCCTTTTCTGCCGGCGCCACATGCCAAGTGTATTTTCGAATATATCTATTTCGCGCGTCCGGACAGCAAGCTCTTCGGGCACAACGTCTATCGGGTGCGCAAAGCGCTCGGCCGCCAGCTGGCGCGGGAAAGCGGTGTAGAGGCAGATTTGGTGACACCCGTACCCGACTCCGGCGTGCCGGCGGCCATCGGTTACGCCGAGGAGTCGAAGATCCCATTGGAATTTGGACTGATTCGCAACCACTACGTTGGCCGGACGTTCATCGAGCCGCAGCAGACGATTCGCAATTTCGGCGTGAAGATCAAGCTCAACGCTCAGCGCGACGTCTTGGAAGGCAAGCGCGTAGTGGTCGTCGACGATTCCATCGTGCGCGGCACCACGAGCCGCAAGATCATTCGCATGCTGCGCGACGCCGGCGCCAAAGAGGTGCACATGCGGATCAGCTCGCCGGCGACGATCAGCCCCTGCTACTACGGCATCGATACGCCGACCCGCTCCGAACTGATCGCCGCGTCCAATAGCGTGGAAGATATTCGTCGCTTCATCGAAGCCGATACACTCGCGTACTTGAGCCGCGACGGCATGTACGCCTATTTCGATGGCCAAGATCAAGGCTTCTGCGACGCCTGCTTCACTGCCAATTATCCCGTTCACTTCGAAGACGAAGGCCACACCAAACAGCTCCATCTGTTCGACGCCGTAAGTCGGTAGCGTTTAGATACC
>DASPXM010000138.1:0-4075 GCA_035637295.1 Verrucomicrobiia bacterium
AACACAGAAGTCATCGCCCGTTTTGTCAGCGAGCTAAAGTACGAAGATATCCCGCGTGAGGTTGTGGAGCGCGCCAAGCGACAGATCTTAGATGTCATCGGCGTCGCCCTGGCCGGCAGCACGCAAGAAGTCGGGAAGATAGCGCTCAAGTTCGTCGAACGGACCGGTGGCACAGCGGAGTGCACGGTTTGGGGTACCAAGCTCCGCACCTCGGCGCCGCAGGCTGCGTTCGCCAACGGCATCTTTTGTCACGCTACCGATTACGACGACATGTGGCTGCCGGGCGCGCACCCGACCGGCGTGACTTTTCCCGCGGCTTTGGCGATCGCTGAATCGCTGCGCGCGTCGGGCCGTCAGCTGTTGGTTGCCCAGGTGGCTGCCTACGAGATCACCGGAAAACTCCACTGCTGCGCCGATCGCCGTGGCGGGTGGCATCCCACGCCAGTCTTTGGAACGTTTGGCGCCACCTCGGCGGTCGGCAAACTCCTAAGGTTAGACGTGCCGCGCTTACAGATCGCTTTCGGTATCGCATCATCCGAAGCCAGCGGCATCGGCTCGCACAGCGGCACGATGACCAAGCCATTCCACTCCGGCCACGGAGCGCGCAACGGCGTGGTCGCAGCCATGCTCGCCGCCGACGGTTTTTCCGCCAATCCTAATGTTTTGGATGGCGCTTTTTTTGAAACCTTCTACCCCGACGTATCATCGGAGAACTGGCAACTCACCGCGACTCTCGGCAAACCATATCACCTCGCAATGCCCGGCATCGGGATCAAGATGTACCCCAGCGGCTATCACCTGCATCACACCTTCGAGGCCGCGTTGCAGCTCGTCAAAAAGCACAACATTAAGACGGATCAAATCGATTCCATCGAGCTTGTCGTGCCGCGCCGCGGCCACTTCAACCGTCCCAATGTTCGCAGCGGTTTAGAAGGGAAATTCAGTTATCAGTATCACGTCGCAATGGCGATCCTGGATCAAAAGTTGACCATTGAGAGCTTTCACGACGAGCGCGCTTTGGCTGTCGATGTGCAACAGCTGCTCAAGAAGATGAGCCTGCGTGTCGATCCATCGATTCCACCTAATCCGGACATCGTTTATGAGACCGTCGCGATCAAGCTGCGAGACGGCAAAGAAGTCAGCGCCGCCGAGCCGCTGCCGCGCAGCCATTGGCGTTATCCTTTGTCGCGCGATGAATGGGTAGGGAAGTTTCGCGACAACGCGGCGCGGGTGCTCAAGGAGCCAAATATTGAAAAGATCATCGCGACGGTCGATAAGCTTGACGAATTATCTGATGTTACGGCTTTAACGGAGTTGATTCGGCTCTACGTTGCTGGACGGTCACGACAGAGGATTGAGGGCCCTCACTCTGACCCTCTCCCAGAGGGAGAGGGAATATGAATCAGGGTCCTGGGATTTGAAAATTTGCAGAGGCTGTTATGGCGGACGAACTTAATCTAACGGATTCATTGAGTCGGTACATTGTCAGCGATCGGGCAGCGCAGTTGCCACAGCCAATCATCGAGCGCGCTAGGATTCATATCCTCGATACCATTGGCGCGATGGTTTCCGGTTCGACGCTAAAGCCGGGAAAGGTCGCCATTGACTTCGTCCGCGGTCAGGGTGGACCTCGTGATGCCACCGTCGTGGCGACGGATCTGCGCAGTAGTCCGCTATTCGCCGCATTGGCCAATGCCATGACGGCGCACGCGGACGAGACCGATGACGCGCATTTTCCGACCGTTACTCATCCCGGGTCGGTCATTCTTCCGGTGGCGCTCGCGGTGGCGGAAACGCGGCATCGCTCCGGACGCGATCTCATGATCGCCGTTGTCCTTGGTTACGACGTCATGTGCCGGATCAACAAGGCCGTCGATCGGGCGTGGATGGGCAAGCGCGGTCTTCATGCCGGTTCGCTGTGCTCCGTTTTCGGCGCGGCGGCTGCCGCCAGCCGCCTGTTGGCGGCTAGCACTCAGCAAGTCTGCCACGCGTTGGCGCTAGCCGGAACCCAGGCATGCGGGATCAATACCTGGCGCCAAGATCCCGAACACATCGATAAGGCGTTGTGTTTCTCGGGAGCGCCGGCGCGAAACGGTCTCACCGCGGCTCTGATGGCGCAGGCGGGATTCACCGGGACCGCGACGGTTTTTGAAGGCGAAGAAAATTTCTTCAAGGCATTCTCGGAAAACTCCCGACCAGAAGAAGTGATCAAGGAGCTTGGCTCCCGTTATGAGATTCTCGATACCAGCATCAAGAAATACCCCGCAGGACAGCCGATGCAGGCAACGCTCGAGGGCTATTTCACTCTCGTGAAAGAGCATCATCTTGAAGGCAAGCAAATCCAAAAGATCGTTGTGCGGCTTCCTGAGACCCAGGCACGCACGATCAACGACCGCCATATGCCGGACGTCAACTGCCAGTACATGCTCGCCGTAGCCATGCTCGACGGGAAAATCGACTTTCAGAACTCCCACGATTTTGAACGCATGCATGACCCGCAGGTGCTCGAATTAAAAAACCGGGTTGAGATCGTCGCCGATACCGAGTTGACCAAAAAATTTCCTGCGGTGCGCTCCGCCATCGTCGAGATCAACAGCGTGGATGGCCGCCACGTGAGCATCTTAGTGGATCGTCTGCCGGGAGCGCCCTATAACCCCCTATCCGCTCGGGAGGTGGAACAGAAGTTTCTGTTGCTGAGTGTGCCGGTACTAGGCGAGCAGCGCTCACTGTCAATAATTGAGGGGGTACGGAATTTAGAAAACTTGCCCGATGTCGCCCATCTTGCGGCTCTGTTGAGTCTATGATCTGTATTTCTGGCGACCCCTACCTGCAAAAAGGAGAAGCTCATGGAACGCGAACCGGATAATGGAGGTGTAAGGTGAAGCTTCATAATCCCTGGATTTTATTGCTGGCTCTTATTCTGCTGATCCTCGACGTGCCGGCTGTGGCCAATGCCGCGGTTGCGGGTGCTGCATTACAGAAGGCAAAGCAGGAATCTGAGTCCAAAGGTTTTATCTTTGAGGTGGGCCGTGACGAAATCATCGCTAAAGCCAAAAGAGAAGGAAAACTCCGAGTCATAAGTTCTCTCGAAATGGAAAATCTCAAACCGGTCTCCGAGGCTTTCAAGAAAAAGTATCCATTTATCGATATCCGCGCCGAAGAGATCGCCGGCACCGATACCTACCAGCGGATGCTTTTGGAAATGAAATCGGGCACGGCCAGCGGCTGGGACGTGAACTACCTGACGACGGATTTCTACGACGACTATTTTCCGTATCAAAAAAAGTTCGATGTTCTGGGCATGGCTCAACAGGGGGTGCTGCAGATCCCGGTGGGAATGATCGATCCAGTTAATCGCAATATCGTGTCCTATACGACCAATACGCAGGTTGTGACCTACAACAAGAAACTAATTTCCGAGGATAAGGTGCCGAATACCTGGGAGGATTTTTTGAAACCCGAGTTCAAAGGGCGAAAATTCGTGGTCGATATCCGCCCGCAAGAAGTGGCCAACTTGGTGCCGCTTTGGGGATTGGAAAAAACTCTGCAGTTCGCCAAAGGTCTGGCAGCACAGAATCCAATCTGGATTCGCGGCCATTCGCGAACCATCGCCGCCATGGCGGCGGGAGAATATGCGATGCTTCTTGGGGCTAATTTGAACAGCACCAAAAGGGCCATGGATAAGGACCGTGGTGGAGCGCTGGCCTATAAGGTTGTTGAACCTGTCCCCATTCGTATTGCCGATCACGAAGCGGTCTTTGACAAAGCTGCCTCGCCTTATGCCGGTCTGTTGTGGCTGGAGTTTATCGCCGGTCCGGAAACCCAAAACATTATCAATAAGGACTTTAAAGGTTCGGTTTTTGTTCCCGGCACGACACCGTATCAGTTGACCCAAGGAAAAAAGGTTAGCCTGGTAGGGTGGGAACATGCGCCCAAGCTCGAAGAACTGCAAAAGAAAGTCTTCGAAGCCTACGGCTTTCCGAAAGCGCAGGCCGTCGGCAAGTGAGGACAGACAGACACGAAGACCACGAAGAGAATTAACCACAAAGAACCTAGCGCGGCTGCGCCGCAACCA
>DASPXM010000139.1:0-22576 GCA_035637295.1 Verrucomicrobiia bacterium
AGCTGGTGGTCACCAAGGCCCCGGATGACTATCGACCACAGACGATGTCGCGGTACGCGTAAGTGAGAAGAAAGAATTAACCACAAAGCGCCTAGCGCGGCAGAGCCGCAACCAAATCGGAATGTCTCGCGCAAAGGCGCAAATGCCGCCAAGAAAAAAGCTTTGTCATTTCGACCAAAGGGAGAAATCTTTCTTAGATCGCTAGCATTTTGCTCGGGATGACAGGCCCGTCACTTTGCGTTCTTGGCGTCTTGGCGCGAGTAAATCCCAGATTGACTGGCGAAAAATTTGCGCAAGGCGCGGAAATTTTCAAGAATAGTAGTATATAGCGCACAAAGTATTTAGCCGCAGAGAACGCAAAGGGCGCAAAGAGAAACTCGCTGGCAGGGCACGGCAGGCCGTGCCCTAACGGTTCACGCCTCGCGCCACCCGCCTATCTTTTGTAAAGCTGTTTAACGAAACCGGTTGCTTCGATCTCCCGCACTAGGCTCGCGTCGACGAAAACCCGAGGGTCGGCCGCTGCCGCTCTGGGATCCCGCGGAGCGAGATCATCGAGCGCGGTTTTCACGCCTTCGGGCGTCGGCAGTAAATTATCCGGATAGGCCGCCGTGTAAGCATGCCACGCACGTTCGAGACCCTCTTGGTCGGAGAGTTTCAAGTATTTTCCCCAAATCGCTTTTGCCTCTTCCTTATGGGTTTTGTTGAAGTGAATCGCCTCGATCATCGCGCGAGAGAATTTCAAAAGCAGCGGCCGTTTCGCTTTGACGATCGCTTCGCGCGACAACACGCTGTTCCACCAGAAGGGAATCTTCAACGAGCCGATATCGAAAAGATCGCGAAATCCTAGCTGCAACGCTTGGCGCACGAAGGGCTCTGGGATAATGGTAAAGTTGATCACGCCCTTCGACAGCGCTGCGAAACGCTCCGGGTTGCCGCCGGCGGTTATAATCTTTGCATCCTTGTCCGGATCGATTCCCAGCCGTCTTAGAGCAAAGCGCAAACCGAGATCAGAAGTGCTGCCGATCCGATTGACGCCGCCGATCTTGCCCTTCAATTGCTCGGCGCTGGAGATGTTTTGCGCGGTGATAATATGATCAACGAAGGTGCGAACCATGCCGAGAATCATTACGGTGTCCGCTCCCGCTAAACGGGAACTCACGAGCGTCGCGACCGATGTCGCGGAGACGTCGATTTCACCCGCCAATAGAGCCTGCAAAACGATCGGGCTTGCGCTGATGCTGATGATCTCAGGCTCGACTGCGTATTTTTGCAGCAACTTTTTTTCTTGTAGCACCCACACAGCCGCGTTGGCGGGGCTGGCACCGGCCCAGGCGATGCGGATCTTGTCTTGCGCGAAAGCGGTGCCAATGGCGTGGACAAACGACGTTGCCACGAGAAGCATTACCAGAAGTTTACCGACCACAGCTGGTCACCTCCTCACCCGTTCCGTCCGATACAACAAATATTCGCAATCGACCGCGAGATTTAGCAGCTAGGATGGCATATCCGCGAGCAATCGTCCGTATCCCGGGATCGGATGGCGGAGGCCGAGGCGCAATTGCGTTTCCCATGCCCGCGCGGGGCCGGCGTGGACGACGGTTAAGCCGGTGTCTTTTTCCAAACGATCGATGATCTCCACGGTTTTCCATGCCGAGCCGAGCATGTAAATTCCGTCGGCGTCCTTGTGTTTGGCGGCGATGCGCTTCATGAATTCAAGTATTTGCTCGGGCGGTACGCTCGGCACGGCAGCGAAGGGCGAGTCAATTCCCTCCATCGCCAGCACTTGGAATCCTGCGTCGGTAAAATAGCGCGCGAAGATATTGTTCATCTTTTCGGGGAAATAGGTCGCGCCGACAAACCTTTTCATGCCGAGGGTGCGCAGCGCATGCACGTGATTCTGCCCGGACGTAAACATCTGCACGCCGTACTTTTTCTCCCAGCTGCTAATCAGCTCCTGTTCTTTTTGGTAACCGAGTAGCATGAACGGCGGAGCGCCGCTTGGGCGAACCAAGTCGGCGCCCATCGTTGCCAGCTCGGCAGCTTTTTCTTCGTAACCTGGCATCGACATACTGAACTCTTCCTCCGTGCCGCGCGTGAAGTTCATCGTCAGATAAACGAACTTGATCTTTGCCGGGATCAGAGAGTCGAGATCGAGCTCCTGTCCGGCTTCGGGACGATTGGTAGGGCGGACGGTGCCGACGAGATATTCTTTTTGAGTTTCAGCCATGAATTTTGCCTCCTTTGCAGACAGTCGAATTGTAGATAGCGATCGGATCTAAGCACTTGTGCCGAGTTGGCGTCAAGCGACGCGCGCGAATAACTGGACAATCAGATAGCGGATAACCTATGATTCACAAGCTTCTAAGCCGAATTTTTTGCAAACGAGCCGGAAAATGATCAGAGTCGGATTCATCGGACTGGGCCGCATCGGTAAACCGATGGCGATTAACGTTCTTAACGCCGGCTACGATCTCACCGTGTACGACTTACGCGAACAGGCTGTGAGAGAATTAGCGGACTGCGGAGCGACGGCCGCTCACTCGCCAAAAGAGGTGGCCGCTGGAACGGATGTTATAGAGCTTGCGGTCGTCGACGATGCGCAGGTGGAGGAGGTGTTGCTCGGCAATCGCGGTGTACTCGCAGGGTCACGTCCGGGAACCATTGTCGCGATTCACAGCACGGTCTATCCAGAAACAGTCAGGAAAATGGCAAAGGCTGCCGAAACCAACAGTGTGCACGTCATCGATGCGCCGGTTAGCGGCGGCGAGACCGGCGCTCGGGAGAAGTCACTTTGTTATATGGTCGGCGGTGAGCAGGCGATCCTCGATCGTTGCCGCGAGGTGTTGGCTACGTCCGCGGCGAATATCTTTCATATGGGCGCTCTGGGCAGCGGCGCCGCGGCGAAGATGATCGTGCAAGTCGTGACCTGCATCAACATGCTTGCAGCCCATGAAGCCGAGCTGCTCGCCGGGCAAAGCGGTTTAGACTTCGCGGCCTTGCAGAAAGTGATGCATATGAGCTCGGCGCAAAGTTTCGTCGCAGATAATTGGCTTGACAGGTTCAAGCTACCACAAGACCCCATTGAGATTCGCCGCAAACGCACTGAAGTGTTTCAAAAAAGCCTTGCGCCGGCGATTGAGATGGCACAACGGCTCGGTTTGTCACTTGCGGGCGCGACATTAGTCGAGCCCCTATTGCCAAAGATCATGGGCATCGAGGAATCCTAGGCGTTGATCGTAACTCAAACACGTATTTAGATGGGAGATAAGGTGGGACTCGTATCAGTGCTATTGTTGTTTTTCGTGATCGCATGGTTGCCGGACGGCGAAGCCGAGGTTGTGAAAGTCGCGATGCCAAGCACGACGCAGGCGGTGCTGCCGTTCATGATCGCGAGGGACAAAGGATATTATCGCGCAGAGGGGTTGGACGCCGAGCTGGTTCTCATGAGCGCACCAACCGCCAGCCGCGCCTTGTTGAGTGGCGACGTCGCGATTGCCACCGTGGGAGGCGCCGGCTTGCCGCCGCTGTTGCGCGGCTCGCCGTTCAAGTTTCTGTTTACCACCTATAACCGGGCGATGTTTTGGCTCTACGCGAAACCGGAGATTCGCGATGTCAAAGCACTGAAAGGTAAACGCGTCGGCGTGTCCGGTATCGGCAGCGGACCTGACTCCCTGCTGCGGGAAATCTTGCGACAGAACGGGCTCGATGCCAATCGCGACGTGGCCGTTCTTAGCCTCGGTGTGATGCCGACGATTTTTTCTGGGCTGCAAAGCGGGATTGTCGATGCGGCTATGCTTTCACCTCCCGTTACTTTCAAAGCCGAGGAAGGTGGATTTCGCGAATTGGTATCCTTCCCAAAGCAAGATCTGGTCGAGCTCCAAGGAAGCATTCTCGTGCGAGACGCCTCGCTGCAGTCAGATCCGACGCAGATGGAGAGATTCCTCCGTGGCACGTACAAGGGATTTCTCTATATCAAGGAAAATCGCACCGGCACGATTCCCATCGTCGCGCGTTATCTGCAGGTCAATGAAAGCGTTGCCGCGAAGGCGTACGATCACGTTGTGAAGCCGGCGATGACTCAAGACGGAACGCTTAACCCGGAGATGCAAGCGAAAGCAGTTGAGCATGTGCTCAAGCGACTCGATCTCAAAGAAGCACCGCCATTGGCAAAGATTTTTGATTTCTCGCTGGCGCGAAAAGTGATGACCGAATTGCAATCCAAAGGTTGGAGACCCGGGCCGTAGGTCGGGGTTGGTTCTCACCACGAAGGACCTAGCGCGGCGAAGCCGCAAGCGAAGAAAGAAAAATATTCACCACAGAGACGCTGAGAGCGCAGAGTTATTTTTTTAGAATCTCATCCTCCGTGCCCTCCGCGCCTCTGCGGTGAGTCTTCCGGCAATTTGCGCGAGCCGCGAAAATTTCGAAGCATAGTAGTACGAAGAGCACGAAGGAAATATCTTCAGCATGGCGTTAAAACTTAGCATGACTTGCGCGCTCTATGACCGAAGCCAACCGCTCATCGATGGACGGATCAAGCCTCGTGACATCGACCTGGAAATTCACGTCAACTCGGACGATCGTAGCCGGCAGCGCGACGCGCGCGAGGGAAAGTTCGACATCGCGGAATTTTTCACCGGTATCTACATGGCCGATCTGGAACAAAGAACTCTGGGATTGACGGCGATTCCGATCTTCGTCAAGCGCATGTTTCGCCATTCGTATATCTACATCAACAAACGCTCGGGGATTCGTACTCCCGCCGATCTCAACGGTAAGCGAGTCGGTTTACAGACGTGGTTCACGACGACGGCGCTTTGGGCGCGCGGCATCTTGGAAGACGAATATGGCGTCGATCTCAAGTCGATTACTTGGGTAGCCAATTGGGGCGAAAAGATCGGTCAATGGCAGCCGCCGCCTTGGCTCAAGCTTGAGATTGCGCCTCAAGGCGCCAAACTTCACGATCTTCTCGTTGCCGGAAGTATCGATGCTGGGATCACGACAGAAACCTGGGCGCCCTTCGGCCATCCGGATATTGAGTTCTTAATTCCCAACTATGCGGAAGAGGAAAGACGTTATTACAAAAAGACAGGCTTCTTTCCGATCCAGCACACGCTCGTGATCAAAACCGCCATGCTGGAAAAATATCCTTGGGTGGCGATAAGCATGTTCGATGCGTGGCAGGAGGCTAAGCAGGAATGTTATCGCTGGCTCGATCGACAGCGGATTCACATGACAGCATTGTGGTATCGTACGCTGTGGGAAGAGGAGCGCATGATCGCCGGCCCCGATCCATATCTTTGGGGATTCAAGAAAACCCGCGCCGAAGTGGATAAGATGCTGGATTACGCTTTTCATCAGGGCTTGGTATCGCGCCGATTTCAACCCGAGCATATATTTTATCCGAGCACATTGGAGACTTGAAACACGAACAGAGACTGAGAGGATCCTTGTCGTCTTCGGCCGATGAAACGATGATCGTCCAAGACGTGCAACGCGTTCTAACGGTTCAAGCCGATTGAACGGAGCGCTGCGGTTAAAAAGAACGTATAGCGAGGCGAAGATGGATTTTAGCGAAGTGGTTCACACCGGGCCGGAGACTTTAGCCGGACGTTACCTGCGGACGTTCTGGCAGCCGGTTCGCTGCTCCTACGAGCTTTCGGTCGGCCAGGCGCTGCCGATTCGGATCATGGGCGAAGACTTTACGCTCTATCGCGGCGACAGCGGTATTCCCTATCTACTTGGGCCGCGTTGCGCGCACCGTGGAACGCAGCTTTCCGCAGGTTGGGTCGAAGGTGAGTGCATCCGCTGCTTCTATCATGGCTGGAAATACGATGGCACGGGGCAATGTGTCGAACAGCCGGCCGAAGATCAAACGTTCGCGGAAAAAGTCCGCGTTCCGGGCTATCCGGTGAAAGAATATATCGGCCTGATCTTCGCCTACGTCGGAGAAGGAGAGCCGCCGCCATTTCCGCGTTATCCCATATTGGAGAGTACCGAAATCTCTCTCGATGTCGCGGGATTGCGGCGGATCTGCAATTACTTCAACAATATCGACAACTCTCTCGACAACGCTCACGTGCGCTTCGTACACCGGCGGCACCGGGACGCGGCGCAAGATCGAGTCGTGCTTGGCGACCCGATCATTTCCGTCGAGGAGTCCGAATGGGGTATCAAACGCTACGTTAAATATCCCGACGGCAAGGATCTCACCTTTTTCTTCGGCATGCCTAACATCAACTTTATCAACGGCCAAGTGGTCGATCCGGTGATCAAGCGGGCAGATGTTCTGGTATTTAAAGTTCCGGTGGACGATGAAAACCATATTCACTTCGAAGTGCGTGCGATTGCGCTCACCGGCGAGCGCGGACGGGAGTGGATCGAAGAGCGGCGGACGTTGCGGGCAAAAGCAGAACAAGATCGACCGGAGTTGGTCCGAGCTATCCTCGCCGGTAAACTTCGCCTCAGCGACGTGGACCCCAACCGCATCGACTTCGTCATGCTCGAGGATGAAGTCGCGCAAACAGGCCAAGGCGCAATCGCTGTGCGCAGCAACGAACATCTTGGCCGCAGCGACCGCGGGGTATTTCTTCTGCGCAAGATTTGGGAGCGCGAGCTGAGAAACCTAGCGGAGGGCAGGCCGATCAAACAGTGGAGCTATCGGCCAGATATGGTGCCGACGTATCCGGAGGCATAGCAAAGGTCTGCGTCCTCGTGATCGGGTTTCGCTGCTTCAATCATTCCTCTGGCGCTCCGCCCGACTTCGCCAGATCTTCGACCTTGATCTTTTCGACGTTCATTTTTTCCGCGGCTTTGGTCATGCGATCCATCACTTCGTCAAAACTGAGTGGCGCTGCATCTTTGGGGCGAAAGCGGATCGGGTTGATGCGGGCGACGACAAAGCTTTTCAAATAGGGGCTGGTGAGGCCTTTGGCTTTGAGCGCTTCGACTTTTTCCACGACGGTTTTATCGAGATCCATCAATGCCTTGGCTCGTTCGCGGCGAATTTCCAGCGCCGAATCCAGGGGCTTCTTTATGAATTGATCAGAGCGCCGGAGGATCGGATGATAGGCGCCGCCGCTAAACCGGCCGTTTTCAAGATAGCAAAGGCCAAGCGTGATCAGGGCAGCCTCCTCGAACTCCAATGCATAGGTTTCTTCGTTGGCCTCGTCGAGCGTAGCGAGCTCCTCGTACATCTTGATGACTTCCAGCGCGCGCTCGCGCAGATTGTGCGCCTTCTCGGTATTCAGCGCTAGAATCTTATACGCCGCGGAAGTTTCCGGCACGACAATGCCGATAATACATTTGGCGCCCAGCGTCCGCATGGCCGCCAACCGATGGTTGCCATTGGGCGTCCAATAGCGTGTATTGCTCTCTTTGCTTTCTCTGCGCACGACGATGATCGGATCGAGGAAACGCCCGAGCTTGGCGATCACGCCCTCCAGTTTGCGCCCATGGGCGTCAGATAGATTGCGCTGATAGGGAGTCGGCTCGACTTGGTCGATGGGCAATGCCGCCAGGATCAGCCACTGGCCGCCGAAAGGTTCGCGATAGGTGGTGAGAACTTTGCCGCCGTCCTCATTGATGGCTCGCTGCAGTTCTTCAACAGCGTTAGGTGACTCCGTCGTCAACAGTTCCTTGGCAGTGAGTCCGATGGACTTGCCCGCGAGTTTGCGCCGCTTGCGCGGCGCGCCGGGTTTTTTCTTGGTTTTTTTTTCCGCCATTCGACGCTGCCCGTGGCTCCTGATTAGCACGGGACGCGTTACTGTTCCAAGCGGCGAATGTTAGGTCGGCACACCATGACGGCGACTGCAATGCCGGCCACCATGAAACCGCCGACGCCGACCGCCATCGGGGCGCCGGCGAACTCGGCAATAGCACCGGCGATCATGCCGCCGACAGGCATTAAGTCCCAGGTGAGGCCGTAGATTCCCATCACTCGCCCGCGCAGTTGGTTCGGCAAGTTCATTTGCAGGATGGCGCTGATGATCGTCATGTAAAACTGGCTGGTGACGCCGAGCGCGAGCGCAAGCATTAGCGACAACGGGAAGGATACTGAAAATGCGAATGCGATCAGCAAGAGACCGAATGCGATCGCGCCGAGAATCGCCTGGCGGCCTTTGCCGCGGGCATGCGAGAACCATGCGACCAGGAGCACGCCGATGAGCGCGCCTGCGCCCCCCGCGCTCTGCAGAAAGCCGAAGCCTTTAGAGCCAACGTCGAGCACGCTGCGCGCGAATACCGGCATTAGGATCGAGTAGGACATACCGAAGACACTGTTGAAAAATGTCATGCCAATGAACGTATAAAAAACTTCGTTCTTGCGGATGAAGTTCAGGCCCTCGGCCATATGCTGCACGACTCCGGCAGAGGAGGGTGCAGGCAAGGATGACTCGAGACGAATAGCTAGCCACAAGCCAACGGCGATGAGCGAAGCGCAAAAGCAGAAGTAATAGGTAGCACCGATGCCAAGCAAATAAATCAACATGCCGGCGACCGCCGGGCCGAGAAGACGGTTGAACTGCCAAATTGTGCCGCCGACGGCGACGGCGTTTGGAATATCTTCCTTGGGAACCATTTGCGGCAACAGTGCCATTCGGCTCGGCCGGTCGAAGGCGCGCACGCAGCCGGAAAGGAATGTGAGACTCATGACGTGCCACAGCGCTACTCGCTCGATAATGATCAGAGTGCCGAGCAAAAAAAACATCGAAGCGGAGGCACTCTGGGAGAGAATCATGATGCGGCGGCGGTCAGCGCGGTCGGCGATCACGCCGCCGACAAGAGTCAACGCAATGGTTGGCGCGGCAAAGGTCAAGCCGGTGAGGCCAAGCAGCAGCGGCGAATCGGTTAGCTCTAAAACTAGCCAGCTTTGCGCCACGCCCTCCATATTTTGCGCCAGAACCGAGGAGAGCTGGCCGAACCAGTAGAGACGGTAATTGCGATGCTGCAGAGCGCTCAGCGCCTGGAGCAAACGTTGCCTTCCGGAAATAGTATCGACGGCGGTTTTTGACATGGTGATCTTGGGCAAATTGCGGAGAGTTTCGCCATTGTTCATGAATCCATCGGTTGTGTCAAAGAGCACGCGAGACTTTTAGCGAGGCCGATGCTACTTTTAATTTCGCGAGGCTATCTGAGTGAGAGGTGATGAAACGTGGCCCAATACGACTATGATCTTTTTACCATAGGCGCCGGCTCCGGCGGTGTGCGCGCGAGCCGAATGTCGGCATCATTCGGCGCCAAAGTAGCGGTCGCCGAGGAGCGCTATCTCGGTGGGACTTGCGTGAATGTCGGCTGTATTCCCAAAAAACTGCTGGTTTATGCATCGCACTATGCGGAAGATTTCAGGGATGCCGCAGGCTACGGCTGGACGGCAGGGGAGAGCCGCTTTGATTGGGCCACATTAATTGCCAATAAGAATAAAGAGATTCAGCGGCTGAACGACGTGTATCGAAAGATCCTCATCGATGCGGGTGTCGAGGTGATCGAAGCACATGCCGAAGTCATCGATCCACACACGGTTATAGTCAGCGGCAAGAAGGTCACCGCGAAGTACATACTCGCCGCCGTCGGCAGCTGGCCGATGGTGCCAAAGTTTCCCGGGTCGGAATATGCTATCACTTCTAACGAGGCCTTTTGTCTTCCCACATTGCCGGAAAGGGTGGTTATCGTCGGCGGCGGTTACGTCGGCGTCGAGTTTGCCGGGATTTTTCACGGCTTGGGCGCGCGGACTACGCAGCTTTACTGGGGTGAGCTTTTCCTGCGCGGCTTCGATGGCGATATTCGCACTATCCTGGCGGAAGAGATGCGTAAGCGCGGCATCGACCTGCGCTTCAAGAGCGACATCGTCAAGATCGAAAAGGTCGCGAAAACATTGAGGGCGACGTTAACCGATAGCAGCGTAGTCGAGGCTGATCAGATTCTTTATGCCACGGGCAGGGTTTCCAACACACCGAAACTGGGCCTCGAAAATGTCGGGGTTAATCTGAAATACAACGGCGCGGTGGTCGTCGATGAATACTCGAAGTCGAGCGTAGATAGCATTTATGCCATCGGCGACTGCACTGACCGCATGATGCTGACTCCCGTCGCCATCGCCGAAGGCGTGGCGGTGGCCAATACACTGTTCAATGATAAGCCGACCAAGCCTGGTTATCTAAACGTGCCCACAGCGGTCTTCAGCACACCCAACTGCGGCACGGTCGGTCTTACCGAGGAAGAAGCGCGCGAGCAAAATTATCGAGTCGATATTTATCGGACAGCGTTTCGGCCGCTTAGGCACACGCTGACCGGTTCCGACCAGCGCACGATGATGAAGCTGGTGGTCGATCAGACGACGGACAAAGTATTGGGTTGTCACATGGTCGGGCCCGAGGCCGGTGAGATCATCCAGGGTCTTGCCGTGGCGCTCAACTGCGGCGCCACTAAGGCGCAGTTCGACGCTACCATCGGCATTCACCCGACGGCGGCGGAAGAGTTCGTGACCATGCGGACCAAAGCAGCTTAGGCCAGTACCGCTCGCGGGTTCCAGAAAATCCCGCCGTGGGCGTGACAAGTGCGGCAGGCGCTTGCCCGGGTCCACGTCATGACTTGGCAGTCGTGCTACCGTAGACTCACGCCGGAAGAATTTTTAGCACAACTGTCGATCCAAGGCTGTCAGCCACATTCCCCCCAAACGCGGTAGTCGATACTTTGCTTTGCCAGCTTCCGAAGCACCGGCAACGCAGCCCGATTTTTACTGACATAATGAAAGAGTAACCATTCTGCCGGTGGTCCGATGGTACGACAAGCTATGAAGATCAAGCTCTTAGGTTTTGGCATCTTCATTGCTCTGTAAATTCATCAAAATACCGCGGTTGCGAGGGAGTCGATGGATCGGGAAAGGTTTCGAGAGCAAATGCTCGCTGTGATGGAGCGGAAGAAGCACTGGGCCTGGCCCGCATTCACCTCCGGCCGAGTGCCTAAAGATCGGCTCCACTATCACTTTGAGCAGGAGTATGGAACTTATGTCCGCGACTTCCCGGTGATGGTTGGACGCGCGTATGTCCGTTGTCCGATTGCCGCTATTCGCAGAAGCCTTGCCGAAAATCTCTACGAAGAGGAAACCGGCGGACTTGTCGCCGGCAGCCCGCATCCGTTGCTGTTCTTGGAATACCCGCGCGGGCTCGGAATGGATTTGACCCGCTTCGAGCATGTGGAGCTTCTCCCTGCGGCGCAACGCTATCGAAACTTTCTCGACGAGGCGACCCAGCATTACGGGTGGGATATCGCGGCGGCGATCGTGACAATCTTTGTCGAAGGTTCCTGTGACGAACGGTCCGCGTTGAATCCCTCCAATCACAAGCCCCCGGTGCCATTGGAGGAACATCCGCTGGTCAAGTATTACGGTTTGTCGGTGGATCGGCTCGCACTCACCAAGGCACACCGCCAGGTTGAAGGAAACCATCGTGCCTCAGCATGGAAAGCGATCCTGGATTATGTCGTGCCGATGAGACGGGGGGCGATTATTAGGGCGATGGAAGAAGCGCTGCGCAGCTGGTCACTCTATAGGGACGAAGTGGCCTTGATGTGCGGCTTGAAACCGGATAATCGAGCTTATGCCGGAGCCCTCGCCTGTAACGCCACTGAATTGCCTTGAGCTGATTGATAGCAGCGATAAGACCCGCCAAAAACGAGCTCAACCGATCGGTTCACCGCGATAACTTCTGGCCAGAATCTGCATCGGATTGAGCGGCCGGCGCCCATTGCCCTGCTCGATCTGAATCGCCGCGAGCGGACAGTCCGAGCAAGTCACTTTGGGATTGCCCTCGGCCATCTCCCTAAATGCCCGGCTGCCCCACTTCAGTGACTGCTCGAAATTTTCCTTTTTCATTGCCCAGGTGCCGTCGTGGCCCGAGCAGTCTTCGACGACCTTCACGGTAGTATTCGGCAACAGTGCCAGAACGTCGCGCGTTTTGTAGCCGATGCCCTGCGCGCGCAGGTGGCAGGGCATGTGACAACTAATACTACCTGCGCCTGTCTTGAAGTCCGTTTTGAGCTTTCCTTCTTGCGCGAGTCGCGCGAGAAACTCCATCGGGTCCATGGTCCGTGCGGCGACCTTTCTCGCGTCATCAGTGCCTAAGAGCCGGGGATATTCTACGCGGATCATCTGCGAGCAAGTCGGGTTGGTGGCAACGATGGATCTGCCGTCATCGACAAAACTGAGTAGGTCCGCGACGTTTTGTTTGGCCGCTTCGATAGCACCGTCCATGTCGCCGTTATGCCAAAGCGGCATGCCGCAACAGCGTTCATAAGCAAAGACGACGTCGATATCGTTATGGGCCATGACTGCCAAAGTATCGATACCTATCTCCGGTTGATTGTAGTTCACGTAGCAGGTCGAGAAGAATGCGATCCTGCCGGCCGCCTCTACCTGAGGGGTTTTGACATGTCGGTCGAACTGTGACGCAAAAGTCTTGGACGCGAACGACGGAAGTTTTTTATCTTTGTGAATCCCCACGGTGCTGTGCATGAGCTGACGATTGAGCGCATTTTCATTGCCCCAATTTGCCAGAGGCGCCGTCGCCGTACCAATTTTACCGATCAGATCGGGGTTGCCGAGTAGCTTGTCGACAAGCGGGACGCCATTTTTCTTAACCTCTTTGGCTTTAGCGCGGGCGATCAGGCGCGGAAAATCGATCGCCCAGTCGTGATCACCGGGCGTATAAGGACACTTGATGTAGCAAAGTTTACACTGGAAGCAGAGATCGACGATTTTACTGACGTCCGCCGCTTTGAGTTTTTTGGTATCAACTTCGGCGTATTTATCTTCCGTGCAGTAATCGTCGATGGCATTGAACATCGTCGGAAAACTGCCGCAAAACTTAACGCACATGCGGCAATCAGCGCACAGGCCGAAAATTCGCTCGACTTCGGAACGCAAGTCCTTTTCATCATAGTATCGCGGGTCCGTCGGATCGTATGCTGGTTGATGGGGCAAGTTTATGCTCCTGGGTCGCTGATAATTTTCGAAGCAACCATTATCATACTATCGGTTACCGACAACTATGCAAGAAACAGCCTACCTGATGACACATCTCACTCCGGACAACCGCTAGGATTCGACTATCGTCGGTTTGGCAAAATCTCGCGAGTAGCAAGAGGTTGGGCTAAGAACCGACCACAATAACAACCGTTTGCTCCACCTGTACGTGACACGTAAACCGGCTCCATCAAGAAGTTAACTTGTGCCAAGATGGTGCGTCTAATCACACATAAGGAGGCCTTTTATGACTTGGAAAACTTCAATCGCTTTAATTGCCGCGGGAATTGTCTCGCTGCTTTCTCTTGCCATCCCGAATCCAGCACAGGCGGATTATTATGGGCGTTCCAGATATGAGACACGACGCCAAGCGGCGCGCCAAGAAATCCAGCAGAACTGGCGTGAGATTTACAACGACAGAGCCGAGCTACGACGAGACGTCCAAGAATTCGGCCAGGACCGCGAGGCTCTGCGTCGGGCGTACCGACGACGTGGCGCGAGTCCAGCGGAAATCGCGCGATTGCGCGGCGAAGTTCGGGACAGTGCGCGCGAGGTCGCGCAAGATCGCCGGGAGCTGAGGGATGACTACTGGGAACTTCGCCGGGACCTCGACAAATATGGCTACGGCAATTATAGCTACGGCAATTATGATCGGTATGGGAACCGGGGCTGGTGGGGATGGAACAACTCAGATTGGTGGGGACGGCGCTACGACCGCCGGGACAATCGTTGGGATTACGGCCGAGACTAACGGTTAAAACGCACACGACAATTTCCCTTATGTCCTTACTGGCGGGAGTCGAACAATAGTTCGCCTCCCGTTTCTTTGCAGATTCTTGACTTCACAATTGTCCCGGCTCTATAAGATTGTAGTTTTGTATGGCAATCCCTGAACGGTACAACTCAGGCTACAACATCGGTGTCGGAGGCGCTGTGGTGCGTGACGGCCAGCTCCTGCTCGTGCGCCGAGCTTCGCGCCACGGAAGAGGCAACTGGCAGCTGCCTGGCGGATTTATCGAGCCGGACGAAACCATCGAACAAGCGGTGGTACGTGAAGTTTTAGAAGAGGCCGGCGTGACGGCTGAAGTAGAAGCCGTCCTGGGGCTTCGAAGTCGCTACGATCCTGACAGTGGCAACGGAATCTACGTCGTGCTGCTCTTACGACCGATTAGCGGTGAACCCGATGCGGATGGTCATGAGGTCGACCACGCGGGCTATTTCACTCTCGAGCAGATTCGTAATCTGAGCCCGCTGCCGCCGGTGAATTGGGAAATTGCCCAAAGAGTACTTTCTGCCGACCGGCGTTTGCTGTCGCCGATGCCCCTGGCCAACCTAAACGGTGCCAAGTTCACTCTGTTCGTTGGCTGAATTTTTCCGATTTGTCCGTGACGATTGTGCTTTGACCGCGCGATGTTTTTAGAACCGTCCGGTCTTCGATTTCCTCTTTCATCACCATTCCTACGGCGAGATGATATTGACTTTTATCAGCAGCTCTCGACCGGTTTTTTGGGCAAAATCATTTTCCATAACTCCCGGTGTCCTTTCGGACTCGATGGTTGCTTCGGCTGCTAGCTCTTTCTTGAATTGTTCAAAATGATCGATGGGTACAGTGAACCATCGGATTTCGGTTAGGGAACTGGTTTTAGGAGCCGCTGATGCTGGGGAGGTTCGTTTAGCTTCGGCGTTTTGGCTGACAGCATCGAAGCTCGCGGCGTCCTTTTGCTCGCGTCGCTCTCGAAGCCGGCGTCTAACGACGAACTCGACGTCGGCGCTCGGCTCACTCAGCGGCGATAACGATCTTTCCACAAGGAAGGGACCGGGGCGAAGCGAAGGTTGGCGTAGCGCTTCGACGGCTGCGCCAAGTCCGAAGGCGTCGCCGCGGGAACGCTGAACTTCTCCGCTCGTCGACACTTCCTGTGCTGGTATGGCCGCCCGTCGCGGCGCTTCCTTTTTGTCTTCTTGGCGGGTCTCGTCTGCGAGCTGTGTAGCAGCCGGCGGCGCAGGCTGCGCTTTCGCGGGTGCCGGAGTTGCCGCGGCTGCTTTGTTGAACTGGTTTTGCTGGCTAAATTGTTTTGCCGACTCTGTGGTTGGCGTTACTGATTGGCTTGTCTTCTCGTCCCGAGCCGATGGTTCGACGACAATAGGGGAGTCTTTCGACGGTTCATTTTTCTTCTCTGACGGTGTCGGTGAAGCAATGGTCGCGACGCCGCGCTCGGAAGATTCTTGCGTATTGAAAGGCTCTTCCTTTTGGAAAAGTACGATCGCGAGTGCTCCAACCAATACCACCGCCGTTGCCTGAAGCGGGATCTTAACTCGCAATGGAAAAAACAGCCGTTCCCAAAGGGTCGGCGTTTTATCGATATCGCGGACATGAGCCATGACGCGCTGGACAAACCCCAAAGGGGGGTCGACCATTGGCAAACCAGCGACTTGTTGCATGCACTCAGCCAAACTTTCGGCTTCAACACGACAGCGCGAACATGACAAAACGTGAAGCTCGATGCCTTTCGCGCTGATTGCGTCCAGGGATTTCTCCACATATTCCGAAAGACGCGTTTGGATTTCGTCGCAGTTCATATTGCTTTCCTCCCCGCGTAGAAATACGTGGCGAGCAACGACTTGAGCGCTTGCCGCGCGCGATGAAGGCGGGATTTTACGGTTCCGACGGGAATTTCTAACAGCCGAGCCACTTCGTCGTACGGCACATCTTGAAGGTCTCGTAGTAAGATAACCGCGGCATCCTCCGGGGCCAGTTTATTCAAGGCTAATTGCACTCGTTCCTGCATCTCCTTTTTCTCTAGTGTTTCCGCGGGTCCGGGTTGCGAATCACGGATAAGCTCCATGTCCCCGATCGGCGCGGTGCGATGCTGCCGCGAGTTATTGCTGCGACGCCGAGTGGTGGCGTGGTTAAGCGCGATGCGGTATAGCCAAGTTGAAAAATTGGCATCGCCGCGAAACTGGCCGATGGCGCGATACGCCGATAAGAACACTTCTTGGGAAACCTCAATGGCGTCATCATAATCGCCTAGCATGCGGTACACGAGATTGAAAATGGTCTTTTCGTGACGACGCACGAGGACTTCGAAGGCATCCGCTTCGCCATGCTGTATCCGCCGGACGCAGTCAGCGTCGCTGATCGACTCAGACACCATCGATTCAGATGTATTAGACGGCTCTCTCAAGAAAAGGTTCCCCGATAGGTTCCGCCGCTGGGGGGCGTCCGCTACTGAAGTGTATACTGGTCTCCCCTCTGTAGTCGCAAGCCAATCTTGCCATTGGATGCGTCGAGCCGTCGATTCAAGTGGCCGGCCAGGTTCTTTAGCCGGTTGATCTCGCTGTCGCCGAGCAATCGGATGACGAAGGCGGTCTTATTGTGCCAAAGCGGCTCGTCCACGTCGACCCAGCCGTGGCAAGATTCGCCATCGGGCGTTCCCGGAATAGGCGAAAATTCCGAAACCATGACTTTGATACCGAGGCTGCTTGCGAACTGCATGGACTCCTCCACGGATTGCTCGTCGCCGCGAGGATGCCCGACGATCAAGTAGGCATGGAGGCGGCTCGGATCGGCACCGGCTGCAAGCAAATGGTCCACTGCCCTCGCCAGTTCGTCTGAATAAACCTTGCCCCCGGTCTTCTTTTGCCACGCGTAGGCGCTGCTTTCAAATCCGAGATAGAGATTCTTAAAACCAGTATCGATCATTAGCTGGGCCAGCTCGCGGCTGATAAAGCGAGCGTTAAGGGCGTTGGGCGTGTGAAAATAGACAGGGAGATTCCTTTTAAGCACTTCTTTCAGAAATGGCTCGAGAATCTGCTCGGATTGGTAAAGTAGGGCATCGTCGTAAAACGCTACGTCCGTCGCGCCGCAGCGAAGCAGGAACTCTAACTCAGCCAACGAACGATCGACAGAACGTGGATGAAATTTCGGATAGACCTGCGGCACGGAGCAATAGGTGCAGCGAAACGGACAACCATCCGCTAGTTTCACTACCCCGGTCTTCGGGTGAGGGTAGAGATCCCAAAGCGGCAGCTGATCATTGTCCGGTGAGAGTTCGACAAACTGCCAAAGCGGACTCATATCGAGTCTTTCCACGACCAGATCAGCGCCGAGAGAACGGGCGTGCGATGGACAAATCGTCGCGTAGACTCCGCCGAGTATGAGCTTTGTTTGCGGTGATAGGGTTCGCAGATCGCCGATGACTTCTTCTACGCCGGGATACCAGTACGTCATGCCGGTTTGGATGAAGGCGAAGTCGAACGGCTCCTCAATGCCGAGAAAATTTCGAAATTCCCGGCGCGGGATGCCGAAGCGGCGAAATTGCCGGCGAATTTCGCCGAAGATCTGCGGCTTTTCAACCCGCTGTGAATAAAACTCGCCGCGCCCCCACGGATCACTGCGATAGCGACCCGGCGGCACGCGAGGATCAAACCGGTCCAGATAATCGAAAAGACAAAAGTCAGCCTGCGCGCGTAAGAATCCTGCGACCCTGAGCAGGCCGTAGGGCTTCAACCAAAAATCGTAGGCCGAAAAATCATAGATCGGCGGGTTGACAAGAAGAATGCGCGGTTTCATTCGTTTTCGGTGCGTGCAGATCTAAACTGCCTCGTTCCACAAATGGCTGAACTGCGTCGCCACGACGTCTTCGTAAGACACCGAACCGGAGAGTAGCCCGATATCCTGGGCAAAGCGATTCATACTCTCAACTTTTTCCCGCGGAATCGTCGGATCGTAGTAGGGCAGGTCGCGGCGGACCAGTTCGGCGATGAGTTCCGCTTCGGACGGCGGAAAGCGTTTCTTGCCGACTTCGGTGGCACGGCTGACGTCGTCGCGCAGCGCCTTATGCGCTCTCATCAGCGCGCGGATTGCGGCGACAGCCGACTGCGGGTCGTCGTAGATGCGCTTTTCAGTTGCCACTAAGGCTGAGAAAGTGTAGTGGCGCGCAGCGGCTGGACCGTCGCCGCGGCGCACATCGAGAACCATGGTGCCGACACCCCGGCGCACTGCAACTTCGCAACCCATGCCATTCGCCCAAAAGCCGTCGAGGTTACCGTCTTCGAGCGCTTTCGCCGCTGAGAGACCGAAAGAGACATTCGGGCCGGCCGCGCCGGGGATCGGCATAATTTGCACGTTGTTCTTTTCCGGATCGATGCCGGCCTCGACGAGCATTCTATGCAAGCTCAGGTTAACGCCGGGAGCCGCCCCGATGCGGAGCCCTTTGACAATGCTCAAATCACCGCGCTTGGGGTTCAGATCGCTGCGAATCACTAGAAACCAGTAGGTGTGTTGCCCGACTGTGGCGAGAAGCTTCGCGCCTTTCCATTGCGGAAACGCGAGCAGCGTGGCATGGGCCGAGCCGACGACGAAGTCGAGCTGACCATCACGCAACGCTTCGAAAGTTTTGGGTACAGGGAAAAGCAGATCGATGCTCGCGTCATACCCCTCGGATTTAAAAAAGCCCAACTCCACCGCGGCGATGGCGGGAAAATAAGAATTCGATACTAGATCGGGGACGGCGATGCGTAGCATAATTTCTCCTGGACGACAGCCCTAAGTATTTTTAAACGGCCTGAACGATTGGATCTGCTGGAACGACTTGAACTGTTCCAATCGTTTACGCTCACAGCGGAATCTGCCGCTTGTCCATCGCTTCGCGCCATTTCTCGTCGGCCTCTTTACCGAAGACTAACGATTTGTCACCAGGAATGACGAACCAAGAATCTGCCTTTAACTCCATCTCCAATTGTCCGGGCGCCCAGCCCACGTAGCCGAGCATCACGAGCGACTGCCTTGGTCCTTTGCCTCGCGCCATCGCTTCTATCATCTTGACGTCCGCCGTCATAGCTATTCCGTCTGCCACTTTCATCGAGCTTTCGATCGTGATGTCATCGCTGTGAAGCACGAAGCCCTGTTGCATGCCGACCGGGCCGCCATAATGGATGACGACCTCGCCCTTGGCATCGTTGATCTCCGTGCCAAAACCCTTGAGAAGGTCCTCAAAAGGGCCCTTCGCCATCGGACGATTGATGACCAGGCCGAAGGCGCCGTCCGCATCATGTTTCACCATATAAATGACGGTTTCGGCGAACCTCGAATCTTTCATTTCAGGTGTAGCGACGAGCAACTGACCGGTGATGAAACGATCCTGATCGGCGGCAGCCGTAATGTCGATTCCAGCGCAGGCGACAGCTACGATCATCAACCCGTACAGCACAACTGGCTGCCGCAGTCTTATGCACGTCCTGATTAAACGATCGCGTTTCATGTGCTGGCAATAATCGTTCTAGCCGCGCACCTTCGGACCGACGCTTTCAATCGTGATACGAATGATCACACGTTTTTCGCGCACCATTCTTTCGTGAAACTGGGGCCAGCTTTTGTGCTCGCCATAGGCTTGGCGCTGCAGATGGACGAGCGTGTCCAGAGCGCGCGGCAGAGAAATGATCTCGGCACTGCCGTTGACTTGTACCCATCCTTCGCCGTGAAAGCTGTCGGTGAAGGCGCATATCGACGCCCGCGGGTCGCGGCGCAAGTTATTCACTTTGTAAGCGGTTTCGCGACTGCTGATGATCGCATGCCCTCGGCTATCCAACCCAACTGTGATCGGCGACATTTGTAGTTGGCCATCTTTCCGCCGAGTCGCTAAGACGCCCCAGTGGTTGTTCTTGAGGAACTCTGCCGCTCTATCGATCTCCATCGGCATAAATTCCGCCATCGTTTGCTTACCTCAACTGTGAGATTGGATTTTCCAAATCGACCTGATTCTTGCTAAAAGTAAATACGCACTGAGAAGATTGCAAGAGCCTTTCACGCAGGTAATTCCTGCCTTTTCGGATGTCACCTTGACCGGTCAGATCGGTTGCCCTATAACAAATCCATGACAAGGAAATCATCATGGCGATGACTGTTCCAGAGATGGCACTGCCGGAGATCCTGCCGGTATTTCCATTGACTGGCGTAATGCTTTTGCCCGGCACTGTGCTGCCGCTGAATATTTTCGAGCCGCGTTATCGTGCGATGGTTGAGGACGCGCTGGAGGCGAATAAAATCTTCGGCATGATCCAGCCGTACGTGCCGCAAGACGATAATCGTGGTCCTGGACCCGGCGGCGAAAATCTTGCTCCGGATTTATACAAGGTGGGCTGTGCCGGTTACATTGACAAGTGGGAAAAGCTTCCGGATGGACGGTTTTTTGTCGAGCTGAAGGGCGTTAACCGGTTCCGTCTGACGGAAGAGCTTGGTCTCCTTCGTGGTTACCGGCGCGTTAGAGCGGAATATCGCGAGTTTGCGGATACAACGCTGGAACAAGGCTGGAACTGCGACCGGCGCGCGCTTCTCGAAGCGCTGGCGACTTACGGCAAAGCCCGCGGCATGCAAGTGAAAACCGAGCAAGCCAAAAAGTTTTCCGACCTTGAATTAGTCAATCTGCTGGGGGTGTCATTGCCATTTCATCCGGCGGAAAAGCAAGCACTGCTGGAAGCGCCGAAGCTCGAAGATCGGGAAGAGATGCTGGTCAATTTACTTCGGTTGGGGGCCGGACCGATAGACTCAGACGATGAGATCTCACCACGCAAGCTGAATTGACAAAAGCAACCTGGATAATTTCCCTTCAATAGAGTCTTATCTCGTGATGTGCTTTCGCGAGATTGATATTTAGTTCGGCGTTTCGTCTCGCCCCAAAACGCCACACCTGCAAAGATCTAGTTATCATCGTATCTTCACGTGGTGCGTCACCGCCGTTCTCGGCCTATGAATAACTCCGGCCGTGAGCGAGCGGCATTTCGGTAATCTCCGAGAGCCCTAACGCCTTTGATTACGCATTGCATTTAGAACTTTTTCCGAGGTGATGGGCAAATCGCGGATGCGCACGCCGGTGGCGTCGTAGACCGCGTTGGCGATGGCCGCGGCCACCGGCACGAGCGGCGGTTCGCCGAGTGCTTTGGCGCCGTAGGGCCCGATGGGATCGGGGTGCTCGATCAATACCGCTTCGATGGGCGGAGTATCAAGGAGGTTGGGAATCTTAAACGAATCGAGATTCAAGGTCAGCGGTGCGCCGGTGTCGGGATCCATCGGGATCTCTTCCATCAGCGCGTAGCCGAGGCCTTGGACGACCCCGCCGATGATCTGGCCGCGCGCGGCTTCTGGGTGGATGATGCGGCCGGAGTCGTGCACCGCGACGTAGCGTAAGACCCGAACGGCACCAGTGTCTGGGTCGACTTCGACCTCGCTAAAATGGGCGGCAAAGGAATTGATGATATGCGTCTTGCTGCCGGCGCGCAGTTTCGCTTCGCCGACAATCGTTTGGTTCGGTTGGCGTCGGATAACATGACTCACGGGGATTTTTATGTCGGGCGTATCGGCGATTGCGACGAATCCATCGCCCAATGCCAAGCGCGTCGGCTCCACTTCTAGCAGTTTCGCGGCGCTTTCCAGCAAGCGCTGTTTGGCGTCGGCCGCGGCCTGGTGCGCCGCTAATCCCGATGTAAAAGTCGTCGTGCTGCCGGACGTGCTGTGCGCAAACGGCGTCATCGCGGTGTCGGCAAAAATCGCGTGAACGTTTTCAAAATTAACGCCGAGAGTTTCGGCGACGATCTGTCGCAGAATTGTCCAGGCGCCCTGACCGATCTCGGTGATGCTCATCAACAATTCCGCACTGCCATCCGGTTTCATTTTAACGACGGCGGAGGACTGCGATTGACCCGTCTTGTAAATACACGCAGCCATGCCCATGCCGCGGTATTTGCCATCGACCATGCGCTTGCGCGGGCCGTCGGGACGCGGCTTCCAGCCGATTCGCGCGGCGCCTTCTTTGAGGCATTCGGCCAAGTAATTGCTGGAGAAGGGGACGCCGCCTTCGATGGGTTGTGCCGGGATGAGACTATCAAGCGGCGTCATGCGCGCGCCGGGTTGACCTGCGGGGCGAACGCAGTTGCGCAGGCGAAATTCCAGCGGGTCCATACCGAGCTTTTCGGCGACTTCGTCGGCGAACGACTCCAGCGCAAAGTGCGCCTGGGGCGCGCCGAGCCCCCGGTACGAACCGGCGACCGGGCTGTTGGTATAAGCGACCTTGCCGACGAAGCGAGCATTCGGGCAGGTGTAAAGATATGTGAGACCGTGTCCCAGCCGGGAGGCGACGCCGTAGCCCGGAGCGTAGGGGCCGGTGTTGAGCGCGCTGGTGGCGTCGATGGCCGTGATGGCGCCGTCGCGTTTTAGCCCCATGCGGATGCGGGTGGTCGTCGCGTGGCGCCATTTGCCGTAACCCAATTCTTCCTCGCGCGTATAGCCCATGCGCACGGGCTTGCTGGCTTTACGCGCAAGCAGGGCCGTGATCGGTCCCAAACGTGTCTCGTCTTTACTGCCGAATCCCCCGCCCAAATACGCCGCGATCACCCGCACCTGATCGTGCGGCAGGGCGAAGATTTTGCCGAGTTTTTCGCGGTCGCCGTAAACATTGCGGCTGGCTTTCCAAACCGTGAGTTTATCGCCATCCCACGAGGCGAGGCTGTAGCGCGGCTCCAGGGCAAGCGGGCTGGTGGATTGCGTGCGGTAGGTCTCCTCGACGATTA
>DASPXM010000140.1:0-7123 GCA_035637295.1 Verrucomicrobiia bacterium
TCTTTGATCGGCCTTGGTTTGTTGCGCAGCCAATTGAACGACAGCGACACTCGACGCAAACAGAAGCGTGAATATCAACCGACTCGCTTTCATATCGGGAAACTAATTGGTTTCCAGCACGCCCGCTGAGATTCCCAATTAGACCAACACCTTGTGTTCAGCGTCAAATGCAATCGTGACGGTTTCGCTGTAGTCGGGCTCGGTGCCGCTTTCCAATTTTAGATTAAGGTGAGACAACTGCTAGTCGGAAGAGACCCGAGAACCCGTAGTATTCTCATGCACGACTCTTATCTGCCGTAAAGGATCGCGTAGGTTTTGGGGAAATGTAGTTTAATGTACGGCTTCGGGTTTGAAATTGGTACGAAAGATTCGTGGGAAAAAACTTCCGCGTATCCTTCCCGAACCTTGGAAGATTGCCCGGCGAGCAGCTTGGCGAAAGTGTCATCGCCGGGGACATGAAGAAGTACCCAAAAATTCCATTCATGCCCTTCGCCGGCAACTCCGTCCATGTCGAGAGAACTAAGTTGCCCGAATGCTTTTGCATCCCCTTCACTGGCTTGCACTAGAGTCTTATAATAGTTTGGCACGCCATAATACTTTGCCGCCGAAAAGGCAACATCGTCGGTCATTTTGATCCGTCGAACTGCCATTTTCGCCATTTTTCCTTGCAGCCGGCGAAGTTCAGTTTCATTAGCGGTTCATCGGGCAGGACACGAATCTTATTACGAGGAATAATGCCGGTGATTCCCGACCGGAGGTACACCTCCCAGTCCCCAGCCACTCGAGCGCCTGACGTTCGCCGGGGGGTACACTTCCAAGTCCTTTATGGTGTAGCTTAATTCCCTTGCGATGAATCGTTCGCCTGGCTTTATGGTCGAGGTTGCTTCACCGCGGCCGCACCAGGTGTTCCCGGACATCGTGTATCCATCTTCACCCTCGATTGTAGCCATCGTTGTGTGAATTTCCTGCGACCGAGCCGTCGCCGAATACATAAGCAGCACGATCGCGAGAGCGGGAATCAGTTTTCTATTCATCGCTCTGGTCGTCGTCGAGGTACTCTCTCACAGCTGATGGATAAACCAAAAAGGATTGAGAACGTTTTCATGTCGGTTGCGTGGCCCGGCGTCATGGCTGCGAATGCTTCTCGGCCGGGGACTTTGGCTCTTCATAAACTGGGAGCCGTTCTTCGCGCACGTCGATGAGATGGTACCATGTCGATCTTGTGCGGAACCCGAGTCGTTTTTGCGGGTCTTTAATTTTTGCAGCCTCGTTTTCGACTTCCTCACGCCAGTCTTTTTCCTTCTTTTGAAATTCGGCGCGGTCGACACCTTCGAGTTGCGATTCGCGCTTCTTCACCAGCGCCGCCAGCTCTGCTTCGTATTTCCTCAGTCGCTCGGCCACAGGCGCGTCCGGTCCTTCGTGTCCGATCGATTCCGGCGAGGGCGGCACAAAACCGTCTTCGGGCGCGTTTTCATCGGCACTGCGACTCCAACGTTTGCGCGCGCCTTTGTTGTTTTTTCGAGGCCGGTCGGTCAGCTCAAATTTTTTTGTTCTCGTATTGTAGTAAGCGACCCAACCAGAGACGCCTGGCTTCTTGTAGTCCGCTAAGCGGTAATAAGTGTCCTTGCCCGTTAGCCCCCCGTGCAGATCGATCAACAGCCGCGTCGAATCGTCGCTCCACTCCAGAACTCCGGCCTGCTCCGGGAAGTCGTCGGTGGCATCGATTTTGGTCTTCGGAACGTTTTCAATTTTGCAGAAAAATTTCCAGGCTTCATTGTCGAAGGACACGTCTGGAAAAACATCTTCGAACTTCAGTCCGTCTTTGCGGTGAAAGAGATAAGTCGCATTCATGTGGCTGCCGTAATGTCGCGCGACCAACATCCAGTTCTCGTCCGGCGAAATTGAGACGCTATTGAGGTGCGTAAAACCTTTCTCGTGGAAACCCGGTAAAGGTTCACGCCTAGCCGGATCCTTTGCAGAGACAATCCAGACTTCCAGATCCGTGTCCGGATGGCCCTCATCGTCTTTCACGGGAAGCTCAAGCTCCTCTACGAAAAAAGTTCCCTTAGGCGATTCGATTCCGGTAATCGCTTCCTTCGGTGGCTCGATCTTGTCGATCTTAGCCTTGCCTTCAGCGTCAAACACGACCGTCGCGTCGTCGTCGCAACTGAGGTATTTTCCTTCCGGCGTTTTCCACTCCCCGGAAATTGTCAGCGCTAGCACATTCGAGCTGACCCAATACGTCGGCTTCGGATGCAAATAGACTGTCGACAGATTTTTAGGATCTTGATCTTTGGCTTCGCCGCACGTCGGAAAGTCCGGCAGCGCGACCTCGCGAAATTGGTCGCCATCTCGAAAATACACCCCGCTTACACCGGTATTCCCGTTAGAGAAAGCCGCGTGCCTCGAATCGACTGACCAGACCAGGTTGACCTCTTCGGCATTGCCGGTTTCGCCCAAATCAATCACCGCCCGTTTGGTCGATAGCTCAATGACTTGCGCGGAACGTCCGCTGTCCGTCTCTTTTACCCGCACCGCAAACTTCCCATCCGGCGATTTGTCTTTGATGATTTCCTTTTCTTCAGCGGCCGCGACAAAACACCCGAGAATGAGAACGATTGTCGCGAGCAGTTTTGTTTTCATTTTTGCTCCACAAACTTTTCGCCGTTCCAGGTGACCTTATGCAGAATTTTTTCGCCCTTTCGCGTTTGCATGAATCATCGTCCTCTTTTGCGGCAATGGAAATTTCATTACCGGTCATTGCGAAGCTTCCACGATGTATTCGCCGTCCCGTCCCCTTTGAAAGAGACCGTGATTTCGTAGGTACGAACGACGTGAGTGTTTCCAGACGACGGGTTAAGCTTATCGTAGTGGTCGATTCTTTCAAAGATAAGCGTGTCGGCTTTCGCCCAGCGCGTAGGCGTTACGGATTCCTCGCCCATAACCGCGCCTCTAATTTGTGGATCGCTTTCTTTGCCGGGCGGCTGGTCGAGCGGCAGATTAATTTTCGTAAACGATTTGCCTGAACTCTGATAAACCGTTGTTTGGTCGGACGCCACATAGGCAAAACGCTTCGAATCCGGAGACCAAAGCACACTGCCCTCACGAGCAGAGCCGACGCCAATATCGGCGTCTGTCAGATCGCAGAGCACCTGACCGGTCGCTTTCTCGATTAGTTCGGCGTGGCTGACCGATTCACTCAGGTCAAGTGGGTTGGTAAAAGTCTTGCGAATGGCGTAGCGGCCATCCGGGGAAATCCAATCAACGATCTCACCTCTAAAGAGGATCTTCGTCGTCTCCGGAAAATAGCGCCGCAGATAATCCACGTCGTCCGCGTTCGGCCGCAGTTGTGTCGCCAAGAATGGTTCTTCAGACAGTCCCCCGAGCAGAGTTCCTCTTACTCCGACTTGAGCAGTCAACGGCAACCCGCGCACGAAATTCGAAAAATTCTTATCGCCAACAACGTGAAAAAGCTCCCACGCTTGCGCCCAGTAGCCCTCGACTAACCCGCCCTCCATGAATTCCCCGAAAGAGAAAAATTGCGCGAGCGCCTGCTGATCACCGTTACTCGCCACAGTTAGAACTTTATAATAGTTAACGCCGCGATACCGCTTGGCCGCAGACGCGGTCGCGTCCAGTTCAGCTTTCCGGGCTGATTGCCATTTTCGCCATTCCTTTTTGCTGGCATCGTAGTTCAACTTCATCAGTGGCTCGTTCGGGAGCAGATGAATCCGCGCTTTATCCATGAAGCCGGTGACTCGCGACTTCAGACGAACTGACCATCTAGGATCGTCAGGCCGAGTCAGCTTTGCGGCGATGAAGCGTTCGCCGTTTTTCACCTTTGCAATGACTTTGCCATCGTCATCTGTGACGTTGGTGTACCCATGCGGATCATTAATTTCGGCCATGGATGCGTGCGGCCCGGTATACTCCGCTTCAGGAGGCTCAGGAGGCTTGCTGCCAACAGCGGTCAGGACGCTGCCAGCGGCATTGAAGCTCATGTCGAGTTTGCCGCTCGCGTCATAGCGCACGACCGCAAACTGGCTGTCATCGCCGACGTAAGCAGATCCTGCGACTATGATCTTACCATCGCTTTGCACTGCTACCGCGTTGGCCTTGTCGTCGCCCTGGCCAACGACGGTGGTCACCTTGCCTTGATCGCCGAAACCTTGGTCAAGACTCCCATCAGTGTTATAGCGCAGACACGCGAAGTCATAGTCCCTGCCGTTGTTTTTCACGGCGTAGCCCGCCGCGACAATTTTCCCGTCTTTCTGGAGTGCCACTCCCGTCGCGTTACTGCCGCTAATGCCGACGTCAGTCATTACCCGACCAGTGCCGCCGAAACTCGTATCCAGAGTCCCATCGGCGTTGTAACGCGCTAACGCGAATTTTTCAGTGTTGCCAGCGGTCGCGTAGCCGGCGACAACGATTTTCCCGTCAGTCTGCACTGCTACACTTCGGCCCTCAGCATTTCCGTCGCCGCCGAAATCGGTGGTAACTTTACCGGTCCCGTTGAAACTCGTATCCAGACTCCCATTTGCCTTGAAGCAGGCGAGCGCACAGTGTTTCTTGCTGTAGTACGACTTCGTTGTGTAACCGGTGACAACAATTCTCCCATCGCCGTGCATGCCCACACTGCGGCCGAAGTCGTCGGCACCGAAGTCGGCAGTCGCTTTGCCGGTTTTGTTAAAGCTCGTATCGAGAGTCCCATTTACGCTGTAGCGGACGACGGCAAAATCATTGTTGCTGGCGTTAAACGAGCCCGCGACTACGATTTTTCCGTCGCTCTGGATCGTCACGCTCTCTGCACTGGCGTTCTTGGTGCCAATATTGGTTGTTACCTTGCCGGAGTCGGCGAAGCTTGTGTCGAGGCTTCCGTCCGCGCCGTATCGTAACACCGTGAAGCTGCAATAGCCCCCGGCGTTAAACGAATATCCCGCGACAACAATTTTTCCATCGCTCTGCAACGCCATCCCTTGACCATGGCAGTCACGTGCGCCGACCGCAGTAGTTAATTTACCGCTGCCATTGAGACTGGTGTCCAAGTTGCCGTCTGAGTTATAGCGTACGAGCGCAAATTGGTTGTTCCTGACCTCGGCATATCCCGCGACTAGAATCTTTCCGTCGCGTTGCGCCGCCACGCTCTGGCCGTAGGCCCTGCTGTCAGCGGCGATGGCTGCATGGCCCAACGCCGCGAGACCAACGCAGGCATGGACGGTGAAGAACCGGACAAAACTTTTCATTTTCTTAAGTTGGAAGGGTAATAAAAAACCAAAAGCTATCAGCGAAAAATTTTTCATGTCACTCCTATATTGCGCTTTCCGATGAACGAAGATCAGCTGCGCCTTTATCGCTCGCGGTCATGGCTGGGATTGCTTCGCGTCTCCAGACTTTGCCTCCTCATAAATCGGCAGCCGTTCCTCGCGCACATTGATGAGATGGTACCATGTCGATCTTGCGCGCATGCCTAGTTGTTTGGCCGGATCTTTAATTTGCGCAGCGTCATCATCGAGCTTGTCGCGCCAATCCGCTTCTTTCTTTTCGAATTCAGCGCGATCGGCGCCATCGAGTTGTCCTGCGCGGCGCTTCACCATCGCTGCCAGTTCCGCCTCATATTTCTTGAGTCGCTCCGCGACCGGCAGGTCCGGTCCTTCGTGACCGATCGATTCGGCTGAGGGCGGAACAAAACCTTCTTCTGGCGCTTCTTCATTGTCATTGTCCATTGCCTTCCAACGTTTGCGCGCGCCTTTGTTGCGGGCGCGGAGCCGATCGGTCAGTTCAAACCTTTTTGTCTTCGTATTGAAGTATGCGACCCAAGCCGAAACGCCCGGCTTTTTATACAGGTTGCGATCAGGCGTCTCGACACTTCCGGTTAAGCCGCCATGTAAATCGATCAACAGCCGGCCCGAGTCAGCGCTCCAATCGAGAAAAGAAATCCGCTCTGGCCCGAGGTCCTTCATGTCGATCTTCGTTAACGGCACGCCTTCGATTTTGCTGAAATATTTCCAGGCCTCGTTGTCGAAACGATCCGTGGATTCGGGGTCCGGGGGCCAATTCGCGTTCGGAAAAACATTTTCGAACTTCAGTCCTTCCTTGCGGTGAAAGAGGTGAGTCGAATTCATATGACTGCCGTGATGCCGCGCGACTAACATCCAGTTTTCATCCGGCGAGATCGCGGCCCCGCTTATTACGCCCACGCCTTCCGCCATGTGAAATCCGGGTAAGCGCTCCCGTTTCGCCGGATCTCTCGCCGAGACAATCCAGACTTCCTGATCGTTCATGGTCTCTCCCGCCTCGTTTTTTGTGGGCGCCGGAAGCTCTTCGAGAAAAAACGTTCCGTTCGGTGATTCGATCTTTTGGCCTATTTCCTCCGGTGGTGTCTCAGCCTTCGCCAGCGAAGCGTGACGTTGCGCGTCGAACGTCATCGTGATCGTCGGCTCGCACGTCTTTAACTTTCCTTCGGGTATCCGCCACCAGTGTTCGACGCTCACCGACAATGCGCCTGAGTCCATCCAGTAAATGGGCTTTACGCCGAAATGGACGATCTCAAGGTACTTAGGGTCTTCGTTCTTGATCTCATCGCACTTTGGAAATTCCGGCAGCGACACCTCTTCAAAACTGGAGCCGTTTCGAAAATAAACGCTCATCGTGCGATTGCGACGATCCAAATCGTAATAGGCGACCCGCTGCGAGTCGCGCGACCAGACCAGCGTCGCCTCATCACCGTATGTGTCGACCGATCGTGAAGAGTCAGACATCCAGACGATTCGGTCCTTATCTCCGGTCGCTGCGACCGATTCCAAATCGATAACTTTTTTCTTCGTTCCGGTCTCAATGATTTCCGTGTCCCAGCCTTCTTCCCCGTGAGTCAGCCGCAACGCGAACTTCCCATCCGGCGACTTGTCTTTGATGATCTCCTTCCCCTCCGCTTGGAGTGACGAGACAATTAACAAGGCGCCGAATGCGACGATGATCTTCACGAGCGAATTATGGCCGCCGCTCTTTGATCGACAATAAGATTTCCGCGATCGCTTCGGTGCGCGGTTTTGCGCCGAGATTGCCTTTGCCGTGAACGCGGACGCTGACCGCGTTGGCTTCCATGTCCCGCTTTCCGATCACGAAC
>DASPXM010000141.1:0-2752 GCA_035637295.1 Verrucomicrobiia bacterium
GCATTGGCATAGTTGGCGATCACCAGCCCGACGTCCTGATCACGCAAGTATTTTGTCAGCGTGTCGGTGACCGTCCGCGCGCTCATCTCCGGCTTGAGATCATAGGTCGCCACGTCCTTCGGCGAGGGAATCAGGATGCGCTCTTCACCGGGAAATTTGTTCTCTTCCCCGCCGTTAAAGAAATAAGTCACATGAGCATATTTCTCGGTCTCGGCGATGCGCAGCTGCCGAATGCCCGCTTGACTGGCAATCTCTCCGAGAATTCTGTGGATCTCCCGCGGCGGGTAGGCAACCGGAACTTTGAAAGTTTCGTCATACCGGGTCATCGTCACATAGGTCGAGAGATTAATGCGGCGCTGGCGCGGAAATTCTTTGAAATTCTCCTCGATCAACGCACGGGTCAACTCGCGCGCGCGATCAGCGCGGAAGTTGAAAAAGATCACCCCGTCGCCGTCGCGAATTAACCCTTCGGGCACCGCGCCGTTGATTACCGTCGGCAAAACAAACTCATCGGTCACCTTTTCTTTGTAGCTGTTGCGAATCGCGTCGAGCGCGGATTCCGCTTTGTTACCGACTCCCTCGGTTAAACAAACATAGGCTTTCTCGACTCTTTCCCATCGTTTGTCCCGGTCCATGGCGTAATATCGTCCACTCACCGTCGCAACCTTAACGTTGGGACAAGCCTTAAGCTTCTCGTTAACATCGAGCATGAATTGCTCCGCGCTGTTCGGCGGCGTGTCCCGGCCATCCAGGAACAAATGGAGATAAACGTTGCCGATCTTCTCTCGACCCGCCATCGCGATGATCGCCTCCATGTGGCGCTGGTGGCTGTGCACGCCGCCGTCACCCAAGAGGCCCAGGAGATGCAACCGGCCGCCCTGCTCTTTGGTTTTCCGCAAGGCGTTTAACAGAATCTGGTTTTTGTAGAAATTCCCGTCGTCGATATCTTTGTGGATCAAAGTTAAATCTTGGTAAACGATCCGACCGGCGCCGAGAATCATGTGGCCGACCTCCGAGTTGCCCATTTGCCCTGCAGGCAAGCCGACGTCGACACCGGACATGGAAAGACGGGAATTCGGATAATCTCGCAGCAATGCGTCCAAATTGGGCTTTGACGCATGTGCCACGGCATTGCCTTCTTTTCTCGGATTGATACCGAATCCATCCAAGATGATGAGAATCACGGGATGGCTTGTGCTCAAGTGGGATTCCTTTCCTTACCTTGCGCGAGTGAGGGAGCTGAGTAGCGAAATTCCCGACTGCCTACGATAACTGTTCGTTGGCAATCTGAAACTGGTCGACTAGCTTTGCATAGGGCTCAGGAAGTCTAGGTCTCGGCGCGTGGCCCCACAGGCCGTCGAGATCGTAGAACTCGCGCACCGGTTCATAAAAGACGTGCACGATCACATCGGAGAAATCCATCAACACCCAATGGCCTCGCTGCGTGCCCTCGACCGCATAGGGTTTGATGCCGAGCTCAATTGAATTCTCTTCCAGCCCTTGCGCGATACTCTGTACCTGACGGTCTGAACGACCCGAACAGACGATGAAATAATCCGCGATTGATGTGAGCTCATGGACATCCAACACTACCAGGTCACAAGCTTTTCTGTCGAGGGCGAAACGCGTCAAGAGTAGAGCTTTATCCCAGGAGCTGATTTCTGCCAAAGTGTCTACCGTTCCTCGCGCGGGCTTCCGTAAAGCCCATGCCGTTTGATGTATCTCTCTACCGCTGACGGCACCAAGTAACGAATGGATTTCCCGTGCTTGACCAACGTACGAATCTCCGAAGCCGATATCGCGATATCCGTGAGCTCGATAAAAAAGACGCGCGTGCCGCTCCGGTGACGATAATTCTTCTGTTTAAAATCATAACAAAAGAGTTTTTTGACGGCAACGCCGGTTCCCTTTAGCGGATCGCTTTCTTTGCTGCCGGGGCGCGAAGTCACAATGAAATCGCAAAGTGGAAAAATTGCCGCGAAATCCTTCCAGGTGGCGATTTCCCGGAAGGCATCCAGGCCGATAATGAAATAGACGGAATCGCCTTCGCGTTTTTTCGCATCGAATTCGCGGATCGTATCGATTGAATAGGAAACGCCGCGCCGGGAAATCTCCACCGTCGACACGCCGAAACGACTGTTACCGCTGACGGCGAGTCGCACCATTTGCAACCGGTCCTGTGCCGGCGTCGTCGTTTGACCGCGTTTATGCGGCGGAATAGAAGCGGGAATAAAATAAACGCGATCGAGGCCGAACGCCTCGCTCACCTCCTCCGCGCTGCGCAGATGGCCCCAATGGATCGGGTCGAAGGTGCCGCCGAAGAGACCGATCTTCATCAGAAACGAAAGAGGCCTTTCGGCGGCTCATTCAAAGGAAAAGTCGAATTCGCTCCGCGAGTCAAAATGGCGACTGAATAATTTGCGGTTTCAGGTGTCAGGACTCGCGCGAGGCTGAAAGCCGAAACCTGAAATCCACAGCCCGCAATGAATAACCGGTACGCCGCTTCGGTCACGCTCATTCCCGTATCTGCCCGTCACCAAACACAACGAACTTCGTTGTCGTCAGCTCTTCCAACCCCATCGGGCCGAACGCATGGATCTTGCTCGTGCTGATGCCGATCTCCGCGCCCAAGCCCAGTTCACCCCCATCATTGAAACGGGTCGAGGCGTTGACCATGACCGCCGAAGAATTGACTCGATCGATGAACTCTCTCGATTTTTGATAATTCGTTGTAACGATGCTCTCGGTGTGC
>DASPXM010000142.1:0-11746 GCA_035637295.1 Verrucomicrobiia bacterium
AGCCGGTTACACCTGGGTCAATTCGGCGCAGATCATCTACGACGAATTGCCCTTCGGCGGGGTGAAGCAAAGCGGTCTCGGCAAAGAGCATGGCGACGAAGCGATCGAGCACTACACCGATTCAAAGTCGGTGGTTATCGCTACTGAGACGCATTCGGAAATCATCGGCGGAGAGTAACCGAGGATAGAGAATAGAGAATGGAGGATTGCGATTCTCGATCCTCCATTCTCCATCCTCGACCTTCGGCGGATTCTATGAGCCTCAATCTGCCCGACATCTACAACGCCGCCACGACTTTTGTCGACGAAAACATCCGTCAAGGCCGTGGCGGCAAAGTCGCCATCCACTACCAGGATCAAAAAATCACCTACCAAGAAGTTTTCGAGAAGGTTAACCGAACCGGCAATGCGCTGAGAGATCTCGGCGTCGAAATCGAAAACCGCGTGCTGGTGATCCTGCCGGATTCTCCCGAATTCGCCTATAGTTTTTTCGGCGCGATTAAAATTGGCGCCGTGGCAGTTCCGACCAATCCGTGGATGTTCGCCAAGGACTATGAGTACCTGATCAATGACAGCCGTGCGCGGGCGATCATCGTTCATGAGTCGGCGGTGCCGGAGATCGAAAAGATCTGGAACCACACACCCTTCTTGAAACATGTTCTAGTCGTCGGCAAGCCAAAGGGAAAAGCGCTTTCGTACCAGAGCCTGGTCGGCAAAGCGTCCGCCCAGCTGGAAGCGGAAAAGACCACTAAAGACGATGTCTGTTTTTGGGGTTACACCTCCGGCAGCACTGGCAATCCCAAAGGCGCCGTTCATCTGCAACACGACATGATCACGATCAGTGATCTATTCGTGAAGCCGGTGCTGGGGATGAACGAAAACGATTTATGTTTCTCGGCGTCGAAGATGTTTTTCTCGTACGGTCTGGGCAATTCTCTCTATTTCCCGTTCCGCTTCGGCGCTTCGACGGTCCTCTGGCCGGAGAAACCCGACCCGGAAAAGATTCTCCAGGTCATCGAAAAGTACAAACCGACTTTCTTTTTCTCTGTGCCGACACTTTTCGCCCGCCTGCTCCGCGTCGAGAAGAAATACGACTTGAGCTCACTGCGCGCTTGTTTATCTTCCGGCGAACCCTTGCCCCCGGCGATCTTCCATCAATGGAAGGAGCGCACGGGCTTGGAGCTTTTGGACGTGGTCGGCTCGACGGAGGCCACCCACGATTTCTTGGCCAATCGGCCCGGCCGAGCAAAAGCAGGCAGTAGCGGCGAAGTGACGCCGGCATTTGAGGCAAAGATTGTTGACGATGAGGGGCGCGAGGTACCGATCGGCGAGGTGGGTAATCTCATGGTCAAAGGCGACGCTAACGCGCCTTATTATTGGAACAAGCACGAACAAACCAAACGGATGATGCAGGGCGAGTGGCTCAAGACCGGCGACACTTACTATCGGGACGCGGAGGGCTACTACTGGTACTGCGGCCGCTCCGACGACATGATGAAAGTAGGTGGCCTATGGGTCTCGCCGATCGAGATCGAGAACACATTAATGGAGCATCCGGCCGTGCTCGAGTCGGGAGTCATCGGCAGTACGGACTCGGATGGTCTTCTAAAGCCAAAGGCCTTCATCGTGCTCAAGAGCGAATTCCAGCCCAGCGACCAGCTCCGTAGCGAGTTGCAAAACCACGTGAAAAACAAATTGGCGCCGTACAAGTATCCGCGCTGGGTCGAATTCGTCGACGACTTACCCAAGACCGTGACCGGTAAGATTCAACGCTTCCGTTTACGCGCAAACAAAAACTGAGGATCGAGCATCGAGGATGGAAGATCGCGATCCTCCATCCTCAATCTTCCATCCTCGACCATTGAGAAGGAGCAACCATGGCCGCCAACATCAAAGAGCTCAAAGAAAAGCTAGCCTATTCCTGCAATATTCTCGCGCACGAAGGTCACTGGGACAATATCCTCGGCCATGTTTCCTTTCGAATTCCCGGGCAGAATCGGATTCTTATGAAGCCGCATAGCTTCGGCTTCGAAGAGATCCGCCCGCAGCATATCATCGTCGTGGACATCGAAAGCGGGAAGAAGGTGGAAGGCAAATACGAGCGCCACTCCGAAGTTTTCATTCATACGGAGATCATGAAGGCGCGCCCCGATGTAAACTGCGTCGTCCACTCTCATCCGCCGTACGCGACCGCATTTGGCTCACTGGGCCAACGGTTGCGGCCGGTTAGCCACGAGGGGGTAATCTTTCATGAGGGCCTGCCGACGTTTGACTACACGACGCAGCTAATTAGGACGCCAGAGTTGGGCGTTCAAGTTGCCAAGAGCTTAGGCCAATGCCGCGGCGTGCTGATGAAAAACCATGGTTCAACGGTGGTGGGGGAAACGATCGAGGTTGCGACGCTCTACGCGATCTTCCTGGAAAAGGCCGCGCGCATTCAGCTTTTAGCGACCGCTTCGGGCGATCCATCATGGACCAGCGATGAAGAGGCCGCGCTCAAGTACGAACAGATTTACACCCCGCACCGGCTCGGAACGATGTGGGATTACTTCGTCAGGCGCGCCAAGAAATTTCGTAAGACCGGTTAGTCCCGAATCCGCATCCTTCATACCTAATCATGCTCGAACCCCGGTTCTCTCGATACGATCCGACGCGTTACTTGTATCCATCATCATTCGGTAATAAATCCCTACCAGGACCGGCGCGTGTACGCTTCGGCGAATCAGGTCGGAGGAGGAAAGGATGAAAAATGAGGAAAAGGTCGCTCAGCGACTGGCACTGTTAGACGGGATAGATCTTTCTCCGGCGGATCTCGAATGGATCGCCAGCGAGATCGAGGATTTTGAGCGAATGGTGGCTGAACTTGAAGAGTTCGGCCAAGACACGCCGTGGACGGCGTTGCAAGTTCAGCCTCGGGACAAAAAGGTTTGATCATGGCAGCCGCTGATATATGTGAATTGAATTTGACCGAACTTTCGAGGCTTATTGCTGCTCGCGACCTATCGTCGTCAGAGGTCGTGAGCGCGACTCTCGCGCATCTGGAGCGCCTCGAAGATAAACTCAATGCCTTCATCACAGTTCTTCGCGAGCCAGCGCTCGCCGCCGCAAAAAAGGCGGATGAAGACATCACGCGCGGACAAAATCGCGGCCCGCTACACGGCGTGCCCGTGACAATCAAGGATATGTTTGAGACCGCTGGCGTGCGCACCACGGGAGGTTCAAAAATTTTGGCCGACTGGATCCCGGAAACGGACGCGGCCCTAGTAGAACGATTGAACGCAGCTGGAGCGATTATCATCGGAAAAACCAATCTGGATGAGTTCGGCCATGGCGGCACATCGACACTCTCCCACTTTGGCCCGGTCCACAATCCTTGGAATTTAGATCGCATCGCCGGTGGATCAAGCGGCGGCTCAGCGGCCGCCGTCGCGTCAGGTATCGGACCGCTCTCTTACGGCACCGAAACCGGCTCATCGGTGCGACGCCCGGCGTCTTATTGCGGCATCACCGGCTTTAAGCCTACTTTCGGCGTCATCAGCCGGCAGGGCTCGTTTCGCGGCGCCTGGAGCCAAGATCACGTCGGCCTGTTTGCTCGTTCGGTAAAAGATATCACGCTGGGTTTGGACACGGTGGCTGGCTTCGACGCTCGCGACCCGGCGAGCGTGCATCAAGAAAATCCGGCTTACGCAGCTCGGCTCGATGCCAACGTGAAAGGACTCAGAGTCGGTGTGCTGGGACGCTTTCTCGATGAAGTGAACCCTGAAGTGAGGCAGGCGTTTGATGCTGCGCTCAAAGTCCTTGCCGGCACAGGATGCGAGCTCATCGACTTGGATGTTCCCGAGGTAAGTTACGCGGCGATGACCTCGATGATGACCAGCTCGGCCGAGAGCGCCGGCATAAACCGCCGCTGGTTCCGCGAGCGGCACCAAGACTTTGTGCCGCACGTGAGCCGGGGTATAGCCGCGGGGATGACCATCACAGCCTCGGAGTACCTCACCATCCAGCGGGCGCGACACCGTATTCGCGAAGCGCTGCGCGCAACGTACGAAAGGGTCGATATCATCGCCTCACCGACGACAGCCAGAGTCGCGCCGCTGCTCACGGACGGCGTCAAGGGCAATGGCGACGACACCCGCCACGCGAGCTACAATCATTCGAACCTTTTGCGCTTTCCCAGCATGCTCGGCTTACCCGGCTGCTCGCTTCCCTGCGGCTTCAATGCTGAAGGCATGCCGATCGGCATGCAACTCATCGGTAATTGGTTCACCGATCAGACTGTCTTGAATACGGCCTTCGCCTACGAGAGGACAACGGATTGGCACACGCGGAGGCCTGCGCTGGTGCGCACGTAGAACAGAAAGAGATTGCATCACCAACGGCGCAAAGAGCACGCCCCACCTTCGATCCTCCCTACCTCGATCCGAGAGCCGTCGAAGCTTGACAAGTAGATCAGCAGTTGATTAGCGTCCTTTACCTGAGGTCGCGTCGACGCTCGTAATCTCACGTCTATGTCGTCATACGCGAGAGGGTTTAAATATGCGGATTTTCCTACTCGTACTGTTTCTGCTGTTCGCTTACCTCCAATTAGCACTTGCGGCTCCGCTGGACGATTTAGTGGCGGCGGCGAAGAAAGATGGCGAGATCGAGCTTCTTGCCCCTTCCACGACAGGACAAAAGGGAGCCCAGGCGCTGGGCAACGCCTTCAACAAGAAGTACGGTCTCAACATAAAAATGAATTACACGCCGTCATCCAACATGACCGGCGACGTTGCCAAATTGGTGATGGGAGCCGCCTCGCGTGCCACCCCGGAATGGGACCTCATGCTCGTCACCGACGCGCACCACGCCACGTTGTGGGGAAGAAAGCTGCATCAGCCATTCGATTACGCAAAACTAGGCGTCGCTCCGGAATTAATACAGTATGATAACGGGGTCGTCAGCTTAGCCAACCAATTCGTCCTTCCTGCTTACAATAAGAACATCTTACCCGCGCAAGAGGTGCCGAAACGCTGGGAAGATCTTCTCGATGCGAAATGGAAAGGAGGAAAGCTCGGTGTCTCGACCGCGACCCATCATTTGTCCCGCTTGGCGGTAGGACCATGGGGCGAAGCTAAGACCTCGGAATTTGTCACTGCGATCTCAAAACAGGATCCGATTCTGGGAACGCTCGCGAATCTTTATAGCCGACTTCAGGTCGGTGAAATTTTACTGGCCGTGACCCTCACCGATAGTTTCATCTCCCAAGCGAGGAAGGATGGCGCGCCCATCGTATTTGCGGAAGGTTTGGATCCGGTGATCTCGCCCACTTACAATGCCGGCGTGCCCAAAGGCGCGCGCCATCCCGATGTGGGACATCTTTTCGCGGTTTATCTTACACAGTTGGAAGCACAAGAAGTTTGGGAAAAATTCAATGGTCAAACGTCAGCGCTCATTCCCGGCACCACCGCTTACAAGTATGCCCAGGGTAAGCGCCTTCTACAGATGAATCAGAATCAAGCGCAAACCGTGGACCGACTGGCTCGCCAGTACGGAAAAATTCTAGGTTTCGAAAGGTAGCGGCGACGCGCGCCCTGATCTCGCCGTACTCACCCTTACACGGAAGTCAGCAAGGCAAGCGTGTCCTGAGTCCTTTTAGGAGATCGTGTGGCTGGTCGTTTTAGACCAAACCCGTTTTATCAGACCATTGCTGCCGCGCCATCATCAAACTTGATTGCTTCCCGTCTTTAGAGATAAAACACTATTCGTTAGGCCACATACCTCATGACAAGTTCTGAGCTATCGTTGCGCTTGGCGCGACCAGCAGAAGCTACCACCATTGCCAATTTGTCGCGGGATTTAATTGAATACGGTCTGCGCTGGCGTTGGACACCTATGCGAGTAGCAGCGAGTATTCGCGCTCCCGATATTAACGTACTCGTCGCATGCGTTCAGCAGAACATTGCCGGGTTTGCGATCATGCGTTACGGCGACGACGACGCACACTTGGACCTTCTCGCTGTGGCTCCCCCCTATAGACGATTAGGCGTCGGACGCCAACTTCTTGAGTGGCTCGAGAAATGCGCCGTCGTAGCGGGCATATTCAGCGTCGCTCTGGAAGTACGCGCCGGGAATGAAGGAGCTCAACTCTTCTATAAGCGTATGGGCTACCGCATGCTCGTTGACCTTCCCGGCTACTACCAAGGTGTTGAGGCAGCGCTCCGGATGGGCCGAGATTTGTCGTGCCGATCTCTGGACCACAGAATTCAGGGCCCCCAATACTAATCGGGAGTCGGATCTTGTCTCTTTCGATCCACCAATGCGACCGCGTTGCGAGGATGAGAATCCGCCCGTCCACGAAGGAGGCGGCATCATGGTGCGAAGACCGGGTGTGAGGAAGGGGGCAATATGACTCGGAGTGGCGACGGGTATGTGCGCGGCCTGCGTGATGGCCGGACAGTGCTGTTGAACGGTGAACGAGTCGCCGATGTAACCACGCATCCGGCCTTCGCCGCCGCGGTGCGTACCATCGCGCAGCTCTACGATCCCGCCCACGATCCCGCCAACCGCGAGTTGATGACTTACCCCTCACCGCGCGACGGCCGCCCCATCAACAAGTGCTGGTTGGTACCGCGCAGCCGCGAGGACTTAGCGGTGCGGCGGCGCGCGATCAAATTCTGGGCGGATGCCAGCTATGGATTTCTAGGGCGCTCGCCTGATCATGTCGCGTCGTTTTTCGCGGGCTTCGCGGGTTCGCCCGCGTTCTACGCGCGGGGCGGGCAACAGTTCGCCGACAACCTTTCGCGCTTCGCTGCCAAGGCCGCTGACGAGGACCTGTACATCAGCTACGTCATCGTCCATCCCACCGTCGACCGCGCCAAACCGGCGCACCAGCAGGCCGAGCCATACCTTTACGCCGGCGCCGCCGCTGAGCGTGATAACGGCATCATCCTTCGTGGGGCACAGATGCTCGGGACCGGCTCCGTGATGTCCGACTACGTGCTGGTCACAGTGATTTTGCCGCTCAAGCCCGGCGACGAAGACTACGCGATCTCCTGTGTCGTGCCGAACGGTGCACCTGGCCTGAAGCTCTACCCGCGGCGGCCCTATGCGCTCGGACCCACCAGCGTGTTCGATTACCCCCTGTCCAGCCGCTTCGACGAGACCGATTCGCTGGTCGTGTTCGACGATGTCTTCGTGCCGTGGGAAAACGTGTTCATCTACAAGAGCTTGGAGCTGACGGCCGGTCAGTTCAGCGTGACCGCGGCGCACGTGTTGGGCAACACCCAGTCGCACATCCGATCGTGGGCCAAGCTCGAGTTCCTGGTAGGGCTGGTCAAGCGCTGTATGGACCGTAGCGGGCGTTCGGTCGCCAGCGAGACCGTCGCCCAACTCGGCGACCTTGCCACTCGTGTCTCGCTCGTGGAGGGCATGATCCTTGGTGCCGAGGCCGCGGCGGAGCTCGATCAGTTTGGCGTGATGCGCCCCAAGGATGCACTGCTCTACGCCAGTCAGGTGTTACAGCAGGCGATGTATCCAGCGCTGCTCAACCAAATCCGCGGGCTGATGGGCGGTAGCCTGATCCAGTTGCCGGCGACGGTGGATGAGCTGCGCACGCCCGGCTCGGCGGCCGACATCGAGCGTTACGTGTGCTGGCCCAAAGCGGGCGGCGGCGAGCGAGTGAAGCTCCTGAAGCTCTTGTGGGACGCTCTTGGCTCGGAGTTCGGCTCGCGTCATCTCCAGTACGAAATGTTCTACGCGGGCGAGCCTACAGCTATCCAGGGACGCGAGTTCCGCAACTTCGATTGGGCGGCTGCGGAAGCCCTGGTCGATCGTTGCCTCGCGAGTTACGACGTCACTACCCAGTAGCTCGGCGTAGTTTAAAATGGATAGAACGAAATACGGAATCGTGTTCGTCAGCGCGTCGCCGCGCATATTTAGATGCGGCCTCGGTTCTACGGGAAACTGTCCCGCATATCATCCACGAATCTGACGACGGATTTCCGTTTCGATCTCGAGCACGGCGTCGGGACAATGCTTGGAGGCGACCATCAAGAGCTCCTGGCAATCCGTGTCACTGCACTCTATTTCGTAAAGACCACCCGGCGGGTCGCCAGGCCTGCTGATAACGGGAGCTCCCGCGAGAACATCGTGCACAAGAGATCCGGGTTGGGTGCTGTCAAGCAAGCAGGCGCGAGACTCGGTTTTTAAACGAATCGTCATTACTTCACTCTTAAAAATTAGACGATCACACCGGCATTGTCTGGAATGCCCGTTTAAGCGATCGGTCCTATGAATTCGATCGCGCTACGCTTGATAAAGTATCAGACTGCCAAAGTCATCGATCGCTAATAAAAAAATAGGACGAACATAACCCCAATACAAGCAAACGCTGCGACAGCCGGACTTATCCAACCGGGAAATTGAGCAGCGATTTCGCAAAATCCTGCTCAACGCAAAAGCAGTTGGTTCTAGCGCTCACCGGGTCGAGTGAATCGAGAGTTTCCGCTCCAGTTGTCAGCTCTTCAGCCGGTAACCGGTCCGGAAAATCCATCCCACTACCGCCAGGCAGATTACAAAAAAACCCAGCGTCATTGCCAGGCTCACTCCCACGCTCACGTCGGACGACTCGTAGAAGCTCCAGCGGAAACCGCTGATAAGATAAACGACCGGGTTAAACAGCGTGACCGTGCGCCACGCCGGCGGCAGCATGTCGATCGAATAGAAAGCGCCGCCCAAAAAGGTCAGGGGCGTCACAATCAGCATGGGAATAAACTGCAACTGCTCGAAGCCGTTCGCCCAAATGCCAATGATGAAGCCGAACAGGCTGAAAGTCGTCGCCGTCAATACCAAAAAGGCGATCATCCAGATCGGGTGTAGAATTTTGATCGGCACAAACAGGGATGCCGTGGCCAGGATAATCAGCCCCAGAACGATCGACTTGGTCGCCGCTGCCCCGACGTAGGCGATGACGATCTCCAGATAAGACACCGGCGCGGACAGCAGCTCGTAGATCGTGCCGGTGAACTTTGGGAAATAGATGCCGAACGAGGCATTGGAGATGCTTTCGGTGAACAGCGCCAGCATGATCAAACCGGGCACGATGAAAGCGCCGTAGGCCACGCCGTCCACCTCGCTCATACGCGAGCCGATCGCAGCGCCAAAGACCACAAAATAGAGCGATGTGGTGATCACGGGCGCTACCACGCTCTGGAACAAAGTACGCAGGGCCCGCGCCATCTCGAACTTGTAGATGGCCCACACGCCGTGTCTATTAAATGCCGCTGGGTTCGCTGCCGAGCTCATTTGCGGTCGCTCACCAGGCTGACGAAGATGTCCTCGAGCGAGCTCTGTTGAGTGTTCAGATCCTTGAACCCAATTCGCAGTTGGCTCAACCGCTCGAGCAATGTCGGAATGCCCGTGCGCTCGTCGTTGGCGTGAAAGGTGTATTCCAGCTCGTGCCCGTCGGCCTTCAGTGCCAGGCGCCAGTCGCTTAGCTCAAGGGGGATCGTCGCCAGCGGTTTCAGCAGATTGAGCGTGAGCTGTTTCTTGCCGAGCTTTTTCATCAGCTCGATTTTCTGCTCGACCACGATCAGCTCGCCTTTGTTGATCACCCCGATCCGGTCTGCCATCTCCTCCGCCTCGTCGATGTAGTGGGTGGTCAGGATAATAGTCACGCCGCTTTCGCGCAGGCCACGCACCAGCGCCCACATGTCGCGGCGCAACTCCACGTCCACGCCGGCCGTCGGCTCGTCCAAGAAGAGAATCTCCGGCTCGTGCGCCAGCGCCTTGGCGATCAGCACGCGCCGTTTCATGCCGCCCGATAACGTCATGATCTTGTCTTTGCGCTTCTCCCACAAAGACAGGTCGCGCAGCACTTTTTCGATGTAAGCCGGGTTGGGGGCACGTCCGAACAAGCCACGGCTGAAGCTCACCGTTGCCCACACCGACTCGAACGCGTCAGTGGTGAGCTCCTGCGGCACCAGACCGATCTTCGACCGCGCCGCGCGGTAGTCACGCGCAATGTCGTGGCCGTCTGCGAGCACGACGCCCTCGGTCGGCGTGACGATGCCGCAGACGATGCTGATCAGCGTGGTCTTGCCCGCGCCGTTGGGACCGAGCAGAGCAAAGATTTCACCCTTGCGGATATCGAGGTCAACCCTCTTCAGCGCCAGATGGCCCGAAGCGTAGGTCTTGGTCAAGTTTGAGATGGAAATAATCGGCGGCATTGGCTCGATTCAGGCGCAATCACACGACGAATCGCAGGCGAGCGAAGTCGCCAGACATATCCCAGTCTGTGAAACAAACTTGACTAAATCAACTCCATCGCTGAAAAGTTAACACTGCTGGTCTCGGTCCGCGGGGCTCTTTGCGGCGCAGCTTTGTCGTCGCCCGGCCGCCGCGCGGTAAGCCAACCATACTTTGATTATGTGACTGTTCTCCGTTTACTGTGAAATATTCACGACAAAGACGCAGAGTTCACAGAGTTATTTTCGCCGCACCCGTAAGGCTTTGGTCTGTCGTAAGACCTGATAAGATGAATTTAGTATTGGTCCGAGGGACATTAGAAATAGAGGAAAATGTCCATGCACCTGCGAAACAGGTTTTTAATCGTTCTTACGTTGTCTGCTTGTGCCGGAGTCAGTTTGATTGCGCCTCCGGGTTGGGCTGATCTGCAAAAATATGTCGGTAAGCCTGAGGCTGCGTTCGAGTGGAAACTGAAAAGCAAGATCGACGGCGAGCAGTCGGGAGACCGGATTTACGATTTCCAGTTCGTCTCACAGATTTGGCAGGGGAACAAATGGCAGCACCAATTGCAAGTTTATCTGCCGCGAAGTGTGGCGCCCAACTCGACGATGTTTCTTTGGGTCACGGGTGGTTCCGCTAGAGCCGAATATGTTGCGCTGGGCATGGAGCTGGCCCGAAAGATCAGAGCTCCGGTCGCTTTTCTCTATCATGTTCCGAATCAGCCGTTACTCGAGGGTAACTTGCGCGAAGACGACCTGATCGCCGAGACCTTTGTCCGTTACCTCAAAACCAAGGATGAAAATTGGCCGCTGCTCTTCCCAATGGTGAAGAGCGTCATCAAGGCCATGGACGTTTTGCAGGCGTTCGGCAAGAAAGAATGGAGCGAACCGATCGATAAGTTTATCGTCGCAGGCGCGTCGAAGCGCGGTTGGACAACGTGGCTCACGGCTGCCGTTGACCAGCGGATCAAAGCGATCGCCCCCATCGTCATCGATACGCTCAACATGGGTGAGCAGATGCCGCGGCAGCTCCAAGCCTTCGGCGCCTACAGCTCCCGGCTCGCGCCCTACAGCAGCCGAGGACTGCTGCCGATTCCCGAAACAACGGAAGGTCAGCGCCTCTTGAGCATGGTCGATCCCTGGGTGTACCGCGACAAACTGACGATGCCTAAGTTGATCATCAATGGAACCAATGATTTTTACTGGGCCACTGACGCTCTCAATCTTTATTGGAACGGCATCCCGCCCGACAAATGGGTGCTTTATGTTCCCAACGCCGGCCATAACCTGAGACGGCAAGACCGGCCTCAACCGGATCAGTTGAATGATCTTATCAACGGCCTTGCCGCTTTCTCACGCCATCAAATCGACGGCATCCCCATGCCGAAGTTGAGCTGGAAACATGAAAGCGTGAACGACAAACTGCGCCTGACCATCGCTGCCACGCCCGCGCCGATAGGCGCGAGGCTCTGGATTGCGCAGACAGTGACGACGGATTTTCGAACGGCTAAATGGAGTCAGCA
>DASPXM010000143.1:0-10888 GCA_035637295.1 Verrucomicrobiia bacterium
TATTATAACCGCCCTGGTGACCGGGGATATCGGCTACACTCTGATCTTCGGCTCGGTCGTGCGCGGCGCGCTTCGGGGCATGCCCATGCGCGCGCTCGCGAGCCTGCTGGATGGTTCGACCCACGCCTTGGTTGCCAGGCCTGAATACAAATCTGGCAAAGAGCTTAAAGGAAAGACCGTCGGGATCGGCAACTTCGGCGGCACGGACGAGGTAGCGGGTCGCATGATGTTGAAATCTTTCGGCCTGGACACGGAAAAAGATCTCAGATTTATCGCCTTGGGGCCGGACCGAGCGCGCCTCGCTGCGTTAAAGGAAGGTCTGGTGGATGTAGCGGTCATTGCCCCGCCGGGGGACGCCCTGGGAAGACAGATGGGATTCAACGTGCTGCTCAGGGCGTACGAGGTTTTTAGTTTCCCGTTCATCGGCATTGGTGCCAATCTGAAAACGATCAAAGATAAGCCGGACGAGGTTAAGAAAGTGCTAAAGGCCATGGTGCGAGCAAACCGTTTCATTCGGGAGGACAAAGAAGGCGCCGTGAGGATTCTGATGGAATGGGGGAAGGTGGAGCGTGACCATGCTGTGGCTTCCTACGATTCCACCTGGAAAGTTTTCAGTCCGGACGGCAATATTCCGCAGGAAGGTTTGCGCCTCGTCATCGAACAAGCGAAAGCGGAGCTCAAGCTGAATCGAGATGTCGCGCTGAGTGAGGTCATTGACCTGGCGCCTTTGCGCGAAGCTCAAAAAGAGCTGGGTCTTAGAAAATAGGATGGTTGCACCGCGGAGGCGCTGAGGGCGCCGAGGCGGAGTTTTGAAAAGATAAAACTCTGCGTACTCCGTGTCTCTGCGGTGATCCCTATTATTCCCGTTTGTTTGCGGCTTTGGCGGGTTTACGAAGGAGACAAACATGTCCGAACAAGAACTTTTGCGCGAGCTCGATCAAAAGCTTCGCTGTCTAAGCGTCGAAGGATTGTGGTCGCAGGCATCTGAGGCCGACCTGGCGACCTACAGTAAAGACCCGCATACAACAGTATTGCCGCACGTGTGGAAGTGGGCGGCGCTCTACGAGGCGATCCAGACGGTGGCCAATATGCATGGTCTGGACGGCAAAGCGGAACGGCGAGTGCTGCGATTGATCAATCCCGCATACCAAGATGAGAAGAATCGCCGGCAACGTACTACCACGCATACCATGCTCATGACGTTGCAACTCTTAAAGCCGGGTGAAGTTGCGCACGATCACCGGCATAATTTCGCCGCTTTCCGCTTCATTCTCAAAGGGTCCGGCGCGTACACCGTGGTTGAAGGAGAGAAAATTCCCATGCAGGAGGGCGACTTGATTCTCACGCCGTCGATGACCTGGCATGGCCACCGTAACGGCGGTGAGCCGGTGATTTGGCTCGACGGTCTGGATAATCCTTTACTCTTTTTACTCCAGGCCATCACGTGGGAAGCTTTCCCCGGCGGGCTCCAGCCAACGAAGCAACTGTCTGAGCATACGGCGCCGCGAGTCGGCGCAACGAGACCGATATGGGGAAAATCCTCGGAGCGTCCCACTTATAACTTGCACTACAAATGGCAAGACACTTACGAGAAGCTCCAAAGTCTCCGTGATGGTCCGGGAAGCCCTTTCGATGGCGTGGCGCTGGAATACGTCAACGCGGCAGGAGGCCATACGATGCCGACGTTATCGTGCGGCATTCAAATGTTACGTCCGGGAGAAGTGACCAAAACGCACCGCCATAATTGCAGCACGATCTATCACGCCTTTCGCGGAAACGGGACTACGGTCATTAACGGTCAGAAGTTTGATTGGGAGCAGGGCGATTGCTTCGTCGTGCCGCTGTGGAGCTGGCACAGCCACCAAAATCGCGCCAAAGACCAAGAAGCCATCCTCTTCTCGGTGAGCGACTTGCCAGTGATGGAAGCGCTCGGGCTCTACCGTGAGGAGGCTGGGGAGGGTGGGTAATGGCACGTGGCATATGGCGGATGGCATTTCGCATATGGCCTATGGCTTATGGCCCGGCAAAAAGGAGTAGGGAATGGCGTTTTGGTTCGAAGGATTAGAAATCTTTCACGCGGCTATCGATTTTTCGGCTGGAGTATATGAGGCGGTCAAGAAGTTTCCCGCGGAAGAAAGATTCGATCTCGCATCGCAAGCGCGCCGTGCTGCCAATTCTATCGTTCTGAACATCGCCGAGGGCTCGGGAAGGGGAACAAAGAAGGATTTTTCTCACTTCTTAGACATGGCTCTAGGCTCGACCTTTGAAACTGTCGCATGTTTTTTTGTTGCCCGAAAACAGTCTTACGTTTCCGAGCGCGACCTAGACGAAATGAAAAGAGACGGTGAATCCTTGAGTAGAAGAATCAACGCGTTCAAACGGACTTTGAGGTAATGGCCCATAGCCACAAGCGAGATGCCATCAGCTATACGCCACGACCGCTGCAGCGACCGCAGGCTACCGGCTCTGGATGACTTGTCCGCCCATGCTGGTAATTTTATCCAGGCGAATCACCACTGCGGCGCCTTTGCGTTCAGGATCCTTGTCCAGTTCGTCCTTCACGGTGCGCGCCATCACCTGGTCGCGGATCGGTCCGTCCTCGTGCATTGTCGCCGTTCCGTGAAAGCGCCATCCAGCTTTGGTTTTCGTGTCCCGGAACAAGACGATGACGCGCGGGTTTTCTTTGACATTTTTCATATGCTGGCGCTTGGTCCGTTCCCAGTAGGCAAGGGACTCTTTATCGAACACCATCATGCTGCCTTTGTAGCCGATATCCGGCTCACCGTCGCCGGAGACCGTGGCGAGAACGCAGGGACAGCCGTTGGCCAATGCGTTATCGACGAGTTCCTTCATTTGATCGATTATGGCAATCATAGATACCTCCTGGAGCGTAGTAATTACAAAATAAGCAGGCTGTGGTCAAATTGAGCTTAACCGGCGCGACGGACTTAGTCCGGATTGTTCAGCGTTAAACCTTATCCAAACGCTTTGTTACGCTCCTTTCGAGCAAGGGCGACCCTCCGGTCGCCCTACATCTTTAACTGATGATCCGTGGGCCGAATAGTTTCACGGCGTTATCCCAGAGAATTTTCCGTTTGGCCTCGGTTGAAATTGTATGAGCATCGAACTCGGGCAGCGCTCGCGCGGGTTCGATGGCGTCGGGATGGGGGTAGTCGGTGTTCCACACGATGTTCTCGCCTTGCAGGCGATCGACCACATACTTCAGCTCCCGTTCGTCGCTGTCGCACGCAATCACGCATTGACGCATAAAGTATTCGCTGGGAAGCATCCGAAGGTTCTCGGATTTGCCCATCACGCTGTTTCGTCCGTGAGTGTGATCATCCATTCGGCCTAGCCAGAATGGCAGCCAGCCCGCGTTGGATTCGAGAATCGCTAGGCGCAGTTTCGGAAAACGCTCCAAGATACCGCTAAAGATAAAGTGGCCAAGCGTGGCCATGTTGTCGCAGGGAAAACCCAGCGCGTGGTCCAGCCCTCTGAGCGCCAATTGAATATCTTCGTGTCTTTCTGCTTCGAGTTTTCTGAACGGCTGAAAACGGCGCTGGCGGTATTCTCCATGTACTGCGATGGGGAAGTCCAGCTCACAAGCAAGGTTCCATAGAGCGTCGTATTCGGGTTCATGCAGCCACTTGCCGTCCGGGAGAAAGAGATTTCGCACCGACACGGCGCCCAACTCTTTGACGGCGCGGCGCGCTTCTTTCACCATCTCTCCGACATCCGAGCCTGGCAACACGGCGACAAATTTGAGGCGCTTGGGATCGACACGGCAATAATCATGGCACCAATTGTTATAAGCGCGGCACATGGCAGCGCCCAATTGGACATCTTTCAACGCGACGCGATAGGCGAAGTTGCCGTTGTTGCCCGTGGGGAGCAGCACCTGAATGTCCCAGCCGTAGTGGTCCATGTCTTTGAGGCGAATATCCGCTGACCACCATTGTCGGTAGGCTTCGCCATATTTTTCCTCCATCGCGCGCCGCGCGCTTTCCGGCGGCGCTGCCTGGATCTCGTCCTTAGGAACAAACTTTCCGTCGGGCTCGTAAACCATGAAGTTGCCATCCATGAACGCAACCTGCGGGACTTGATCGCGATACTTAGGCTCCACATAGCGCTCCCAAAGATACTGCGGCTCATGCATGTGCGCGTCGGCGTCGATGACTTTGAAATTTTTCCACATAAGTCTCTCCGTTTTGTAACTCAGTTAAAGTGCTGACATCCCGGTCGCGATACTCGGCCGTCTCACTGCTTGTGCCTTGGCCGTTCAACAGAGCCGTCTATGCACAAATTCGATGATCTTCTCCATTGCCCGGGATGCGTTGGGTGAGTTGGAATTTCTTCCGATGAAGCCCTCAACTTCGCCTTCGAATAGTTCCAGCTCGAGATGGCCTCCCGCTTTACGGTAACTTTCGACGAAGCGTTCGCGGTCGGGTTTGGGATGCGCCATGTCGGCGGTGCCTTGAATATAGAGCGCCGGAGGTAATTCAACTCGCTCTCCGCGTTCAATCGCGCGTGTAGGGCTGCCTTCGGCCATGGCTTCTTCGCTTCCCCAGAATTGATCGTGGCTCGGCAACACCCGGTCGGCAAACTCCGCGTGCGATCCGCCGCGTTTCTTGAGATCCTTTGCATACTGATAGCGCCCCAGCGGATCGATAACCGGCCAACACATGACGACGCAGCGCACTCCGGCATCGACCTCCGCAGCGCCGGCGGGAAGCGCCAGCGCCGAGTAACGCGAATCCCGGGGCCGCATCGCTGCCAGCATCGCTTGGTGCCCGCCGCTCGAGTTTCCCAGAAGTCCGAATAGTTCGGGGCGACTGCGTAGATCTCCGGCACGGGCCTTGAGCCAGCGCACCGCGTAATTAATGTCGGCGAGGGCGGCAGGGTACGGCGCAACGGGCGGCATGCGCCAATCCAGCGCCGCCACGACTACGCCGCGTCTCGCCAGCGCTTCGTTAATGGCCGTGTCATTTGTGCGGTCTCCTCGGCACCAGGCGCCGCCGTGAAGCTGGACGATGAGCGGAAACGGCCCTTGCCCGGAGGGTTTGAGCAGGCGAAGCAAGAGCGGCTTGTCACCGTGGCGAATATACTCGACGTCCTCGATTTCAAGATCGTGGTTTGTTAACGCGACTGCTTCCATGATTACCTCCTTGTGAATAGCTGGTGCCGCTTGTGCTCGACCATAAGGGTAGATTCTTACCCTGCAAAAGATGGATAGAACGACTTCGACAAAAACCTTATCGCGCCAAGACGCCAAGCTCGCCAAGTGACGGTCTCAACCCGTCATCCCGAACGAATGCGACGCCTAAGAAAGATTTCTCTCTTTGGTCGAAATGACAAGGCGTGTTCCTTTGCGCCCTTGGCGTCTTTGCGCGAGGTTGTTCTCATCCCGTCGCATCACGAAACGACGAGCAAAATATGAAACCAAGACTTCGCTAATCCACTGCCACCAATTTTCCGTCGCGATGTTCTACGGTTTTGCCTGTCATCGCCATTCCCGCCTGAGTGGCGAGAACGAAACCGTTGCCGAGAATGTCCGGCCCGGGCAACCGCTTGCGCGCCTCGTCCGGCGCGTCTTCGGTGGCGATGGCTTGCTTGGGGCTGAAGGCGACGATGCAGATGTTCCATTCCCGTTCTTCTTCGGCGACGAAGCGAGTGAATGTACGAATCGCGTCTTTGCTGACGACGTAAGCGGCCGCACCGTGATTCTCCGCGCGGCCGCCGCCCCAAAGGTTGACGATGTTGCCGCTATGCCGCTCTTCCATGAATGGGACGACGTATTTCGTGCATAGGAACGTGCCGCCGAGGTTGGTCTGAATCACGCTGTCCCAAAAATCCTTGCTCAAGTGGCGCACGCGCGGCCAGCGCGGAATCCCCCAGTTGAAATGCGGCACGATGCCCGCGTCGTTGATCAAGGCATCGATCCGGCCGAAGCGGTCGGCGACATCGTAAACCAGCCGGCGCACGTCTTTCTCATCGCGCACGTCGGTCGGTACGGCGACTGCTTCGGTATTTAAATCTCGAATCTCGCCGAGCGTTTTGTGCATGCGCTCAACGTCGGCGTCAGCAAGCACGACTTTCGCACCGGCCCTAGCGAGCGTGTGCGCCGCGTGACGCCCGATCCCTTTAGCTCCGCCCGTGATGATTACAACCTTATCTTGCATCGGCTTCTCCTCTCCTGAAAATTGCGGCGATCGATTCCGGTCTTGATTTTTCCGAGACCAACACTCCATCACTCCAATACTCCAGTTTGTCCCCACCCAATTGGAGTGTTGGAGTACTGGAGTGATGGAACATTGGACTAATTTCGTTTAGCTCGCTGCTTCATCTGACTTGAAGCCGGCATCCTTGTGACTGCCGTCGCAGAAGGGTTTATTCTTCGATTGGCCGCAGCGACAGAGATAGAGTGGAGGGAACTGACTCTCTGAGTATTCTTTTCCCGTGTTATCCAAAACCTTCACGCCCCCGGCAACTTCATAAGGGCCGTCTTTGAGAGCTGTTATCGTTACGTCAGCCATAATCTTCCTCCTCGATGAAATCTGATGGTGAACATTGCACACGCGGCGAATTGGTTCAATGGTTTTGCGCGCTGATTTCCCACCCATTCCGATTGCCGGGCGACTGTAGCATATGATACTAGGGCGCCATGAAGAAAAGTTTCCTGCTCATTATGCTGCTTGTTTACTACTTGATCGGACCTGTCGAAGCTCAGGAGAAACTCCGCGTCGGCCTGGGGTCGATCAGTCTCCAATCCGGCCTTGTGCACATCGCCAAGGACCGCGGCCTATTTGCGAAATACGGCTTGGTCGTCGAGAGCGTTTACATTCCCGGCGGCTCGACCAACGTTCAGGTGCTGGTTTCGGGAAGCCTCGATCTGTCCCAACTCAGCGGCGCGCCGGGCGTCGCAGCCAATCTCGAAGGCGCCGATCTGGTTTACGTCCTCGGACTGCTCGACAAGCTCAACTACCAGTTGGCGACCCGCCCCGAAATCAAGAGCGTCGAACAATTGAAAGGCAAAAAATTTGGCGTCAGCCGGTTCGGCTCGTCGGCCGATTTCGGCATGCGCGCGCTTCTCAAGCGCCTGGGCGTCGATCCCGTCAAAGAAGCGACGATTCTTCAAATCGGCGATGAGCCAGCTCGCATTGCCGCCGTTACGTCAGGCAATATCGACGGCACGGTCGTGAACGCGCCCTTCGGCATGGAAGCGGAACGGCTCAAGCTCAATGTGATCGCGGACTCGGTCAAGATGAATATTCCGTTCTTCAACACCGGCATACTGGGTAGCAAGCGATACTTGGATAAACAAGAATCGAAGTTGATGAACTTCCTTCGCGCCTATCTCGAGGCGATCAAAGTTCTCAAGACCGAACGAGAGTATTCGATCAAAGCACTCGCGCAATTTACGCGCGTGCAAAATCTCAAGGCCGTCCAGGAAGGCTACGATTATTTCATCAAGCAGCTCGAACCGGTACCCTATCCGTCCGTCGCAGCTATGCAAGCCGTGGTCGATCAGATTGCCGAGAGTAACGCAAAAGCGCGAAGTATCGACGCGAAGAGTTATGTGAGCGACCGTTATCTTCGGCGGCTAGAGGAGGAAGGGTTCGTCAAGAAGATTTGGGGGAAGTAATGAAGAGTCTCGGCCTCTAGCCTCCAGCGTTTCGAGTTAGCAGGCGGAAATGGATTTTGCTGGACTCCTGAGTTGTCCGTCGGTTGTATTTCTCGGGTAGTGGTAGGATCAAACAACGGTCTCGGGCCGGCTAATAATGCGATTGTGCCTGATGCGCAACTCGGCTCGCATCTCAGCTTCGGCCGGCGGCGCGCTAATGAATCGCACCTTCAGACGCTTCGATCAGCTTGGATGCACTTCTTCGGGAAGTGACGGCTCGCTCGATTCGGGGAGATTCGGCTACAATATACGCGAGGCAGGGGGGAGCGATCTATGCGTCAGTTCATCCGACACCCTTCGGACGTACCGATTGAGATTCGGTGCGCGGCCGACAGTGGTTACGTACGGCGATGCACTCGGAATGTCAGCTATGGTGGTCTTGCATTCGCTTCGGATACGGCGATCGAGCCGGAAACCATCATCGCGTTACGTATACCGAATCTCCGGCCAGTATTCGAAGTGGCGACGGCACGAGTGGCATGGTGCCAAAACGAAGGCAGCCAATATGCCGTTGGTGTTCAGTTTCTCGACTCCGAAGAGGCGTTTCGAGTTCGGATGGTCGAGCAGATCTGCCACATCGAGAGGTACCGGAATGACGTCGCACAGCGGGAGGGGCGACAGCTCACCGCCGAGGAGGCCGCGCTAGAATGGATCAGCCGGTACGCATCGTCGTTCCCGAACCCCTGAGCTTGCTGCACGATAGTTCATTTCTCTAGAAATTCGCGAACCAGGTTTGCCGTCTCTTCGGGCTTTTCGACGTGGGCGCTGTGGCCGGTGCCGCGGATGATTTTTAATTCGCTGCCATTTGGAATTCGTTTTGCGTAAGTTTCACCGTGCGAGCGTGGTACAAAATTATCTCTTTCACCCCAGATGACCAACGTTGGTGCGGAGATTCGATGCAAGCGATTTCTGAGCGGCCGGTCATAGAAGTAGGGCGGCTTGAAGCCGATGCGCGAGCTTAACCGCAGCATTTGATAGCGGCGCACTTCATCTTCCAGATCACCTTTGCCGTCGGGAAACATTTCCAGAGCGTTGGCTTGATCGGCGCTGGCAAAAAGCATCTCCCGCAAAGAGGCGTAGCTCTGGCCGTATTCGGGCTGCGCCATCATGAAGACATCGCCGATGAGCGCGCCTTCGACGAAGAGGCCGGACGCACCGATCAAAACCAGTTTGCGGATCTTTTCCGGATGACGCACGGCAAGTTCGGCGGCGATCCAACCGCCGACACAACCGCCGACGAGATCGAACTGCATAAGCTGCAACGCATCCAAAACTTCGAGATAGTGAAAGACAACGTCTTCGATGACGTCGATGTCCTTGTTTTCATCGGTCTGGGCGCAGCCGGGGTGAGCCGGCGCGATTACGCGGGCGTGTTGCGCCAATTTCTCATGAAACGGCAGCCAGTTTTCTTTTACCGAATGAACGTCGGCGAAACCATGGAGATAGAGCAGAGGGGCGCCGTTGCCGTGTTCCAGAAGCCAAACTTTACGCCCGTTGACATCGATGACGCGCCCGCTCAATGAAGTGCCTCCGCCGATGATTCGACGTTGACGCCGGGATACTCCGTCGTGAACTGCTTCAGTGAGTCATGGCGCAGCGCCGGCGCGACTTTTTCAGCAAACAGCTTCATGCTTTTGCGCGCTAGATGGTCCGGCATGTTTCCGAGCTGGAATTGAATCAAGAGATTGCCGACCTTGGCTTTCTCGATGAGATTTTGAATGCGCCGGGTAACGGTTTCCGGGCTACCGACGATGATCGACTGTGAGGCGTCGAGCTCTTCCCAATTTTCCACGTCGCCCAAAAGTTTTCGGCCCGGTGTGTAGCCCTTGAGATACTCACGCCAGGCCGCCGCGGGAATATAGGGAACGCCGGGGCCGTAAGTAAGTTGGCGGCCTTCGCGCCGCAGATGGCCTTTCAAACAATTCTTCAGAAAGTACCAGACGCCCTCTTCGCATTCTTCGCGCGCTTGCTGATCCGTTTCGGCAACATAGGTGGACATCAAGATGCCAAAGCGGAACGGGTGATACTTGTCTCCATGTTTTTCCAGCACAGCGGCGAATTCCTGCTGCGCTCTGTGAGTTTCGCCGCCATGGCTGCGCGAGGATAGAAAATAACAGTAACCGCGCTTGGCCACCTCGGCCATCGTCGACGGACTGCGCGAACCAGGAATCCACACGGGCGGGAAGGGTTGTTGCAATGGCTTGGGCCAGAGATTGACGTAGCGCAGCGGAAAATAGCGGCCCTCATGCGCGAAGGGGCCATTCTCCGTCCATGAGCGCACGATCAAGTCCGCGGCCTCCCAGAATTTCTCCCGCGTATTGGCCGAGGGCACGTCGTAATTGAAAGTCTCGGGTCCGCCGCCGGGCGCGAAACCGGCGATCAAACGGCCGTTGCTCATCTGATCAAGCATGGCGTACTCTTCGGCGACGCGCATCGGATTCATGTGTAGCGGCAGGAGATTGCCGAGAATGACGATTTTGCCGTGCGAAGATCGTTGGGTCAGCGCCGAAGCAATGATGTTGGGAGAGGGCATCAAGCCATAAATATTTTGATGATGTTCGTTGAGTACCATGCCGTCGAAGCCGAGTTCATCGGCGTAGGCTAACTGGTCAATATATTCTTGATACAAACCGCGAGCCTTATTGTTGTCCCACAGGCTGTTGGGCACGGTGACCCAGCCGGTGTATTCTTTCTCGTCGAAATCGCGGTCGAGATAAGGATAGGCCATGAAATGCCAACAAAAAAGTTGCACCGGTTTCATCATTCACCTCACTTTCACGCCAGCGTTTCCACGATCGCGCGTCATTGTCTTGGCAAGCAAGTCGCTAAATTTTCTTGGACTATAACTTCAATCATCGGGGCAAAGCAACCGACAGGCGGCGTATCGACTGCCGCATAGGGAAATCGTCCGTGCAGTGATTCAATCTCGTCTGCAAAATTATTCGCGGCTCTCGCAATGGGCTCCGGCCGAAGGTAGAATCCGACTGCTCTCGAGAAGAACGAGTGAGACCAACCTTGAAACGACTCGTTGAAATACTTTTGTTACTGATCTTTGCGGCCTGTAGCGGCAGCCATGAAGTGGACTTTGAGCGTTCCCTGGCCGTGCCCGCTCCTGCCGATCTGGTATTGCGCAATGGGAAAATTATTACAGTTGACCGTGACTTCTCGATCAAGCAGGCGGTCGCCATCAGGGATGGCCGCTTTGTC
>DASPXM010000144.1:0-4256 GCA_035637295.1 Verrucomicrobiia bacterium
TCGTAGGAGCGCGCGGCGATCTCCGGCGTCTGCTTGACCCAATGTAAGAGAATTCGAATCGTCTCCTGGCGATTCTCCTCGATCATGCGGTTCGCTCTGAGCATCGCGCGTACGCCGCGTTTCACGAATTGCGGATTCTCCTTGATTACGCGATCCGAAGTAATCATCCCCGAAGCTGGCATGCCGATCTCCGGCGGGCCGGCGAGCACTTTCGCGCCGGATCTCTGCGCCATCAGATCATGCGGCGGCGACAGCGTCGTCACTTCCACCGCGCCGGTGATCACCGATTGCAAGCGCACCGAAGTATCGCCGAGTACCACCGGCTGAAGTTGCGCCGGGTTGAAGCCCTTGGACTTGAGCAACTCTTCAGCAACCAAATGATCCGAACCGCGGATGCTCGATACGCCTAGTTTTTTGCCCTTCAAATCTTGGATGTCTTGAATGCTGGGATGCGCAATCAAGTAATAAACGCCTTTCTTTAACGACACCAGAATGATCTTCAGCGGAAAGCCGGAAAGAATCCCGCGCACCGTGCTGACGAACGTGCCAGTGAAAGCAACATCGCCATTTACCAGCGCCATCACGCCGAGCCGCGGGTTGGCTTGGATGATTTCCACGTCCATGCCTTCTTCGCGAAAGAAGCCCCTACTTACCGCCACGTAATAGGGAACGCTCGTGTTGCTCCGGCTGGAGATCGAGATGCGGACTTTCTGCGTTTGCCCGTCGACGCCGCTCGGCCTTACGGTAACGCTCAAGATGAGGCTAAGTGACACTAATGATGACACTTGAATCAATCTCATGGCCGCCATCCTCCATCTTCGATCCTCCATCCTCGAACGTCAATTTTCAATTCTCGATTGTCCCTTCTCCTCACTTCCCCGCCTCCAGCTCCTTCAACGCCTGACGCGCGAACGAGAAATCGCGGATCTCGTCGATTGGACGTTTTTTTTCGGCCAAACGATCCATCTGAAACTCGATCTCAACATCGGTCATCTGACCGTCCTTGGCGAGAGCTTTGAGCTCGACGTCGTAAGATCGTGCGGCGCCCTCCGGCGTCTGCGGCACCGCGCGGACCATGATACGAACCGTTTCTTCGCGATTGTCTTCGATGAACCGCTTGGCCTTTAACAGTGCCCGTATCGTGCGCCGCAAGACTTGCGGGTTTTCCTTGATCAAACGGTCCGACGCGAACAATCCTGACGACGGCACGCCGATCTCCGGCGGCCCGGAGATGGCCTTGAGACCCATTTGCTGCAGCAAAAGATCATGCGGCGGCGACACCGATACCGCCTGCACCACGTTGGAAAGAACCGCCTGAGCTCTCAACGACGGCTCGCCCACGGCGATCGCTTGTACAAGATTTGGATCCAAACCCTTCATGCGAAGCAGCTCCCTGCCAATAATATGGTCTCCGCCGTTGACCGCGGTAACGCCAAGTTTCTTGCCCTTCAAATCCTGGATGTCTTTGATGATTTCGGGGCGAACCATCAAATAGTAAATGCCTTTTTTGAGCAGAATAAAAACCGTCTTCATCGGCAGCCCCTGAACGACGCCGCGAAACGTGCTGACGAATGATGTCGTGAACATCACGTCGCCGTTCAATACAGCCATCGCGCCGAGCCTTGGATTGATCTGGATGAACTCGACCTCCAATCCTTCGTCTTTGAAGAAGCCTCTGGCTTGAGCGACGTAATACGATGTGTTGGTGTTGCTGCGGCTCGACAATGAGATGCGGATTTTTTGCGTTTGCGCGTTGATGCCGTCGTCAATGCAGAGAATAATTAAAAAAATAGCCAGCGTTATCAAACAACGCACGTGGAATCGCATCGAACTCATGACTGTACCTCGCGTCCGGCTAAAAATAGGTCAGCGTGCAGTTGAGCGTCAAGCAGAATCGGCGCGCGGATTTGCTATTTACACAGTGGCGCCATTTGGAATAGAGTCCGGCCGAAATGAAGAGATTGGCAATCGTTGCGTTCCTACTTTTTCTCTTCAACGCCAGTGCCTTCGCCAATCCTTTCCTACCGAGAGCCGGCGAGCGGGCGACGACGCTTCGAGTAGCAACATCTGCGGTAACAGGCGGCTTTGTGCATTTTTACGCCGGACTCGATTATGGAATTTTCGAAAAATACGGCCTTAAATGCGAACATATCTATATCCGCGGCCAATCACCGGCACTCGCCGCGCTGGCAGGCGACCAACTCCAGTTTACCTATGGCGCGGCTGATGGCAGCCTTCCCGGCCTCGCGGCCGGCGTCGAAGCCAAGATCGTCGCTTCTCCTCTCGTCAAGCTCCCTTACGTCATGGTCGCGCGGAGAGAGGTTCGCCGACCCGAAGACCTCAAAGGAAAATCCATTGGCGTGACCCGGCCGGGTGACTTGAGCGCGCGCCTGTCACGGCAGGTCGTGAGAAAATTCGGTCTAACGACCGATGAAGTTACCATACATCCCATCGGCGGCAGCCAATCGGAGCGCTATCAAGCCATGGTCGCTAACGTCGTTCAAGCGATCCTCGTGACGCCGCCGTTGGATGTCCGCGCCAAACACGACGGCTTTAATGTTATCTACCGGCTGGTCGATCTCGAAATTCCGTTCATCTACAGCTCCTTGCTCACCAACTACAAAATGCTGCGCGAGCGCCCCGAAACCGTGCAGCGCATGGTCGCCGCGCTCGCCGAGACCGTGTACTTCGTCGAGAAGAATCCCGACAAAGCCAAAGCGGCCATTGCCAAAGCGATGCGCGTGAAAGACGAGGAGGCGCTCCAATCGTCCTATAACGTGTACGCTAAAGAAATCGTCGACCGCACCATGGTCGTGCCGAGTAAATCCGTTAGCGAAGCCATAGATATCGCCCGCGAAACGGGAACTCTGATCAGAAGAAAACCGGAAGAACTTTACGACAACAGTTTCGTAAATAACCTGGAGAAAAGCGGTTTTCTCAAAGAGCTTTGGGGTAGCGAAAATTACCGCCGATAAACCTCTCTTCCGTTGCTCTTCGAAAATTCTGCGGATGACATCCTATTTACAAGGCCGCCGCCTTTGACATAGAGTCCCGCCCATGAAGCCAGCAATCATCGCATTTGTTCTGTCCATGATTGCCTCAGTTTCATTCGCCAATCCCTACCTGCCCAAACCGGGTGAGAAGATTCTGAGTTTTAGAATTTCGACCTGCGCCGTATCGGGTGGTTTCATCCATCTTTATACCGCGCTCGATAATGGTCTATTCGATAAGTACGGGATGAAATTCGAGAATGTTTTTATCCGCGGCAGCGGGCCCAATCTCTCGGCTCTTGCCGGCGACGAAGTCCAGTTCACCTACTGTGCTTCGGATGCAATTATCCCCGGAATGGCAGCGGGCATCGATGCAAAAATCGTCGCCTCTCCCCTAGTCAAGCTGCCTTATGTGTTGGTGGCGCGGAAAGAAATCAGGCGGCCGGAAGACCTCAAAGGAAAGACTTTGGGTATCGCGCGGGCCGGAGACTTGAGCGACCGGCTTTCGCGCGCAGTCGTGAAAAAACTCGGTCTGTCTCCTGAGTCGGTCACAATTCGGCCCATCGGCGGTAGCCAGGGGGAGCGTTACCAAGCTATGGCGGCCGGTATCGTCCATGGGGTCATCATCACGCCGCCGCTCGATGTGCGGGCGAAAAACGAAGGCTTCAACGTGCTCTATCGCTTGATCGATCTCAATCTGCCGTTTATCTACAGCTCGCTTCATACCAGCTACAAGATGCTGCGCGAGCGCCCCGAGATCGTCCAGCGGGCCGTTGCGGCTCTGGCCGAGATCGTCTACTTCGTCGAGAAAAATCCCGACAAAGCCAAAGCGTCAGTCGCCAAAGCGATGCGCACCAACGATCAAGAAGCCTTGCAATCCGCCTACAATGTCTACGCCCGAGAAATCCTCGACCGCACCATGGTTGTCCCCGGCAAAGCGGTCGCCGAAGCCGTCGAGCTCGCCCGTGAAAGCGGCACTCCCGTCAGAAGAAAACCGGAAGAAATTTACGACAACAGCTTCGTGAGTAATCTAGAAAAGAGCGGTTTTTTAAAAGAGATCTGGGGAAGTGAAAACTATCGCCGATAAACGGCGATTGCCGGTCAATTTCACCTTCCCTGCACCTTCCTGAGCAAGCTCAGATCTTCCAAGTCGTCCGGTGTAAAAGTCTTCGCGATTTTCAGCGCCTCGCGGTAAATCTCGATCTCTCTCTCGACCGCTGCGCGCGGTTTCGTGCCGTCTTTGCTGTAGCCGAGCATCTGCGCGGC
>DASPXM010000145.1:0-5852 GCA_035637295.1 Verrucomicrobiia bacterium
GTGGTCACCGGTTACGGCGCCGTCGACGGCCGCTTGGTTTACGCCTACTCACAAGACTTCACTGTTTTTGGCGGTAGCCTGAGCCGCGTTGTCGCGGACAAAATCTGCAAAGTGATGGACATGGCGGTAAAGAACGGCGCGCCGATCATCGGTCTCAACGATTCCGGCGGGGCGCGCATACAGGAAGGCGTCGACAGCCTGGCGGGGTACGGTGAAATTTTTCAGCGTAACGTCATGGCGTCCGGCGTCGTACCGCAGATCACGGGGATTATGGGGCCATGCGCGGGCGGCGCTGTATACTCGCCGGCGATTACCGATTTCATCTTCATGGTGACGACGAACAGCTACATGTTCATCACCGGACCGGACGTGATCAAGACCGTGACCCATGAAGACGTGACTAAGGAGGCTTTGGGCGGCGCCGAGACCCATGCCGGCAAAAGCGGCGTGGCGCATATCACCGCCAATACCGAAAAGGATTGTCTGCTGATGATCCGCGAGCTGATCGGTTTTCTTCCCGGCAACAACCAGGAAGATCCACCTTTTCGCCCGAGCAACGACGATCCATTGCGGCGTGATAAGCGATTGAAGGATCTCGTTCCCGATAATCCCAACCGCCCCTACGACATGAAGGAGCTCATTACTGCGGTCGTCGATGAGGGTTACTTCTATGAAGTGCAACCGGAATTCGCCCGTAACATTTTGGTTGGTTTCGCCCGCCTCGGCGGCCGCTCGGTTGGCATCGTCGCCAATCAACCTGCCAATCTGGCGGGCTGTCTGGACATCAACGCTTCGGTAAAGGCCGCGCGCTTCATTCGCTTTTGCGATTGCTTCAACATTCCGATCGTCACCTTCGTCGACGTGCCGGGCTTCTTGCCGGGAACGGAGCAGGAATATCACGGCATCATTCGCCACGGCGCCAAGTTGCTCTACGCGTACGCCGAAGCCACCGTGCCGAAAGTCACCGTTGTCACGCGCAAAGCCTACGGCGGCGGTTACATAGTCATGTCGAGTAAACATCTGCGCGGCGACATCAATTTGGCGTATCCGACCGGCGAGATCGCCGTTATGGGACCGGAAGGCGCAATAAACATTGTTTTCCGTGAAGCGCTGCAGAAGGCCAGCGATCCGGCGAAGGCGCGCGATGAGATGGTGGACAACTATCGCCAAACCTTTGCCAACCCATTTAAAGCCGCCGAGTCGGGTTACATCGATGCGGTGATTTATCCGGAAGATACCCGCCCGACGCTGATTCGTTCGCTCGAAATGTTGAAAAACAAACAGGACCATAATCCGCCAAAGAAGCATGGGAATATACCACTCTGAGGAGGGCATTAGGCATCAGGCAATAGAAAATTGTAGGGGCAAGGCGCGCCTTGCCCCTACCTCGATCGACTATCGCCTCACGCCGCACGCCTCATGCCTACGTCCGCATGTTTAAACGCATCCTCATTGCGAACCGGGGAGAAATCGCGGTCCGAATCGCACGCGCCTGTCGTGAGTTGGACATCGAAACAGTTGCGGTTTACTCCGAAGCCGACCGCGACTCGTTGCACGTAAAATACGCCGACCACGCGTTCTCCATCGGTCCCGCGCCTTCGAAGCAAAGCTATCTGTCGATCGACCGGATTATCGACGTTTGCAAAAAGAGCCGTGCCGAAGCGGTCCATCCCGGCTATGGTTTTTTGGCGGAGAACACTGCATTTGCCCAGCGCTGCAAAGACGAGGGCATCGTTTTCATCGGCCCCTCACCCCAAGTGATCGACCAGATGGGCGATAAAGTGAAAGCGCGCGAGATCATGAAGGCTGCCAGCGTGCCCGTGGTGCCTGGCTCGGACGGGATATTGACGTCGGAGGAAGAAGTCCTTCAGACAATCGAGTCGATTGGTTATCCGTGCATGTTGAAGGCAGTGGCGGGTGGCGGCGGCAAAGGACTTAGGCTTGTGCGTTTGCGGCGCGAAGTGTCATCCGCTTATCGAGCCGTGAGATCGGAGGCTGCTTCGTCGTTCGGCGACCCGCGTCTTTACGTCGAAAAATTCATCGAAAGACCGCGTCATGTCGAGATTCAAATCCTCGCCGACAATTATGGCCACGTCATTCACCTCTACGACCGGGAATGCTCGATTCAACGGCGTCATCAAAAAGTGATCGAAGAAGCTCCTTCGCCGGGATTGGACGACCGCACGCGGCGCCGCATTGGCCGCATCGCCATTCAGGGAGCGCGCGCCGTCGGGTATGTCGGCGCCGGGACCTTGGAGTTCCTCCTGGATCCAGAGCAAAATTTTTACTTCCTCGAGATGAACACCCGTTTGCAAGTCGAGCACGCGGTGACGGAACGGGTCGTTGGCATCGATCTGGTCAAGGCGCAGATCGAAGTGGCGGCGGGTGGATATTTGCCGTGGCGCCAGCGTCATATCACGCAGACCGGCCATGCCATCGAGTGTCGCATCTATGCCGAAGACCCGGAGCAAGATTTCATGCCGTGTCCGGGAAGGATCGAGGGTTTGCGTTTGCCGGAAGGACTCGGTCTGAGGAACGACTGCGGTGTCTATGAAGGCGCGGAAGTGTCGATTTACTACGACCCGATGATCGCCAAGCTGATCTGCTGGGGCGAGAACCGGGTCGAGGCGATCCTGCGCATGCGTCGCGCCCTGCGCGAGTACCAAGTTCGCGGCATCAAAACCAACATCCCGTTTCACCAGTGGATCTTGCGGCACCCCCGGTTCATGTCCGGCGATTTCAATACCGGCTTCATCGACCAAGAATACCGGGCGTCGAACAGCGAAGAAGTCCTGCCGCACAAAGAGATTGCGCTCGCTTCCGCGGCCATTGCGGCGCTGCACGGAGAACAGGAGCAGACTCTGAAACTGCTGGCTAAAGGAGCAGCCGAGCCGTCTAAATGGCGCGAACAGGGCAAGCGGAACGCGCTGCGCGGTATCGGTTCGCTCGGCAGTCACGGTTGGCGGCGCTCGTAGAGACCTTCTCATGGCATTTATTGGCAAGCTTGGCGAGCAGAGTTACACCGTCGAGATCGAAGAGATCGCCAAGTCGGTCTATCGCGTGGCAGTGGATGGCAACGAATTTTTGGTCGACGGAAAGAAAACCGGGCGGACAAATTACTCGTTGATCGTTGATAATCGCTCCTTTGAAATCGAAGTCGACAATACCGAAGACGAGTATCGTGTCCTAGTTGATGGGCGTAATTATCGTATCCATCTTGTCGATGAACGACGCGTGCGCGTCGGCGGCGCGCAATCGGGCGTGGAGCTTCAGGGCCGGCAAAGGGTGTCTGTGCCGATGCCCGGAAAGGTCATTGCCGTCCTGGTGTCCGAAGGCGACACGGTGGAGAAGGGGCAAGGGTTGGTGATCGTCGAAGCGATGAAGATGGAGAACGAGGTGCGTAGCCCGATTGCCGGCGCGGTCAAGGAGATCAAAGTCAAACCCGGAGAAACGATCGAAGGCGGCGCGGTGCTCGTGGTCGTCGAGTAACACTATTTTAACGAATTTTTTGAGCCAAATTCTTGTCAGTTAGTTTCTTTCATGTTATAGCAGCGCACGATGATTCCGAAAAAATGTTTTTTTACCAAAGGCGTCGGCGTCCACAAAGAAAGGCTGGCGTCTTTCGAGTTGGCGTTGCGTTCAGCAGGGCTAGCGTATTGCAATCTGGTTTTGGTATCGAGCATCTATCCGCCGGGGTGCAAACGCATTTCCAAGGAAGAGGGTATCAAGCTTTTACGCCCGGGCGAAATCGTTTTTTGCGTCTATGACCGCGAAAGTACCAACGAGCCGAACCGATTAGTGGCAGCCTCGGTTGGAGTAGCCATACCGGCCGATCAGGAACAATATGGTTACCTTTCCGAGCATCATTCCTTCGGCGAGACCGAAGAAAAGGCCGGCGAGTACGCGGAAGATTTGGCTGCGAGCATGTTGGCGACGACGCTCGGTATAGAATTCGACCCCGACATCGCTTGGGACGAAAGAGAAAATCTGTTCAAAATGTCCGGCAAGATCGTTCGCACTTCGAACATCACTCAATCCGCCATCGGCAACAAAGACGGGCTTTGGACAACGGCGTTTGCCGCCTGTGCTTTTGTCAACGAAGACAGCTAAACACGCTCGTCAACTTTTCGAATCGCTTCCACAAGGGCCGATCCGTCGATTGGCTTTTTTTATTCCCCGTTTCGATCCCGACGATTCATTCTGAAGCGCGCGGCATAAGCCACGGCGATGCTAAGGACATAGAGTAGGGTTAACGGCACCATCAAAAGCACTTGAGAAATCAAATCGGGCGGCGTCAAAACAGCAGCGAACACGGCGATCGCCACGATCGCATAACGGCTATGGCGAATTAAAAAACGGTGGTCGATCAACCCGACGCGTGCGAGGAAGAACGCGAGCACCGGCAGCTCGAACATGACGCCAAAGGCGAGCACCAGGCGGGAGACCAGCGACAGATAATCACCGACCTGGAGCATGGGCTGGATATTGATCGCTTCGTAACGGTGCAACAGGAAATTGAGTCCTTGTTGAATCACGATGGCGTAGCAGAACGCTGCGCCGGCAATAAAAAACAACGAACCAAAAAAGACAAAGCTGCGAGTATAGCGTTTCTCATGCTCATAAAGCCCGGGCGCGATAAATTGCCAAGCTTGCCAGAGCAAGACCGGTGAGGCGAGCATCACGGCGGCAACGAAAGAAACCTTCATCTTCGTAAAGAATGCTTCGGTAACGGCGGTGCCGATCAGCATTAGACCGCGAATATGGAGACGCCGCACAGGAGCGGCAAGAATGGCAAAGATATCGTCGACCACCGCAAAACAGGCGAAGAAAGCGACTCCGACCGCAAGGGCGCTCTTAATCAGGCGGGAACGAAGCTCGGCCAGATGGGCAGTAAAGGGCATCTGGACGTCAGACAACTGCCCGTTACCCTGGCTTGTGCTCACTTTTTCTCAGAATCGGAAGTGGGATTCGCTGCGGCTGGTTCGGCGGGCTTTTCCAATAACGGATCGTCTTTGACCGAGGCGCCGGCCGACGCCTCGTCGACCTCTCGCTCCATTTGCCTGAATTCGCTCTTCAACTCATCCGTGGCGCGACGAAACTCCGCCAAGCCTTTACCGAGTGCCTTGGCGAGCTCTGGCAGTTTCTTGGGTCCGAGAACGATCAGCGCCAGCCCCAAGATCAAAAGCAACTCTGGCATGCCGATGCCGAACATGAAGTTAAGGTATGCGATTTCGGTAGTCTTGGCAAGATTCGCTCATCGTTCAGTTGGTAGTTTGCCAGAAATCTAGAAATTGCACCGTCCTTGTTTCTCGAGCTCCGGCACGACCGTGCCGTCGATTAACTCTTCGGCTTTGATCGCGCGAGCTGAGGGAAGTAACGACGCTGACATCTGCGTGGCGAGCTCGATCCCTTCGATTTTTAGATGGGGTCGCGGCGGAATCACTTCCGTAATGTAGAGCCGATAGAGATATTCGATCGCCGCCGCATTTAGGTTTCGGCCGCTCTTGGAAACGAACTCCAGAGCTTTCGCCTTGTCTTTTCTAGCTATCGCAATACCTTCGCAGATTCCGCTCATAAACCGCTGTGCATCTTCTCGCCGGCTCTTCAAGAATGCCGCGGAGATCGCATAGTCGGCGCCGCCTCCGGCGTAGATTTTTAGCTGCTTGTGATCGGTGAGTCGGTTGAGACGCTTGATCTGCCCGGTCTTCTCCAGATCGTACATTGCTTCCGCGGTCACCATCATGCCGGCGACATCTCCGGCGAGAAGGCTCCTAACTCGATCTGTATTACGGCCTTCGTCGAAGTGGACCAGCGTCACATCTTGGTCGGGATCGATGCCGAGTTTCCTCAGC
>DASPXM010000146.1:0-8452 GCA_035637295.1 Verrucomicrobiia bacterium
CCCACCGAGGAGCAGACGAAAGCTTACATCGCGATGCTCAGCTCGACGGCGAGTTTGAAAGGAGATGTTGCGGCCGGATCGATCTTCGATTTCTCACTGGCCGCGGAGGCGGCCAAGGAATTGGCGCAGAAGAAATAGCGCGAAGACGAAATGGGCTTAGCATTCGTACTGACCTACGCTTCCCGCCAATTGAGTTGCCCCTTGAAAACTAAACGTCTTTGAATCTTCCCATCGGTTTCGCCGACTTCTGCATGACCGCGGCGTCTCCTTTTTGAAGTGGCGGAGTACGGCGGTGTAATGAGCGTCGTAAGCAAATGAACAAAGCCTGAAACTCTGGCTGATGCTGACACTCAGGCTGATGTACGGGATCGTGGACGGGTTGCTGGAGGAGATCGATATCCTTGGGGACACGAAACACTGAGCCATACAGTCAGTGCACGAATGACACAAGGGCGAGGAGGAAACCATGCAAAGTAGGCACCTGCAACAGATCGCGCTGTCGTTGGCGGTGACGGCCTGCCGTGGCGGAGTGGCGCAAGCGCAGCCGGCGCGCGCGGCGAGGAAATTTGCAATCGTGGAAGCCACCATTGCGGGTATTCACAAAGCGATAAGATCAAAACAGCTCACGGCCACCCAACTGGTCAACATGTATCTGGCCCGGATCAAGGCCTACAACGGAACTTGTGTGAATGAACCGCAAGGAATTCTCGGGCCGGTCTCGCCCATTCCGCATGCCGGAGTCCTCAACGCCCTGATGACGCTGAATCTGCGACCCGCCGCGCGCAAGAAGTGGGGTTTCGACGATCGCAAAGCCCGCAGCATGACGGACTTGGTCGACAACGACCCGAACATGCCCGATGCGCTTGAAGTGGCGGCCGCGCTCGACGAACGATTCGCCAGGACCGGGCAGCTGGCGGGACCGCTGCACGGCATTGTGCTAAGTATCAAGGACCTCATGGACACGTACGACATGCGCACCACGAGCGGTGCTGATGCCGATTATGCCAACGATCGTCCCCCGCGTGACGCGACACTTGTGAAACGCCTTCGGGATGCTGGCGCGATCATCCTGGCGAAGGCGAATCTCGGGGAATATGCCTCCGGCAGTCGCAGCGCTTTCGGCGGCACTATGTGTAACCCCTACGCCACGGACCGTGACGTCGGCGGCTCCAGCGGCGGCTCCGCTTCCTCGGTGGCAGCGAACCTGGTGACCTGCGCGATCTCGGAAGAAGGCGGCCCTTCGATCCGCATGCCGTCCCGGCTCAACAACGGCGTGGGTCTGTCGCAGTCGCAAGGGTTGGTCAGCCGGGATGGAATGATCGGCGGTGGCCCGCTCAATGACCGCAACGGCGCAGCGTGCCGCACCGTCGAAGACGTCGCCAAGGTGCTCGATGTCATCGCCGGTTACGATCCGGCGGACGACTTGACTGTGCATAGCGTCGGTCGCGTTCCAAAAGAGGGATATGCAAGCTTTGCCAGAGCGACCAGCCTCAAAGGGATCAGGATCGGCGTCCTTCGAGAATACATGGACAAGCGCCTGTTCACGCAGGCGGATCATGAGACGATCGATATCGTCGACCGAGCCATTGGCGATCTCCGCAAACTCGGCGCCACGATCGTGGATCCGGGAGCCGAGGGTGCGCTGTTCCAAAAATGCATCGATCAGCACATTCCGCGCAACCTGAATGCGCTCTTCATCAGAGAATTTCCTTCGCTGTTTCCAGCCGGGGCCGATCACATCGCAGTGCTGAGAGACATGTACTTCGACCCGGCCCTCGTGCCAGCCAAGCCGACGATCCGCGACTTCGGGACCAAGGCGGAGAACGTCGGCGAAGCGAAGTATTACTTCAACCGCTACCTCAAGAAGCGCGGCGACGCGAACATCAAGGACCTCACGGATCTGATCGACAAGTCGCGCTACTACGTAGACACGTTCGGCCGCGACACCCGGTTCCGAGACGTGAAATCAGTCTTGCAGAACGCCAACAAGCCCTCGACGTTGGACGTGCGGGATCGGGACGCCAACAGGTCTGCCATTCAGCAGACCGTTATGCAGTGCATGGCAACACTCAATCTCGACGCCGTGACGTACCCAACAGGCAACGTGCCTGCGGCCCTCATCAAAGCGCCGGTCGAGCCGGACGTGAATGGCCGGTCGCATCAGGCTTGGACATTGCTCGGAACCATGGGCTTCCCAGCGATCACCGTCCCAGCCGGGTTCACGACGCAGGTCTTCGATCGCGTTCGCGATGCGAATGCTCCCGGCGGTACGCGCCTGGTCGGCGCGGTACCGGCAAAGCTTCCCGTGGGGATCGATTTCCTTACCATGCCGTTTGGCGAACCGATGCTGCTCCGGATCGCATCGGCGTACGAAAGAGCGACCCATCATCGGATTTCGCCCCCCGAATTTGGCCCGTTGGAAGAGAAGAAATGAGGGGCTAAATCAGCTAGCTCTCTGCGCGCTGCAGATAGAGCGGGAACAGAGTCTCTGGGGTAACTCAATCTGACCCCTAGGCTCTCGATGCGCGCAGGATATAACCCGCAACCGGAAATGACTCCCGGCCCTTTCTTTACCCGCAAACATTCGTCAACTATAGCCTGATGATCGGAAGCGAAAACGCCGGCGATTTCCACGACTGGCCGGAAACCTGGCAACCGAGCAGCGACATTTTGTGAAGATATGAATGTCTCACCCCGCGGCGTGACCCATCACCAACTCCGACGCTTCACCAACTCCCAGTGAATCGCCCGGAAAAGTAGCCTAGCTCTTTTGTTTCTTCCTTCATCTGCTGCCGCGGCGTTGGCTTGTCTTAGTCCGACGCCTGTAATAGAAATTTTCAACCTAGCCGGTGTTCCTCGGAGGTTCGATGCAGAACGTAGATAGCGATATCCTCGTCATCGGCGCTGGCGGATGCGGTCTGATGGCGGCGCTGGTGGCGGCTAAGAAGGGCGCGCGGGTGCTGTTGCTTGAGAAAACGGATAAGCCTGGCGGCGGGACGGCTTTTTCTTCCAAGGGCATTCGCGCCGCGGCAAGCCGGCGACAGCGCGTTGAAAATCGACGATGACGCCGCTCTCTATGCGCAGGATATTTTGCGGTGGAACAACGGCGAGAGCGACGCTGTCCTAACCCAGCGGCTGGCGGAAACCTCGGCGCGAGTGGCTGATTTTCTCACCGATGATGCCGGCATCGAATTTCAAATCGGCGAGTTTGCCTTCGGCCATAGCGCGCAGCGATCACACTCGTGGAAGGAGGATAAGACCGTCACCGATTTTCTGTTCGCGGTGGTGGAGCGCGAAAAGAAAATTCAAGTGCGCTTCTCCACGCCGGTGCTCGCGCTCGAGCAGGACGACGCCGGCGCGGTGGTGGGAGTAAAAACAAAGGACGGCATGCTCACGGCGCGAAAGATTATTTTGGCGTCAGGCGGATTCGGAGCGAGCGCTGGGTACAACAGAAGGGTAACAGAAGGGGTCGGGAACAGAAGGGGTCGAACAGAAGGGGTCAAGTCCGCTGTTGGTCGAACAGAAGAGGTCAAGTCCGCTGTTAGCTGACAACACAACGACAGAAGCAAAAAGCGGACTTGACCCCTTTGCCGACGTATGACCCCTTTGCCGACGTAGTAGCTCGCGACGTTTACGACGAACATCAAAGTAAAGACCCTGAGAGTGACTCATCTCGAACGCGGGATAAAAAGGCCACCGATCACCGATTCTTCGGCATGACAATCAAGGACAGCGACAAACTACCTCGGAGAATTCAATCTTAGGCGGCGGCACGAGTTCGGCGAGCGTGAAGCGCGCTTATCAGTACACACAAACTATTGCAAAAAGATTTTTTGGAACTCCTTTTTCTTCATCTCCAACTCTTCTTTGGTGAACCGGTGCATCTGAACAAATTTAATTTTATCCGCGTCTTGGAGCGGCGGATAAATACCGCGCCGGTTGACGAACTCGCCGATTTCCGCCTGAATTTTCATGCTCTCGTCATCGAGAAAGAAATCGATGAACGCTTTCGCTGCACTCGGCCGCGGCGCCTTGGCGCCCAAGTTAATGTAATGACCGTCGCCGAGCATGTTGTAGTCGCGCACGTAGTCTAGGTTTGCCCCCTGGTTATTATAGGTCAAGACAAAGCGCGGGAAACTGATGGCAACGGCAGATTCGGCTGAGCTGACGCGCTCCGCGGCGGGTATGGTATTGTCCACGAAAACTGGTTTAGCCGCGGCGAGATCGTAAATGAATTTCTCCGCGCGTGCTTTGGGCATGATCTTATCCAGGCTCGCGAGCCACTGGGTGGTGGTCAAATGGTTGACCGGATGCGGCATGGTGAGTTTGCCGCGAAATTCCGGTTTGACGATGTCTTCGAGCGTCTTGGGCGCTGAGCCTTTGACCTCATTTTTGTTGTAAATCACCCCAAACAAAATGTTTCTGTAGCGCGCGCCAAGGAGCGGATCGATGGCGTCTTTGGCAAAGCCTTTGAAGGATGGCGAGTCGTACTTCGCCAGGGCGCCGTCGTTGGCCATGAGCTGCATGTAATCGCCGGGGATTCCAATGACATCCATGATCGGTTTCCCCGCGCGATATTCGCTCAGCGCGCGAGCCAGAACATCGGTGATCCCGGCGCGCCAATATTCGACTTGGATCCCGGTTTTCTTTTCAAACGCGGCTTTGACCGCGTCCAACGTAAAGGTCTCCATGGTGGTGTAGAAGACGACTTTGCCGCCTTCCTTTTTCGCGGCTTCGATCGACTTGGCGTCTTGAGCGAAGGCAGGATGCTGCGCCGAGAAGAATAGACAAGCGAACAACAGAGGCGAGAACTTACGCATAGCAGAAAATTCCTTCCTGGCTAAACGTTGGAGAGTTCGTGTGCTTTGGGCAATGGACCGTATAACCCGGCGAGCTTTCGGCCGTCAAGCCGCGCAATCAAGCGCGCTAAAGCGGCAATCCGTAAAGTCGCGCCGGATTGCTCTCGAGAATCTTCAGCTTCGCAGAATCGCTGATGTCTTTTCGCTCTTTCACTTTGCGCACAACGAAGGGCTCGCGGTCGCCGTGCGGCATGTCCGAGCCGAAAACCATGTTGTCCTCGCCGACGAGATCGATGACGTGCGGCAACAGGACATCATCGGCCTCGGTGCTGAAAAAGAGATTGCCTTTCCGTACGTAGTCCATCGGCGGCAAATCGTGCCGGGGAGCGGTCTGCGAATGGAACGTGGACAGCTGATTGCGCGTGCGCCGGAAGCGATGGTCCATCCGCTCAAGCACGAAATGGACCCATTGACAGCCCGCTTCGAGAAACGCTACTCGCAGATCAGGAAAGCGATCCAACACGCCGCCGCTGATCAGAGCGACCAGCCCCATCATGACCGGGATCAGAAAAGCGATGACTCCGGACGGATAAATGTGACTGTAAATATTATTCAAAGCCGGACAACTCCAACCGACGTGAACGGCCAACGGCAGGTTCGTCTGTGCGAGAGACTCGAAAAACGGCAACAACGTCGGGTGATCAAACGTCAGATCTCCCGCGGTGCCAAGCACCATCACCGCAGACGCTCCGAGTGATTTGGCTTCACGAACCTGCTGCACTGCGGCGCCGACATCGTCGAGATTGGCGATGGCGGCCCATTTAATGCGCTCGTTGCCGCTGAGGCGATCGCCCAGCCAGCGATTGTAAGAAGAGTAGAGAGCGGTCGCGAGCGCGGTATTCGAAGTCAACGGGTAAGCTAGAAACAGACTAGGGTAGACAACTTGTATGGCGATTTCTTCTTCATCCATGGAGCGTAGCCGCGCGCCGATGTCGGTTAACTCCATGCTTTCGATACTGTCGGGCTTCAAAGCCGTGTGGCGAGTCGGCTTGCCGTCATAGCTCGCGGGCGTACCTAAATTGTTGCAGCCTTTGCCGACCCGTCGAGGAAACATTTGTTCGTCGATCACCCAGTACGCCAACCCATCGCGGCCAATGACCGTCGGACGCAGTGGCCTAAATGCCGGGTCGAGATATTTATCGCTGAAAGTCGGCAAGCATTCTTCGACGTGGCCGTCGGCGTCAATGTACTTCATTGATTTCCTTTCGCGTCAACCCTCGGCCGATTAGGCTAAGCTTAAATCTTTGCCGGCCGGGACTGCAGATCAAAAGCGCAAAGCTGAAAACGGAAAGCGGAAATGTGAAACGTAGTCCTCTTGCCGTCAAATCTAAAACACTTTCGTTTTTGCATGCAGAGCGCAACCTGCGATAGGTTCCTGCAGGCGCTCGTTCGACTGATTCTTTATTCCGCTTCTTCCTGATGATGAAATCACCGGCAGCCGCATTCGTGATTGCCATATCAGCTTGGGCAAATGCAGACAAGCGCGGAATTCCTCCCAAAGGCGGTGAGAGACCATTATGCGGCTGAGTTTTCCCGTCCTATTTGTGCCGGCCGCGCGCCTTGTGGTGCTCGTTGGGGACGCTGTTTCCAAGGACAAACTTGCCTAAGCGCCGCTAAAAAATCGGCATCGCCGTGACTCTCACTCGGCCTCAGGCGCGGTGGTGTTCTCGCAGTTCTTCTGGCCGGCCGCGCTGCAGCAGCTCACCGGGCTGCTCGCGGACGGTACCTCGGTGCCAATGGCAACGGTGCACTTTGCCGCAATGACTGCGGCACTACTCGCCGGCTGTATGGCGGTGCGGGCTAAGGGCTAGTGCTTTTAAATAGAGTTAACGCGACCGATCTCTCGTTACTCGTCAGACCTTCTGCGGCCTCGGTGGGTAATCCCGAATAATTCGTCCGAACTGAAACAGCAGGACCGCGCTCTCACGTTGACCACGTGGTGAGACCGACAAAAATCCAAAATGTCAAAATACAAGACGCGACCCCGACAGGTTTGAGACGCGACCCCGACAGGTTTGCGGCGCAAAAGTGGGAGACTGTCTCGATGGATTTCAAAGGTGCAAGCACTGCACGATGCGCAGCAAAAAACGAGAGAAAACCCTAGTTAATTCGAACGGTATGCGGAGATTGCACGAACCGCAAATCCAACGCCTTTATATCTCTGCTCTCACTGAACGAGGCGCCCTCACTGGTCACCAGGTCTTTTGAAGAAAGTTTGGGCGGTAGCTTGAAGGCGTTGCCGAACTATTTCCGCAGCAAGAAAAGGAAATCGTCGGCGTAAGAAATCTAGTGATACATCTCCACTAGCATAAACAACCCTTTCGCCGGGCTCGGTGGGTAATCTCGAATAATTCGTCCAGACTGAAACAACAGGACCGTGCTCTCACGTTGAAAACGTGGTGAGACCGACGAAAATCCCAAATGTCAAAATACAGGCCTTCACCCCGACGCCCACGAAAAATTGGGCGCCCAATTGCGCAGGCCGCACGGAAATATAGCCGGACCGCGAGAAAGTAAACTCGAGTCGTGATGGTAGACCCCCGATAAGTCAATACGCAATCACGACCCCGATGATTTCCCCGACCCCGATGATTTCCGACGCGCTTCTTGATGGCTCCAACCCCAAGACCCTGGACAACTGGAACCGAGTCGGCGATGCCAACTGGCGGGTCGAGGACGGCGCCGTCGTGGCCGACAAGGGTAAGGGCGGCTATCTCGTGTCGAAGAATCCCTACAAGGATTTTCAGATCAGGGCGGAGTTCTGGGCCGAACCCACGACGAACAGCGGCGTATTCATCCGCGTGAGCGATCCCAACAAGGTCGGCAGGAGCACCGGCTACGAGGTGAACATCAACGACCAGCGCGCCGCGCTGGAGTACGGTACCGGAGCGATCGTTAACGTGGCCAAAGTCTCGCCCTTGCCCACGGCCGGCGGGAAGTGGAACACGTTCGAGATCACGGCCAGAGGCGCGGAGCTCACCGTCGTGATGAACGGGGTCCAGACCGCCCACGGCGAGGATAACAAGTTCGCGCAGGGGCTGGTCGCGCTCCAGTTCGGCAACGGTCCCAACGGAGCGCCCGGCGGCGCCATCAAGTGGCGCAAGGTGCAGATCAAGCCGCTGTAGCCTGTGGCAATTCGAGTCATCGCGGGGAACGAAACTGCCGATAGGGGACGATCTGAGGGAAATGCGCCGTGATCGTGTCAATGAAACCTGGCCGTGGAATCCGCACGAACACGTCACACGAACCGATTCGTGACGGTACTGAGCAGAACCTTCGTTTGACGGAAGATTCTATAAGGGCACGAAGCTGGAAACGGCGGACACAGCCAAGAGTCGACCTAACGAACGCTGAGCCTGTTCTCCACTCTACCCGACGCGACCGACGCCTGACCGTTGAAAGGGTCCTAGAGTTAGGGTCAGAGAAAACGGTTACAGTCTAGAGTCCAGACTGATTCTGCTGAAAAACCCCATTTTGAATTTTCGGTGGGCGTTAAAAATGCTGCCGATAAGAGCGTCAAGTCAGCGATTGAGGAATTTTCATCGCCTGACGATGTGAGGACGAAGAAAATAATCCGCTTTAAGCCCTTAAGC
>DASPXM010000147.1:0-15745 GCA_035637295.1 Verrucomicrobiia bacterium
CGCCATGATGACCGGAGCCGATATGGGCAACGATTTTGTTTTTGCCCAACAACATGTATCGGTAAGAGCCCACATTGACATACTCCGATTCAGGATCCCGGGTTACAGACGAAGTCGCGCAGATATAGGGTCCGCCGTCCCGTTGATGCCACTTCGGCCAAGGAAACCGGGTGAGATCGATGTCGGATCCAAGCAACACATTTTCTTTAATGGGTCCATCCTTTACCTCTCTCGGCTCAATGGGTTCAAACTCTTTCAACCGGTTCTTCCAGAAGAGCACCGCCTCGGGATCCGTGAGGTCATTCGAAACACCAAAGACCATCCGTTCTCTCAGTCGGTTCGATACGAAATTGGTAAGAACTCGATATCCCTTTTTAAAGCCCTGAATCGAATCAAAAAGCACAGCAGGGCAATTTTTCCGAAAGGACGCGAGCTCGGTAATGGCGCCGATTTCCAACTCGCAGCTCGCGCCTTCGATAATTTTGAGCTGCCCTAGTTTTTCCAATGTTCCGACATAATCTCTAAGGTCGCTGAAGATCATTTAACCAGCCTCTCTTTTCTTGCTTCGGCCTAGGCTCGCATCCTCACTCGGTTATTGAGATCGCGATCCATAAGCGAATGATCTGAAACAAAGCTGTCACGTCGTCGCTTATCACTGTGAAACAAAAACTGTCAAGCATTTGCTGACCTCTTTTTCACGCGATCGACATTGCAGGAACAAAGTAGCCGAGCAGGCGCGCGACACACAATTTATGCTCCGGCGAATGAGAAAGAATTTCGCGAACCATGTTGCATGGTCTTGAAACGACCGCTCGAGGAAGTTGAAGAAGCCCACACTCCCTTGGTCATAGAGTTACAAACTTTCCGCTATGTCGATTTTATCGATACGTTGGTGATCCAGGAGGCGCAAAAGCAATTAGGCAGGCGGCCGATTCGGTAGTCAACGCTCGGCCGGTTGAATCCGAAGAGAGATTTCAATTGAACTTTAGACTCAGTAGGGACTGGAACGAAACGACAAAGCGAGCGCACCGATAGAAAGTAAATCTACTGCCAAGTCACTGCGTCCGTAATCACGATCTCTTCCGATGAAACGAGGGAGCGCGTACCGTCATCCCAGCAGACGTTGACCAGCTGTCCCCCTTCGCCTTCAAGCTCATAGACGATAGTTCCCTCGGTTGCAGCACCGATCGTTCCGTCGATATCCAGGATTTCCTGAGCCGCGCGACAGCGAACTCCTTTGAGACTGACGTCTATCATCTTTCCGCTCCCGTCGAACCGTCAAAGATTTGCTTACCCTTTCCTCGGCGATTGGCACTCTAATCAGAATGAATGTCCAAATCAACCACTTTCTAAAAAATTTCACCCGCGGCAAAGGAAACTTTACGCAGTACAAATACACTCAACCAAATGTGAGATATGCGTCGATCCGTCAATCACAAGAGACGGGACTAACGTGACCAGTGACCGAGCACAGCTAAGCAACCAGCACCACTTGAAGATCCATGACGTTGGTAAAAGTCGGACCGGTTATCAAGAGATCGTCAGTCGCCTTGAGAAAATGATAAGAATCATTTCTGGCTAAAAATGCCGTCGCGTCGAGACCCTTGGCTCTGCCTCGTTGAACCGTCGAAGCGTCAACGATTCCGCCGGCCGCATCGGTGGGGCCATCCGTGCCATCGGTACCGGCGCTGAGAATGATCACGCCATCGAGTCCGTCTATCTCGACTGCTGCGGCTAAAGCGAATTCCTGGTTTCGCCCGCCTAATCCATCGCCCCGAATAGTGACCGTAGTCTCGCCGCCGGATATCACGCAAGCCGGGCGCCTAAGCGGTTGGCCACTCCGCGCAATCTCCTTGACGAGCGCGGTATGAGATTTTGCGATGGTGCGGCTTTCGCCCTCGATGGCGCTAGAAAACACGCGTGTTTGATAACCGAAGATCTCAGCTTGGCGCTCGGCCCCGTTCAGCGTCGCGCGATTGCTGCCGATGATAACATTTTGCACTTTCTGAAAGACCGCATCTGAAGGTTTGGGCGTTTCGTCAATTGCCCCTTCGGCGCCACGCCGCAAAAAATTGACTACGGCATGAGGCATCTTGTCGGTCAGATCATAGCGCCGCACAATTTCCAGACAATCCCCATAGGTTGTCGAATCGGCAACAGTCGGGCCGGAAGCGATCGCTTCGAGCGAGTCGCCGATGACATCGGAGAGAATGAGCGATACTAAATTCGCCGGCGCCACCAGTTTTGCAAACCGCCCGCCTTTCAACTTTGAAATATGTTTGCGCACCGCGTTGACTTCTTGGATCGTCGCACCGCTCTGCAGTAGCATTTGCGTCGTGCGCTGCTTCTCCGCCAACGTCAGGCCGTCCGCCGGACCAGGAAGCAGCGCCGATCCGCCGCCAGAAATTAGAAACAATACCAAATCGTTCTCGCCGGCAGTACGGACAAGTTCGATAATTTGATGAGCGCCATCGACTCCTGCTTCGTCCGGTATGGGATGACCCGCTTCAACGACTTTGATTCTCTCGAGTGACAGAGCATAACCGTACTTCACGACAACGATGCCGCCGCTAACTCTGTCACCAAGAAGATCCTCTATGGCGAGCGCCATCTTTGCCGCGGCTTTGCCACACCCAACGACAAGAATATTTCGAATGTTCGAAAGCCGATAGCTTCGATCGGCTATTTGGAGGTAATCATCACGGAGACGGACATTGGTTTTGATCCCGTCCACCGGGTCTGCCGATTTCACACCCGCCATGAATATTCCCCGCGCATGCGCGCGCAACTCCATCAACGATGCCATATCGCTGACTCTAACAATCGAAAGCGAGCGATTTCAAACGGCAATGGTACCGGAGGCAATTGTTTTCGACGACGCATTAATGTAGGGGCAGGCCCCCGTGCCTGCCTTGCTCGGGCGATCAGGGGGTCGCCCCTACAAGCATCAATTTGACCGATGGTTATTTTTGGAAATAGAGAAAAGGAAAGATGAATCAGAAGAGCCGAAAACCGCCAAAGCCATACTCGCCGATCCACTTTTCGTTCGTCGGGTCGTAGATATCGATGAGCATGTTTTTATCCGGATGTCCGGCCAGAAAGCGGGAAAAGATTTCGATGAAATTTTCCTGCGCGATGGTATCCGCTTTCATGAATCCCTCGCCGACGTAGAGCCGGTGCGGGCGCTTGGTGCTATCTAATCTAATCCAGAAACGAGAGCCGTTGGAGCCGACTTTATCCAACCATTTTCGGTACTCCGAAACTTTCGATTCGATTTCCTTGAAGTTGACGGTTTGAGCAACAGCGAGCGCTGGAAAAAATAATGCGGATGCTAGGACAATAATTCGTATTCTGCCTAGCATCCGCATTGAATCAATCTCGCTGATCGCTCTAGTTGACTTTAATTTCGACGCGGCGGTTTTTCGCGCGCCCTTCCCTGGTCTTGTTGTCCGCGATCGGTTTGCTTTCACCAAACCCCTGTCCGGAAACCCGACTGCTATCGACGCCCTTCTTGACGACGTAGTCTCTAACCGAATTCACCCGCCGTTCGGACAGTGCCTGGTTGTAAGCTTCCGTGCCGATGCTATCGGTGTGACCGGAGAGACTCGCCTTCTTGTCTTTGTTTTCGTTCATGAAGGCAACCAGTCGGTCCAAAATTGCCGCTGCTTCCGGTTTGACATTGCTCTTGTCAAAGTCGAAGAGCACATCGTCCAAGATGATCGTTCGCTCGACCTTCGGCGCCGGCGGTGGTGGTGGTGGCGGCGGTGGTGGCGGCGGTGCCGGCTTCGGCGGAGGCGGTGGCGGTGGCGGTGGCGGCGGTGGTGGAGGTGGCGGCTTTGGCTCCTCGGTCATTAGATAGGCCAACCCACCGCAGATTAACGCGCCGGTAACGAGGCCGATTCCGGCCCCGGCGGCTTCATTGCGATGTCTCCCCTCGATACCGTTATGCGCGGCTGCAGCTCCTCCCGCGGCGCCCATGGCACCGCAAACCCCGGCGCCGACGAGGGCGGCCTGGTTCTTGGTCATCCCTGTACAACCCGTCAGGAAAAAACCGAGCGCGGCTAACGCCAGCTGTCTGTTCTTTTTCATCTCTGCCTCCCAGCAAGGATTGCCAAAATTTTTGGCCAAGGTAGTACAAGGTGTTCCCCATGTCAAGGAAAATTTTTACCTCTATTCAAGCCTGGAATTCTCGACATCCAACACCAACCTCTCACTTCAACAGCTAGTTTTTGGCCACTTGATGAGACACAACTAATAGTCCCTTGGACGATCCGTTGCTCACCCCTGTGTCCTCGCGTTCAGCCGCGACATGGCTGTAGACAGGGTCGTTATGGGAGCAGTAAGAAACGGCGCGCGCGTGCGATTTCAGCTTTAGGCGAGTGCGACTCGACGAGCCCAATGGCTATTTCAGCTCCGACGTGCAAAAGGCGCATTTCGTAGCTTTGAGCGGCACGCTCGATAAACAATAAGGACAATCCTTTGCCGTCAGCTCAGCGGCTGGCGCCGGCTCTTGCATTCGGTTAATCTGCTTGATGAGCAGAAAGATCACGAATGCGATGATCAAAAAATTGATGATATTGTTAAAGAAGATGCCGTAATTCAGAGTCGCAGCGCCCGCCTGCTTCGCGGCGGCAACGCTTGGGTAGTCTTTGCCGGAAAGATTGATAAACAAATTAGAAAAATCGACTTTGCCCAATGCCAAGCCAATCGGCGGCATGAGAACGTCCTCTACAAATGACGTGACGATTTTGCCGAACGCGGCGCCGATGATCACGCCCACCGCCAGATCAACGACGTTGCCGCGCATGATAAATGTTTTGAATTCACTGTACATATTCTCCCGCTCCTCGATGGCAAAGGGTCTTTAGAGACCAACCGTTGAATTAAACCGACTTCTCGTCACCTTCGGTTCGGAACGCTGTCAGACTGCCGGCGAGAATTCCAAGCCAATTAAGCAATCTTAGAGTGCAGGGTTCTGTTCGTTGTTTGTTCCTTTTTACCTTCGAGACTTAATCGACTGTATCCATTCTCCCAACTCACGAGCGGCGATTTCCCGCGCGCCCAACCCAAAGGCCAGCGCGACGGCCACAGCGATGGAACCGAGCAGCAACCCGAAGGCCAAATTAATGATGTCATCCGCCAGTCCCATCTGTCGCAGCGCCATGGCGCCGGCAAGGACAATTATCGACACGCGCGCAGCGAGAGCGAGTAGCCCGGCTTGGTTCGCGCCGCTGGCGCGAACCGTGCTCGCAGCGAGATTGGCCAGGAAAAGACCGATGCCAAAAATTATCAGGCCGAGCACAACTTGACCGGTGAAAACCGTGAACCGCGCGATCAAATCGGCAAGCAAATCGAAGCCCAACTCGCGCGCTGCTTCGATTGCAGCGAATAGCAAAACGCCGACGAGAACAAGATATCCTGCGACCTCCGCGGGCGTCCGCTCTCCGGGTGAAAGTTCTCTACCCAAACCCAAATTTGCCAGCACCGCGTTGAAACCCAACGCCGTCAACAGATTGATCACCATCTCGGCAACGACGCGTCCGATGGCATAGGCAATGCCGACAATTAGCAATGCCGCAAAGATGGCCGGTAACGCGCTTAAAATGCTGTTCAGCATGTTACTGGCGGGGCGGGTAATCGCCTCAAGGGCGAGAGACTGAAGCGCGCCGATCAGTACAGGAATGAGAATCAACACATAGAGGATAAGTCCAACGACACTAGAAAGGCGTTGCTGACCGAAAACTCGAGATAATCCTACCCGCTCGCTGAACTGATCGGCACCCATGGCGGCAAGGAGGTTACTGACAACGCGCTGTACGACCCGAGCCACCAGCCAACCGATAGCGAGGATCAACCCGGCCGTAAATATGTTCGGCAGAAAAACCAAGACCTTGTCGACCATGCCTTGCACCGGAGCGAGCAGACCTTGCAATGACAGGGCGTTCAACAGGGCGGGAAGAAAGAACAACAGCACGAGCCAGTAAACTGTGTCGGCAAGGGTTTTGGTCAGCGCTGCGGATTTCTCACCTTCAACTCCGGCTTCGCGCGCCAATCTTTCATCGACCTTTGCCGCGCCAAGAACCCGAGAAACGACCACACGCAAAAGGCTCGCTACTATCCACGCGACTAACAGTATTAATCCCGCGCCGATGAGTTGCGGAGCGAAGGCAAATATCTGATTGAGCAGGCGATTGAGTGGTTCCGTGGGTAAAGTCAAACCCAACGTTTGAAAGAAGGCTACCAGGACAAAGACCATTATCAAATAAAAAACGCCGCGCGCGACGCCGTCCTCAACTGCCACGGCTTCGCCCATAAGCCATTGCGCCAACCTGTTGTCGAGGTTCGTGCGCCGCAGCGCGCTACGGACGATCGCCGCGACTATGCGCGCCACCAGCCATCCAAGCACTAGGATCGCCAGCGCGCCGATAAGCTGCGGCAGGTAACCGGCCAAAATCTGATTAATTTGATCGATTATGTTATCCACTGTTACCTCCCTTCCTTGCTCAACGTCCGTATTGGCTACGAATAGGAGTAAAAACGATTGCGTGCGATCACCACGCGCCACCTATATTGCGAGACAAATCGTAAAGTCAATCGAAAACATCGGCGCCAATCACGCCACAGTTAAACGTGGATTGTCCGTGAGTTCTTCAACGTGTATCGTCCTACCATGACCGCTTTGCCGCGTGCCGGTCTTAAGCTAGGTATTATTCTTCTCGTTTTATTTATCCTCATTTATGGCGCGCTGTTTTTCATTGTTCGGTCGGCCAAAGTTCGAACCTGGGTGCAAGCACAGCTGTCGGAAAGAAGCGGCTCTGAAGTCCGCGTCGCCGAACTCCGCCTTCGTCCGCCTTTTAACATCGTCGCCGAGGCGCTGGAAGTTTCCAAGCCAGGGGAGTTTCTCTTCACGGCCGGCCGGCTAACAGCAACAATCAGTCCGTTCGACGTGCTATCGCGGACCCTGCATCGAGTGGATGTCGAAAAGCCGGTGCTCCAACTCGATCTGCAGGAAATGATGAAGTCACCGAGTAAAACTTCCGCAAAAATTGCCCTGCGTCATCTGAATGTTCAAGACGGCACGATCATCCTAAAAAAAGACGAAGCAACGGTTTTCGAGCTGCCGAAGATCAATTTAGCAGCCGAGAACTTAAACCTTGGGCAGCAGTCGAGCATCAGCCTGCGCGCCGACGTGCCACGACTAAACGGTGAAGCGGAATTACAGATGACCGGCCAACCGCGTAATTTGATAACCGAGATCGTTATTCGTCCAAAACGAGCGCAGGGTTTGTTCGCTCCGCAAAAGCCGAAAGATGCCGTTCCCGAATTAATACGACTTCACGCCAAGCTTCATGCGCCCGAAAACCAAAAGGCCGACGCGACGATCGAAAGTAATTTTCATGATTTTGTGATTGGCGAAGCAAAGATTACGGGCAGTCTTGATGCTCGCGTAGAAATTGACGCGGATTGGACCGTCGCCGTGTTCTCGGGTCATAGCGCTCTGACAGATTTTTTCGGAGCGATCCGCCCCGACGCTCTACAACTCCGCAACGGCACAGCGACGGCAAATTTTGCCGGGGCATTTGCCTTGCCCAGCAAGACGCTTTCGCTGAAGACCGTTGAGCTTAGTTCTCCGTTTGGAACCGGCGTTGGCAAGGGAGAATTGCAATTCGAGCCGCAGGCGCGCATTGCCAATGCCAATTTGACCATACGAGAAATTCCATTGGACAACTTCAAGACGCTGTTGCCAGCGCCGTTCGATCAGTGGACGTATCAGGGCCGCGGACAGCTCGAGTTAAATTTCCAGGGTGCGTTTGACGCGCTCAACGTCAAAGGCGTCGTTCGGACCGACACGCTCCAGATTCGCAGCGACAGTATGAACGTGGCGAAACTGGCTGTCGCCGCGCCGTTTGAATGGATGAAGCCCGCTCTGCGCTTCAGAGACGCGAAGCTAAACGTGACGAACCTGAGCTACGGGGCAAAGGATCGCTGGCGGGGAGCGGCGGAGCAAATGCAAGTTAACGCCTCGGTTGACTTCAAGGCCAACGAGCCGCTGAAGATCAGCGGCCAATTCGCCACTGCGGGCGGAAAATTTGCCTCTCCCGACAACTCAAGAGTCGGTGAGAATCTTAGGGTGAGCGGCCCCTTCGAACTGATATTTCCGCCTGACAAGAATTCAAACAGCGTCACCGGAAAATTCACCATGGAGACCGGCGAAATTTTGTGGGGCAAGTTTTTCGGCGATTTGAAGGCGCAAAAGCCGGTACTCCAACTCGATAGCGATTACTTTCGCGGCGAGGATCGGCTGATTTGTCGCCGCTGTCATTTGACTCTGGTCAAAGTCGGCAGTGTCGACGTTGCCGGCTCCATTGAGCAAGTCACGCAAACGCCCGCGCTGCGTCTTCAGGTGCGCAGCACCAATTTCTCGCCCGGCGGTTTTTTCGAATTTTTCTTACTGGAGACCTTTAAGCGTCAATACCCGGTGCTCGAAAAGCTTGCTGTTGACGGACAGATGGGTTTTCAAGTTCAACTCCAGGGCGGTCTCGACGGTCTTGCGGTGGCAGGTGAACTGTCGCTCAAGGCCGGCGAATTACGTGCGAAGTCAAACGATTGGCAGATCGGACCCATAGCGCTCACCCTTCCTCTCCAGATTCGTTTGGCAGAAATTGACAATCAATCGAGCGTTAGTCCGCGAACCGGAACGCTGTCAATCGAAAAGGCCCGCTTTGGTAAGCAATCGCTCGGGGGGATGACGACAACGGTCTCGTTGTCGAACAACGCCCTGCAATTTCACCAACCGGTTCGTATCGGAGTCTTTGGAGGTGAGATCGAAATCAGCAATCTTTTTTGGCCCGACGCGGTGCATGATCCGAAGCAAGTTTCCTTCTCAGTCGAAGCGAAACGCTTACGACTCGAGGAACTGACCGAGACTCTGAACTGGCATCCCTTCAGTGGCACTCTGACCGGCTCGATCCCGAAAGTACAGTCGACGGGAAGCTTACTGCAAACCCGCGGCGACATTCAGGCGGAACTCTTTGGCGGGCGTGCGCGCTTCGGGAAATTCGAAATTGAAAATCCGTTCTCTTCGCTGGCGTCGATCAAGCTCGATGCCAAGCTGAACGGAATTCAGCTGGATCAGCTCTCGAAAACCTTTGAATTCGGCCGCATCTCGGGCATCCTGGAAGGAAGCATTGAGGATCTGGTTTTGACCGATGGGCAACCTTCAGAGTTGCGGGCCGACCTGCATTCCGTCGAGCGCAGCGGGGTCGAACAGCGGATCAGTGTCGAGGCGATCAACAAGATTACCGTGTTAAGCTCGGGACAGAATGCTGGCGCGTTGTATGGCGGCCTGGCAAGTTTCTTCGATAGCTTTCGTTACAGCAAGCTCGGCTTCAGAGCGAACCTAAAAAATGACCGGCTCACTTTGCGCGGCGTAGAGACCCGCGGCGACCAGGAATTCCTGGTGGTCGGCAGCTTCCTCCCGCCGACCGTAAATATCATCAGTCACACACAAGAGATCGCGTTTTCCGAGCTAATGCGGCGACTGGAACGTATCAAATCCGACAAATCGGACGTCAAATAGGATGGAGGAACCATGTTGAAACGGACATTGATTGCGGCGGCTTTTTTTATCAGCGCCTGCGTTACCGTGAACATCTATTTTCCTGCGGCCGCCGTTGAACGGGCTGCGGAGCAGATCGTGAAGGAAACCTGGGGCGGACCGGGAGAACCGGCAAAAGCGCCGCCAAAACCACAGAGCACCAATCCATTCTCGCCGATGCGAACAGTCTCTCTCAACGTTATTGGTGAAGCCCAAGCGCAAGAGGCCGATATCAACGTCTCGAATCCGGCCATTCGCGCCCTGAAGGACTCGATCAAACAGCGCAGCAACGCGATCAAGCCGTATATGGACCGCGGCAATGTCGGCATCGGCCAAGACGGTCTTCTAGCGATTCGCAGTACGGATGGGCTCAACCTAAAAGAGCGCGCCGAAGCCCAGCAGTTGGTCGAAGCAGAAAATCGCGACCGCGAGTCGCTTTACGCCGAGATCGCCAAGGCCAATGGCATCCCGAAGGAAAACGTTCCTAGAATCAAAAACATTTTCGCCAAGAGTTGGATCGAGCAAGCTCAGCCCGGCTGGTGGATCCAAGATAGCCAAGGAAACTGGAGGAAAAAATAGTTGAGCAATCCTCGCCTCCGAGCGGTAGTGACTCAGTTTGAGTTCAAAATGAGTCACTACCCTCCGAGCCCGAGGGCTCGACTATCGTCGAATCGACTCTTGAATCCGTCATTCCGCCGGAAGCCGGAACCTAGGCTTTTGTTCGGGCTTGGACTCTCGTGGTGCGAACCCTGGATGCCAGCCGGAGTCTATCCTGAGCAAAGTCGAAGGGCCGGCATGACGAAGCGCGCTTCGTCTGCGCCTCAATATCGCTTGTGCCAGATGATATCGATACCGTTTGCGCCTTTGCTTGTAGTGGTAGTGCCCACTTTCCAATCGGGCGCGATCTCATATTCCATCGATACTTCGCGTCCGTGCTCCCCGGAGAGCTGTTGTGAGGCCGAGACGTAGGTCTTGGTCCCGACGTACCGGCCGAAACCGACTTTTCCACCGGAAAAATCCACTTCGCGAACATCCACGCCCAAGCTGTCCAACCCAAGCGCTCCGGAAACTGAATTCGCGATCTTTCCGGCGACAAAACCGGTCGTAATATTCATGGCGCTTTGCTGGAGCGAGCCCTGCTCGTTTCGGCTCAACGCGTTGATGGGTCTACCGAAAAGCAACAAAGCGAGAATATCGGCTTGTTCCAATCGAGGTTGGCTTGTGAGCGTTAAAGACGGCTTTTCCGTCGTCCCGCCGATGGCGGCGTCCACCTGGTACTCCGGCAAACGATATTGCGCCACGATGTCGAGAGCGGGATTGATCTTGTCGCCACCGGTGAACTGGATCGCTCCCCTGGTAAGTTGGAATCGTCGCCCCTGAAAATTGAGCCAACCTCTGACAATATCGATGCGGCCCGTTAGATCGATATCGCGTTCAGGCCTTTTTGTCGCACGCAGATTTCCCGACAGCTCGGCAACCATATCGGCATGTTTTATCCAAACATTGCCCGGCGCGCGCAGCGTGAGATCCAGGCTGGCATTCTTAAAAAGCGTGTTGTCGCTTGATCCGGGGCGCTCCTCGGCTCGAGGGATCGGCTGGCGGCCTTCCCCGTTGTCCTTGACGACGACGATGGTTTCATCGCGCTTGAGCGGCACTTTACTTTGTTCCAAGAAGGCGAGATCCGGACGTAGCGAACCCTCGGCGACGGTGATTTGTCCGGTAACTCTCGGGGCGGCCAAGGTTCCTTGAACGTCGACATTGCCGGCGACCTTAACTTGATGGCGCTGGGTTTCGATCGCCGGCCAGCGCTCTGCCGTGAGCGAAAGCTTGACCCCGCTGATGTCATTATCTTTCAGCGCCAGCGAACCGCTGCCTTTGATCTCACCGTCTTTCGCTTTGGCCGAGAGCTCGCGAACGATCAGACTACGCGAATCCAAACTGCCGGCCGCGACAATCTGATTTATGTCGACGCCAAGGGGAACTGCTTTGAGCTTTCCGTCGCGCAATCGGAACGTACCGCGAAGATCCGGCTGCTTCATGGAGCCACGCGCCAGCACATCGAGGCTCAGTTCGCCAGCGATGTTTTCAACGGACTTACCACTAAAAGCGTTTAGAAAGCCGACGCTCAGACCCGGGCTTTGAACGCGCAGCTCCATACCGTCGGCGAATTCGGCGCGCCAGCCGCTGCTCCAACTCAGATTGAGCGGCACCGTGCCGCTCCCGTTCAGCGTGTGAGCCGTGTCTTGTTGTACCGCAAGCCGCAGCGACGCTCGTTTGTCTTTGTAGTTAACGTCGGCGTTGGCGCCCGCATAGGTTTGACCCGCAATCATCGAATCAGTCAGCCTCGCTGACGCCGCGATCTCGGGAGCGGCGGCGGTTCCGGCGATCCGAGCCTGCACGGCAAGAAGCCCGGACATCTTCGGTGGCTGCGGAAAAAACGCCGTCACTGTTTCCAACGGGAGTCGATCGACATTTAGCGTCAAATCCTGTTTGCCGGCAAATGCGAAATTGCCGTTCAACGAAAGTTCCTTGTCACCGTTTTTTATTGAGAGCTGTTCGATCGAGAACTCATCGTTGCGTTTTGTCACTGTCGCGGGGCGCGATAGCTTCCATGAGCCGTCCGGCGACGACAAAGAAAATTGGCTTAAACGCACCGCTATGGCATCGGGCGGGAAACTGACCGCGCAGCTCAAAGCGTGCTTGCGATCATTAGCATCCTGGGCGCTTAGCTCGAGCTGAATCGACTCAGACGGATCCCGCGACAGTTTCGCCGTTCCGTCAATTCGTCGCAAAGCCAGTCCGGCATCGAAGTCGGTCAGACTAGCCGTGACTACTCCTTGGGGAAAAACTTGATCCTTGGATCCGCGAACAGCAAACCTGACGTCGCCGTTCTTGACGGCGATTCCTTCGAAGCGCAAGCCCGACAACCGCGCCGTTCCCTGGGTTTGCACGTCTGCGAGATTGCCTTGGGCCTGACCGGCGAGATCGACCGACCCGGAACCTTTCCTATTGAGCAGCGATAGCCAGGGAGCGACGTCGGCCGCGCGGAAACGGTAATCAAGCTTGCCGGCTGTTTTGGCATCGACGCCGAATTCACCGCTAGCCGTAAGCGTTGACTCGGCGGCACTGAGCGTGGCGCGCGAAATCCGGATCCTTTTTTCGCTCAGGGTTGCGTCGAGCGAGCCTTCCTTTAGATTCACCGGGCCTAACGACGATGGCAGAATGCGCATCTCGGCGCGCGTGTTCATATCGGCAAGATTGAATCCGGCGCCTTTTACCGTGGCTTGAAGATTGAGTTTGCCTTCGACCGCCTTGCCATCCGGCAACGCCTTTTGGATATCAAGCTCCTTTACCGATAGCGCCAGTTCGTAGGTAGGCCGCTTGCTACCGAGAGCGACTTTTCCAGACCAGTTAGCGCCGCCCATTTTGCTCTTGAGACGCCCATTCAGTGCGGCCACGCTATTTTGCAGCCGGCCTTCCATAGAAATGGTGCCCAGAGCCCAACCCTGCACTTCGGTCGAGCGAATTTCGAATTGTGTCTTTCCGGCAGTATTTTGCAGCGAGAATCCGGTCCCACCCGCTTCGACCGTTCCGTGCACGACTCCGGCTAGATCCTTTCTCTCCAGCCACTGACGCAAGTCGAAGCCGCTGATAGTCAGCGCCGATGTATATCGAAGCGGACTCTGTGCGGCATCAGCGCGGAATTTCCCGGCGACTTTCGCGCCCACGCTGGCCAGATTCAAGCTGCCCTTGAGATCAGCAAGAGGCCCGTCGATGGTCAAATCGCCGGCGAGATCGCGCTTCAACGGCCAGTCAGCAACAAAGTAGGCAATATCCGCAGGCGCGAGTTTATCGAGCGACGCCTGGGCGGTTATTTTCACCGCTTCTCCGTTTGGTTCGGCGATCTGGCCGTTTAACTTCACGCGGGAATTTCTGCTCACTGCCCAAAGGTTTTTTACTTTCAGCAGCGTCGGCACCGCAGCGGACTGCTGGTATTCCAGTGCGCCCTTCAAGTTGAGCTCAGGGTGCCCCGGTGAAATCAGTCCCGCAGCAACTTCGCCAACGTCAAGGGCAACACCCGAAGGGCGAATGCCGATATTGCCATCCAGATTAAGATTTTTGAGGTGGTGAAGTGTTCCCTCGCTGCCGGCAAGGCGGAGATCGACGTTCGCATCGTGTAAACGGAGCGACTTCACCAACACAATAAGGTCGGATTTCTTTTCGGGTTCGGGCTGCCGTGGTGACAACGCCTCGACGACATTCCATTGTCCTTGCTGATCCTGGCTCAGGTGCGCGCGCGCTTGCACGGCATCGATTCGTGACAGCCAAAATTCTCCCCAAATTAACGGCAATAAAGAAAACGACAGCTCCACACGAGGAACCTGAAAGAGTTCCGCGCCTTCGTAATGCAGTGCGACATTATGCAGCGTGAGCTGGTGCCACACTGATCCTTCCAATCGTTCGAGGCTAATTGTCCCGCGAATCGATCCGTTGGCCGCAGCGACCGCTTGCTCGCGAGCCCACTGCTCAAAATTTTCTGTGCGCGTATAGACGACCAGCCCGACTACGACGAGCAGAAACACCAACCCCAGGCCCAGAACGGACCATTTTATGATGCGCCAGAATTTTTGCATCGGCTAGAAATAGGCTCCGATACTGAAGTGAATTTGCCAGGATTGATCGCCGCGCGGCGGCTTGAAGGGAAAGCCGATGTCCAACCGCAGGGGTCCAACGGGTGTCGCATAGCTCACTCCGAAACCAGCGGAGAACTGCAAATCATCCACCGGGACATCGAATGATCGCTTCGAAACCTGGCCGAAGTCGAGAAAAACAGCTCCATTTAATTCTTTCCAGATTGGTCGACGCAGTTCAAGGGAGCCCTCCAAAAGACTCAGCCCGCCCAGCGGGTCGCCACTGGCACTCAACGGACCAAGACGCCGCCGGCCATAGCCACGCACGCTCTTTTCTCCGCCGGCGAAAAAACGTTCAAATAGAGGAAAATTTTTGTCGGAACCGATGGCGTCGCCGAGTCCCAACTTGAGCCGGCTCGCGAAAACGGTCCTCCAACCGATATCGATGTACTTCTTTGCCTCCGCTGTCATCTTATAATAGCTGAATGCGCCACCCCAGATCGTGCCTGCCTGATCGACCGTAAGGGAGACTACCTCTCCCTTTTTCGGGTTAAACGGGTCATCCGCGGTATTCCATACGAGTCCCATAGTCGGTCCGGAAAGAATTCCCTTCCGTTTGATCTCTCCCAGAGCGCGTACAGTAGCGGGCCCGATATCGTTGAGCTTGTCGTGTTCCAGACGGTAGCCGACAAAGCCGGTCAGTGTGGAAGAAAATCGATGATCGAGTCGAGGCCCGAAGCGGCCCACGTTGCGAACGTAGGTGTCCTCCTTTTCCTGTTCATAGCTAATATTGACAATCCCCTGTGTGCGCGGGGAAAGAAAATGCGGTTGAGTAAAATTGATCGCCCCGGTAAGCGTGATGGAGGAATATTTTGCGAGGACAGACAGACGCCTGCCGTCGCCGAGCCAATTCAAGTGGCGCCACTCCAGTTGGGTGCGAAATTGATCTTCCGTGCCATATCCCAACCCGAGCTTGATTTCTCGATGCGATTTTTCCGCGACTTCCACCTCCATGGGCACGACTGCAGGAGTGCCCGCGGTTTCCGCCGGCGCGAGTTTAGCCGCACCGAAGAGATCTAAAGCTAAAATCTTTTCACGGGATTCGATGACTTTCGCCTGCGAATATGTTTCGCCGGGTTGGTAGACGAGCTCTCTTGAAACGAGTTTCGGATCGACGGTGTCCGTGCCCTTGACCTCCGTCTGGCCGAAAACGGCAATGGGTCCCGGATGCACGGCATAGCGAATGCGAACGCGATGTTCATCCAAGTCTACTTCGGCCTTACGCTCAGTTTTCACGTGAGCATAGCCGTTCTCCAAAAAAATGCCGCGTAAAACCTGCTCTGCTTGCTGATAATCCGCCTCGCGAAAGATTTCTCCACGTTTGACCGGCAATTCCTTCGGGAACGGCGGAGGTTTTCGATCCGCTTCGCTTCCTACGACTTCAACGTCGATCTCGGCGATCGAGACGGGCATCCCCTCACGTACCTCGATCTGCACGGCGACAAGTCCTTCGCTT
>DASPXM010000148.1:0-25148 GCA_035637295.1 Verrucomicrobiia bacterium
GTGACCGGAACGTTGGTCACCTCAGGTATCGCGTTGTTGGTTGCCTTACCATTAGGGACAACGATTGCGATTTATCTCAGCGAATACGCTAACGCTCGGGTGAGGGAGATACTAAAACCCGTACTGGAGCTCCTGAGCGCCGTCCCGACCGTTGTATTTGGCTATTTTGCACTTCTGTTCATCACGCCGCTGCTGCAGCAAATTCTTCCGGATTTGCCCGGTTTCAATATGCTCAGCGCTGGAATCGTAATCGGCATTATGATCATTCCCTACATTAGCTCTCTCAGTGAAGATGCCATGAAAGCGGTTCCAGTACATATTCGGGAGGGCTCGTATGCGATGGGTGCAACACGATTCCAAACCGCTATTCGTGTCCTCATTCCCTCAGCCTTTTCCGGAATCGCGTCGGCATACGTCCTTGGTTTCTCGCGGGCCGTGGGCGAAACGATGGTCGTTGCCGTAGCCGCCGGCACCCAGCCAAATTTGACCCTGAACCCCATGGAAGGCGCGGCAACGATTACCGCCTATATAGTTCAAGTCAGCCTGGGAGATCTCCCGCACGGGAGTGTTGCGTACCAAAGCATTTTCGCCGCCGGTTTGACGCTCATGTGTATGACACTGGTCTTCAACATCGCCGGATATCTACTGAGAAAGCGCTACAGGGAGATATACTAGAATGGTCGAACCCGAAAATATAGAAAAGAGACTGTCGAACAACAGAAGGTTTGACACGATTTTTGCCGTCATCGGTCTCATCTCCACTTTTGTTGGGATGATCACGCTGGCCGCATTGCTCTTTGATCTTTCAACCGACGGCTTGGGGCGCATCTCCTTTCAGTTTTTTACGTCGTTTCCGTCGCGCTTTGCGGCGCAAGCGGGGATCCTCTCTGCTTGGGTAGGCACTACGCTCGTTATGATTGTAACGGCATTGACGGCAATTCCCATGGGCGTCGGCGCCGGCGTTTATCTTGAGGAGTACGCGCCCAAGAATTGGTTCACCGGGCTGATTGAAATTAACATCGCCAATCTCGCCGGCGTTCCTTCCATCGTCTACGGTCTGATGGCCTTGGGCTTGTTCGTCTATCAATTCAAGTTCGGTCAAAGCATCCTTTCTGCCGGTCTGACTTTGGCGCTGCTAATCCTGCCGATCGTTATTGTAGCAACCCGAGAATCCATCCGGGCGGTCCCTTCGAGCATGCGCGAAGCGGCGTACGCCCTGGGCGCCACCAAATGGCAAACGACGCGGGACCATGTCTTGCCCTACTCCATGGGAGGCATCTTGACCGGCGTGATCATTTCGCTGTCCCGTGCCATCGGCGAAACCGCGCCGCTCATCACTATCGGCGCATTGACCTTCATCGCCTTCCTGCCTGACCCGCCGATCAAGGGCGAGTTTCCCTTTGTGTCCTTTGACTGGCTATGGTCGCCGTTTTCAGTGATGCCGATTCAGATGTTCAATTGGGTTTCACGACCGCAACAAGAATTTCATTTGAACGCGGCGGCCACGGGTCTGATCCTGATGGTCATGACTTTGCTCATGAACGGTATCGCGATCTATTTTCGTTATCGCTTTAGAAAGAGGATCAAATGGTAGCGCTCGGAACGAACGGCTGGAATACCGAACCCCTCGGAGGTATGATGGACTTGCAACATAAGATTGACGTGCCCGAAACGTCGAGCCCCTTATCAGTGAAACCATCCGGTCAAGCTACTGCGGTGCAATTGCAAGAAGAAAGATCGATCATCGAAGTCGAAAATGTCGACTTTTACTACGGATCGAATCACGCGCTTAAATCGATCAACGTTGAAATCCCGGAAAAAAAGGCGACGGCATTTATTGGTCCTTCCGGCTGCGGCAAGACAACGCTCTTGCGTTGCCTTAATCGGATGAACGATCTGGTGTTGAACACCCGCCTGACCGGCAGCATCAAGCTCGACAGTAAGGATATCTATGATCCATCGACGGATGTAATCAATCTGCGCCGTCGAGTGGGAATGATCTTCCAAAAATGGAATCCCTTTCCCAAGAGCATTTATGAAAACGTCGTTTACGGTTTGCGCATCGTCGGAATAAGCAATCGTAGTCTTCTCGACGAGGTGGCCGAGAAAAGCTTGCGTCGCGCCGCCTTATGGGACGAGGTCAAAGAAAATCTCAACAAGAGCGCCACTGATCTGTCCGGCGGACAGCAACAACGTCTGTGCATTGCGCGGGCTCTGGCAGTGGAACCTGAAGTGCTGCTTATGGATGAGCCCTGTTCGGCTTTAGATCCGATTTCCACGGCCAAAATCGAGGAACTGATTCATGAGTTGAAGGATACGTTCACAATCGTCATTGTGACTCACAACATGCAACAAGCAGCCCGCTGTGCCGATCGAACGGCGTTCTTCTACCTGGGCGAATTGATCGAAGTCGGCGAGACCGGAAAACTGTTTACTGCGCCGGAAAAGCGGCAGACGGAAGATTACATCACCGGCCGCTTTGGATAAGTTGGAGGAGCCCATGGAGAGTCAACATACCGATAAGCGATACGAAGAACAGTTGAAAAAACTCCGCGAGGAGATTCTTTACATGGGCGGCCTCGTTGAGGACCAGATCCATAAAGCGGTAAAAACTTTAGTCGACCGCGATTCCGAACTCGCGCAAATCATCATCGAGCGCGACCACGAAGTCAACCGGCTCGATGTCGACATCGACGATCTCTGCATTAAGCTATTGGCGTTACATCAACCCGCCGGACGGGATCTGCGCTTTATCACCACCGGACTTAAGATTACCACCGACCTGGAACGGATCGGCGACATGGCGGTCAACATCTGCGAACGGGCGCTGGAGCTCAACCAGGAACCCCAACTCAAACCCTACATCGACATCCCGAGAATGGCGCGTATATCTCAGCGCATGATTCGCGAAAGCTTGGATGCGTTTGTGCGGGAGGATACCGAACTGGCTTTGAAGGTTTGCAAGGACGACGACGAAGTCGACCAGCTAAACGCGCAGATTTTTCGGGAAACCCTGACGTTTATGCTGGAAAACACCCAAACCATTAGCCGGGCCACGAAAATCGCTTCCGTGTCGAAGTACTTGGAGCGGATCGCCGACCATGCTACTAACATCGCCGAAATGGTCATTTTTATGGTCAAGGGCAAAAGCATTCGCCATATGAAAGATCTGCCGCCTTCGGTTTAGTGTATGATCAACAGCGGACAAAAGATTCTGGTGGTTGAAGACGAGCCCGACATTCGCAAGCTTGTCCAGTACAATCTAGCCCAAGAGCATTTCAAAGTCCTGGAAGCTGAAGACGGTGAACAGGCGCTGAAGATCGTGCAGCGCGATAAACCCAACCTGCTCATATTGGATCTAATGTTGCCGGGTCTGTCCGGTATCGAGCTTTGCCGGATTTTACGGGACCGCAGTGACACCGCAAAGCTGCCGATTCTCATGCTCACCGCCAAAGCGGGCGAGACCGATCGAGTCCTCGGTCTTGAGATGGGCGCGGACGATTATTTGACAAAGCCGTTCAGCCCCAGAGAGCTGGTCGCCCGAGTTCGCGCCATCCTCAGGCGCGCCGCCAGCGCCGCCGAGATAGAACCTTTACCAGCCTACGACAGAGGCGGGCTAAAGATTGATTTCACCACCTATGAAGTTTTCGCGCGCGGAAAAAATATCAAACTGACGCTCAAAGAATTCGAGCTTCTGCGCTTTTTGGTTCAAAATCCCAACCGGGTGCTCAGCCGCGACCAACTCCTCGATCGCGTTTGGGGCGGTGAGACTTTTGTGACGCCCCGCACCGTCGACGTTCACATCCGCCGCTTGCGAAAAGCCATCGAAAAGGACGATAGTCATCCCAGATGGATCTTGACCCTTCGAGGAGTCGGCTATAAGTTCGATGAGAAGGCTCTGGAGCAATAGCCTCGTCGCAAAGGTTTTTCTCTCCTACCTCGCCGTCATCGCCATCCTCTTCGCGAGCCTGTACTACACCTCCAGCACCGCGCTACGCGAGTCTTATATCCAATCCCTGAGCGCGCGCATGGAGCAAGAAGCCCACCTCCTTGGGCGGGTCGTTCCATTCGATGTGGTCGGCGAGGCGTTGGACAATGTCTGCCGCCAGCTCGCGGGCGAGCTCGGCTCACGAATCACCGTCATCGCGCGCGACGGCAGTGTTCTCGGTGACTCCTCCGAGGCTTCGGCAAAAATGGAGAACCACGCCGGCCGGCCCGAAGTTGTCGAAGCATTGCGCCACGGCTCGGGCACGGCGCTGCGCTATAGCACCACGGTTCACTACGAAATGCTCTATCGCGCTTTCTATCAAGCCGGCACCGGCAAAGAACGCATCGTGCGGGTGGCCACGCCGCTCAAAGATGTCGAGGGCGTAATACTCGCGTGGCGGCGTACGCTGGTTGCCGGACTGGGACTCGCCTCAGCCGCCGGGTTAATATTGGCGTGGCTGTTCTCTCAATATCTGAGCCGGCGTTTTCGCCGCCTGGTGCAGTTCTCGACGCAAGTGGCTCGGGGCTCCTATCCGCAGAATTTTTTCCCGAACCGGGGAGGGGATGAAATTTCCCTGCTCGAACAGCATCTCAACGAGATGAGCACCAGGATCCGCCATAATCTGCGACAAATCATCGATGAAAAGGAAAAGGCCGATTCGATTCTGCGCTGCATGATCGAGGGTGTCCTGGTGTTGGATCCAAAGGGCCAAGTGCTCGTGATCAACGACAGAGCGAAGGCGATGTTTTACGTGCCCGAGCAACAAGACATTCATGGCGCCTCGGTGCTTGAAATTTCCCGCCATCCTGAAATTCACAAAATACTCGAGGAAGTGCTCACATTCGATTTTGTCAGTCAAAAATATTCAAAAGAAGTGGAACTCGACAACGAGCGTTGGTTTCGGGTCAACGCCGTAAGTCTGAAAGACAACCGGGGCCGTAGTTCTCTGGGCTCCATTTTAGTTTTTCATGACATCACCGATATCAAACGTTTTGAAACCATGCGGTCTGATTTCGTGGCTAATGTCTCTCACGAGCTTCGCACTCCGTTAACGGCGATACGCGGCTACGTCGAAACCTTGCTGCATACCCCGCCGGCCAATCCGGGCGATAGCCGGCAATTTCTCGCGATCATCGATCGCCACGCCGAGCGGCTTAGCCGCCTCACTGAAGATTTGCTCACCTTGTCGGATCTGGAGTCCGGCAAGATACAACTCGCGCTTCAACCGATTGACGCTGGCCAATTGATTCAGCGGGTCTTGGAAGTGTTTTGGGATCAAGCCAAAAGAAAGAAAATCAGGCTTACGTCCAACGTTGCCCCGGACCTGCCTAAACTCATCGGCGATCTCGACCGCCTGCAACAGCTGTTTATCAATCTTGTCGACAATGCCATCAAATACGCGCCGGCCGGCGGCCAAGTGACGCTGACTGCGGTCCACCCACTGCAGAACGGTGGCCCCTCTCACCTTGAGATCGCCGTGAGCGATACCGGACCGGGCATCCCGGAAAAAGATTTGCCCCGATTAACCGAGCGCTTTTACCGCGTCGACAAGGCGCGCTCGCGCGATCTCGGCGGCACGGGCCTAGGGCTGGCCATCGTCAAGCATATCGCTCAGGCACACAAGGCCGAATTAAAATTCGAAAGTGAGTTGAATAAAGGCACGACGGTCCACGTTCGACTCCCCAGGGTTTCGGCCGAAGCAAACCAAAAGACAATCTTGTTTCTCTGCACCGGAAACTCCTGCCGCAGCCAGATGGCCGAGGGATTCGCGCGTCAGTTGGCTGCCAACCATTATCGAATTTTCAGCGCCGGTACCGCGCCGAAGGAAATTCATCCATTCGCCGTGCAGGTGATGCAAGAAGCCGGCATCGATATCACGAAGCAACGCTCAAAAGGATTGGAAAGTGTTCCCCTCGATAGCCTCGATCAGATTGTCACGCTGTGCGGCGATGTCGACGAACAATGCCCGGTGCTTGAAAACCGGGTCGAACGCATTCATTGGCCGCTTCCCGACCCCGCAGTAGCGCTCGGAGACGAACAGCGGATCCTGGCCATTTTTCGCCAAGTGCGCGACGACATTGCCGGCCGGGTTAAGGCACTCCTTTCCTGATTCTACCTCGCGCGGTTGAAGCCGTGCCTGACGCGTGCTAAATTCCGTCGCGTCTCCTTTTTTCTAATTCTTAATTTCCACCAATATTTACAGTTCGGAGCGATCACGGTGAAATTTCAGTTCTTGCCAGCGGAAACGAAATTCTACGAATGGTTCGAGAAAGCCAGCGCCAACTTACTCGAAGCCGCCGAAGTGCTACAAGATCTGTTCGATCATTACGAACGGGTGGAAAGCAAAGTCGCTCGCATTACGGAATTAGAGCATCGCGGCGATTTTATCGTTCATGAAGTGATGAACCTTTTGATGCACACGCTGATTATTCCGCTGGACAGCGAGGATGTCGAGCGACTCATCTCCGCCCTGGACGACACCGTGGATAAGATCGAAGCGACCGCTGTACGGATGCTCATTTTTCGCATCGAAGCGCCGACCGAGACGGCACGGCAGATGGCTCATCTGATCCGCAGCGGCGCCAGCGAGCTCCAAATGGCCATGCCGAACCTGCGAGAAAAGAAGAATTTTCGTTTGGTGACCGAGCACATAAAGGAAATCAATACGATCGAGAACAACGGCGATCTTCTGTTGCGTGAAGCGCTCGTGGATATCGTCAACCACAAGGACGACTTGTTCAACTTGATTCGCTGGAAAGAGATCTACGAGATGCTCGAAGAAACTACCGATCGCATGGAAGATGTCGCCGACGTGCTGCAACGCGTGGTCATCAAAAATGGCTGACCCGGTTTTCGTTTTGACGATTCTAATCGTCGCCGTTGCGCTTGTTTTCGACTACGTAAATGGTTTTCACGATGCCGCGAATTCGATCGCGACTGTGGTTTCGACGCGGGTTTTGACTCCGCTTCAAGGCGTGACTTGGGCGGCATTTTGGAATTTCGTCGCGGCCTTTACTTTTGGCACCGCCGTTGCCAAGACCGTCGGCAGCGGCCTTCTTGACGTACAGCAGGTCGATTCCTATGTAATTCTTGCCGGACTCCTCGGCGCGATCACCTGGGATCTGATCACCTGGTACGTGGGTTTGCCCACGAGTTCTTCTCACGCGCTCATCGGCGCCTATGCCGGCGCAGGTATCGCTAAGGCCGGCTTGGGCATCATCATTCCCGCCGGATGGTTAAATACGCTGATATTCATCGTCCTGGCGCCCGTGCTCGGGATGGTGCTGGGAATGTTGAATCTGGTGGCGATACTCCATCTCTTCAAGCATTCCACGCCATCCAGCGTCGACCATCTTTTTCGACGCGGGCAGCTTATTTCTGCCGCCGCCTACAGCCTCGGTCACGGCACCAATGATGCGCAAAAAACTATGGGCATCATCGCCGGCGCGCTGTTCACTGTTCCCGAATATCGTTACCTCGTAAGCGACGCAATAGGAAACCTCTTTATTCCCTTTTGGATAGTTCTGCTCGCCCACGCAGCCATTGGCTTAGGCACATTATCCGGCGGGTGGCGCATTATTCACACCATGGGATCGAGAATCACTCGGTTGCAGCCCATGGGAGGATTCGCCGCGGAAGCGGCGGGGGCTATTACGCTATTCAGTGCAGCTCACATGGGCGTTCCGGTGTCAACAACACACACGATCACCGGCGCGATTGTCGGGGTGGGTTCGCTTAGACGGATTCGTTCCGTGCGCTGGAACGTTGCCGGCCGGATCGTCTGGGCGTGGATTCTAACGATCCCGGCATCGGCCGCGATTGCCATGTTCTGCTGGCTCTTGATCAATACGCTCAGAAAAATCTTCTGATGACATCAGAAAAGCGGTAGAGCGGCGGGGAGAACGCGATATCGGGAAAGGACGGGTACGGAGTTAGATTTCCCGACGCCCTTCCAGCGCCTTTCCCAAAGTCACCGCGTCGATGTATTCGAGGTCTCCGCCCATCGGCAGACCTCGTGCGATACGTGTGACCGAGACGCCTAAAGGTTTGATGACCTTGGAAAGATAGAGGGCCGTAGCTTCGCCGTCCATTGTCGGATTGGTCGCAACGATGACTTCACGCACCACACCGTTGCGCAAACGTTCGAGCAGTTCTTTGATTCGGAGCGCGTCAGGACCGACTCCGTCGAGTGGTGAAATGGTTCCATGCAATACGTGGTACAGACCCCGATACTCTTGTGATTTCTCCACTGCGATCAGGTCGGAGGGTTCCTCGACGACACAGATTGTCTCTGCTGCGCGCTTGGGGTTGCGGCAAATCTCGCAGAGCGCGCCATCTTCGTCATGCGGATTGACTTCGCTAAAACCAAAACAGCGGCGGCATAGTCCGATTTCTTGTCTCAGTCTGGCGATACTATCGGCGAGACTTGAGATGTCATCCTTGCTGCTCTTCAACATGTGAAAAGCCAAGCGCGCCGCGGTTTTTTCGCCGATACCCGGAAGTTTGGATAACTCTTGCACCAATCGAGCGAGAGGCGCCGGATACGTGCTCATGGCACCACCTTGCCAAACTGGCCGTTACGGATCGCAAAAGTCATTGCCGACTCCGGTCAGCGGTCGATGCTTTACTATTCAATTCCACAGACTCCATCACGGCATCAAACCGGGAATTTTGAATCCGCCGGTGAGTTTGCTCATTTCCGTGGACACCAACTCGCGCGCCTTGCGTGTACCGTCGTTCACCGCAGCGAGGATAAGATCTTCCAACATCTCTTTTTCGTTGCCGTTGATCACTGACGGCTCGATCTTGACGGCCACGAGATTGAACTGGCCATTCACTGTCACCTGCACCATCCCGCCCCCCGCAGAGCCCTCCACGGTCTTTTGGCCCAGCTCTTCCTGGATTTTCGCCATCCGTGCCTGCATTTCTTGGGCTTGCTTTAGTAAATTGCCCATTCCGCCTATGCTCGCCATTTCCTTACCTCCTACTGATTCACCCCTACTGGGCTCGGCTTGGCCGAAGCATGGGACACTAGCCATTATCCCTGCGCATGTTACGAATCGAACCGCCGAAGATGCGTAACGCCTCTTTGACCATTGGGCTCCGTTCTTCGGCTGCATTCATCGGCCCAGGCATAATCATCTCGGGTGACTTTGGCGCGCTATCTGAACCCACGCTCGCGATCTGCAGCGCGACATCCTGGGCGAAGAACCGCTTGGCTAGTTCTTTGAGCGTTGCGAGGTTATCGCTATCTTGTAAAAACGCCAGGTGGTGACGCTCTGAGACGCCGATTCGTAGCTGACCGGGTGGTAAAGTTAGCGCCGATCCTGAAGCCAGGTGCGATGCCAAAAATTTTTGTTCCTTGCTGACAAACGCCACGAATTCCTGCCAAACCTGGGATTCGCCGCTATGCGTCGAGCCTTCGTTCGGCGATGACAAGGACGGAGGCTCAGCTGACGGCGCCAGCCGTTCTTTCACGCGCGTCGTTGATTCGTCGGCAACACGCGCCATAGACTTACCTTCCAGGCGCTCCAACCGTTCGATCAGTTCCGCCACCGGCAGCGCTTTTGGCAAAGTCGCTAGTCGAACCAATACCGATTCCAGGGCAAAGCGTGGCATGGCCGAGCGACCGATTTCTTCGTCGCCGTCAGCCATGTAATCGAAATAGTCGAGCAGCATGTCGACCGAGACCTGCTGCGCCTGCTCGCGCAAGTCGGCGATCTCCTGGTCGGGAAGATCCAGCAGAGGCGCATTGCCAATCATCGAGAGATCTTTGCCCGCTGCCGACGTTACGCTATCTTCTGCCAAACGCGCCACTAGAAGGTTTCTAAAATGCTCGACGAGATCGCGCGAAAAACGATTAGGATCGCGTCCTTGATTCACGACCGTAGCCACCAGCTCCATGCACCGCTGGGCATCGCCTCCGAGGACGGCCGCCGAAAGTTGATAGAGAATACGTCGCTCCGCCAGGCCGAGAATCTCCTGCAGCAGCGATTCATCGACACACGCCGACTTGTCCGTGCCGTCCGTCGGTTGGGCAAACGCAAGCACTTGCTCCAGCAAAGACTGCGCGTCGCGCATGCTGCCGTCGGCTTCCCGCGCAAGTAAGGCCAGCGCGCCCTCGGTTATATCGAGTCCTTCGCTATTGGCGATGGTGACCAGGCGCTGGACGATTTCGCGAAGACTAATCCGGCGGAAGTCGTAACGTTGGCAACGTGAAAGAATGGTATCCGGCAAGCGATGCGGTTCCGTGGTCGCGAGGATAAACTTGACTGACGGCGGCGGCTCCTCCAATGTTTTCAAGAGCGCATTGAAGGCATCCTTGGTAACCTGATGAACTTCGTCGATGATATAGATCTTAAACCGGCAGTTTGCCGGTTGATAGCGGACATTCTCAATGATCTGGCGAACTTCATCGATGCCGCGATTCGACGCGCCGTCAATTTCGAGAACGTCGATAGAGTTGCCCTGAGCGATTTCTTCGCAATGGCTACATTTGTTGCACGGAGTCGCCGTGGGCCCGTCGTCACAGTTCAACGCCTTGGCTAGAATGCGAGCGGCCGTTGTTTTGCCGACTCCGCGCACTCCAGTAAAAAGATAGGCGTGCGCGATACGTTTGGTCCGAAGGGCGTTTTGCAGTGTTCGTGAAATATGCTCCTGCCCGGCAATATCCTCGAACCGTTGCGGCCGCCATTTCCGTGCGATTACCAGATAAGACATAACGCCCTAAAGGAATGATTGTTTAGCTCCTCATTCCCTTCTCTGCGCTTCGCCACTCTTTGCGGGATGCCCATTGCTGACAGCCAGGTTACCCTGTGGCACAGGGGTGATCCGTTACCGCTGCTTCCTTCCGGATCTGACGGAGTTCACGGTGCCGCCTTGCACAGGACCTAACTATCAGCAATCGACATCCTACCCTTTGAGTGCTGAGTACTTACCACGGCTGAGGATTGATTAACCAATTCTTCTAGCCCTCAGCACTTGTTATTTAGCCTCTTGCTGGCGGAGAGGGGGGGATTCGAACCCCCGGTACCCTTATTAGGGGTACACACGATTTCCAGTCGTGCACCTTCAACCGCTCGGTCACCTCTCCAATCGACCGAATTTTGTAACGGATCCCGGCGAATGTTTGAAAGCTACCATAGAGCCGACCGGTTTTCTACAAAATGGCGATCTTCGATCGAAATATCTTATCTTTGATAAACGACCGCGCGCGCTGATGTTTTTGTACACAGTGTTAAATCATTTAACGTTTTCCAAATGACTAGATTTTACTTCGTAAAGCCGTTCTAAGTAATCAGGCGCAATGAAATTTTAAAAGACCAATTGATCAGCGCTTTCACCTCGAGAAATATCTGTTAGATCGGTTTACAAAATTCTTTCGTTTCGGCGAACGTGAAAATAATTTAAGTGATCGATTCTGCACAACTTGTGACTCGTGGCATCTCGATTGCTGAAACAACGTCTGGCTCAGATCGTATCATCCGCGATTTGTTCAGAACACTTACACTTCGATGAGAGGCAGATTGATGCGGTACAGCAACGATGGTCATGGTAGAACCGATCAGGATTCAATGAGTACAAGCGCCGGCGAGCGATCGAACACGCCCAACGAGACTCCCAACTTAGTAGGCAACCACATTCGAATGAAGCTGATACCCTGGGCGGATATCTGGACATCTCTCAGGGTCGCAAAGATACGCGGCAATGGCGAGATGATCGAAGTTTTCTACGACACGCTTTTCAAAGAAGCCCTCTTCGACGATAACGGCGCCTGGGCGCTAGACATCAAGCACAGGACTTGATGCTGGTCTTTTGTTTTTCTCGCTGAAGAGTTTTCGAAACCCAAATTTCCACCGGCCCGCCGAGAAACCGACTCGCCATCGATTCGGCCTGTAAGCAGATCGAAATCTCAGAGAGAATTGGCGGAGAGGGAGGGATTTGAACCCCCGGTACGGTTCCCCGTAAACTTGATTTCGAGCTTTTCGTCTAGCGTAACTCCCAGCAACAAACCGCAAGAAATAGCAGGTAATCCCGAGAGTGAAAGCCCGCTCGGCTTGTCTGCTTTTGCTTTTTCTTATCTCCCCGATTGGGCAAAAATTAGCCTGATCCCGCAACAGCGTCAATGTAACGGAGGTCAGCAGCCATGAGTCCTGACGTTAACGCAATGTGGGGACAGATAACCGGGGGGTGGATGTGCGGTGGATGAGAACGTTTGAAATGCGCGATTCTACGACCGCTTCGGGTCGTTTTTGAGCTCATGATATTGAGCGGCGGGAATACCGGCGACGGTAAGGACCCGGCTTAATCGGTCCGCGTCTGTACCCACGATCGGCAGGGCGCGCGCCCGCGCCTCAATCACGGCACAGATACCGAGACACACCTGCTCTGCCTCCCGGTCCTTGCGCCACTTGGGATAATGCTCAGCCCACGATTTTTTTGTATCATCGTCCGCCATAGTCCCTATCTTACACTGCTTCGGCGCCTGAATGCAGTTCGCAACATGTTGCGTCCGGTGAAGTCGTGGCTTTTTTATGGAAACCGTCGCGTCGATTCGGGCGAGAATTCGGAGACGGGTGCGAGCGGATTTTTTGCCCCCGGCCAATGGTTCACTTCGGGACAATCTTATTAAAGTTTATGTTACAATTTAGACCATGGTTTGGGCTTTTATCGTGATCGCGGCTATCATCATCTTGTGGTTTTTGCTTCGGGCGACGGGGTTTTTTTAATCATCAATCATCCTCACCCGAAGGCGTAACTCGCGCCTGTTGTGCTAAACGGCTAAGCCAGCATTTATGTATGCCGCGACGATTAATCTCGATGAGTGCTCGAGCGAAACGCCGCCCGAGCGCCAGTTGTGGTGTGAGGTACTCCGGCGCGCGATTCGAGATTTTCGGGGGGAAGTATTTCCGGCTACTCGACATGAGCGGCATTACGCCCAACGGCGCGCGGTAGCGTGGATTCTTTCTACGTGCGAAGATGAGAGAAGTTTTCTATGGATCTGCCGCCACCTCGACATCGATCCGACGATCGTGCGGATGCAGGCCGTCTCGGCAATCTCGATACCCAAAAGCAAAATCTCGAGAAAAATGACTTCCGCATTTGCCCCAGGATTAACAATCTCGCCCTGACCTTGACCAAACCATTTTACCGACGGCGTCGCCACTTTCCTTTTAGCTCCTGCTGCATCTTCAATGGCTCAGTGTGTTTGGGCACTAGTGCTTGGTCACGGTAGGGCTGCCTGCCATCGATCAAGCGCCTGCCCTTGCGATGCCAGAACTCGACGCTGGGCTTTTCTCAGCCGGAAATAACGGCGCGGGGAAAATATCGGGCTAAGTAGTCGCTTGATCATCAGCGATCACCTTCCTTTGGACGGTTGAGAGCCACGCGATTATTTCGCTCTCGCCTCGATCGGTGACGAACAGAAAAATGTCCTGCCTAGAATTCTAACTTGATACACAGCGGAGTCTCGTAGCCCGAAACGAGTTGCGAACCACGGGGCCTTCTCAAGTCCAAGATAGTCCCTTCACACTCCTTTTTCACCGTGCCCGGCAACTCCGCGATACACGAGAAACGATTCTTGATTGGGCAGCGGATTGCCTAGAATAATCTCACCCCCTGAAGAGGCAAGGCCACTGATTACTCAGTGGCCTTGCCGCCCACAGGGCTTTCATTCTTCCCTACAGCTAGGGATTATAGCCATCATCCGCCCTGGTTGCCTGGCTGACCCTCGTAACCCAGCAGGCCCGGCGCCTGGCTCGGCGCGAGTGTCGCATAGGTGAGCGAGGGACAGAAAAGAAAAATACCGAGCGCGAATACAAAGTTCTTCATGGTGTGACCCTTTGTGAGTTCCGTAGCGTTAGTAAGGGGGGAAGGCTGGTTTTAGTACTTGTGGTGACAGGGTGTCAAGGCCAATCAGCAGGCTTATCGAGTGTGCTATAGTCGCCCTCCATGATCGACGCGCGACGTCTGCGCTGATGAGAAATGGCCATTTGAACGGTTTAGGAAAGCGCTTGAGGATCCTGGGATGGAGGGAACAAAGCCAGAGGCCCGCTGGCAGATGCTCAACGACCACGTTCAAAACTTGGCTGTTCGGCAAAGAATAGGCGAGACCGCTTATCTGTAGCAAATAAAAAAAAGGGCAACAAAACGTCCTTAGAATTGAAATTAGGACACTACCCGAAAGCCGCAGATCGGATCGTCTCTGCGATCATTGAGCGATCGAGAGTAATTCTGATAATTTTCATTAGTTTCTCGATGATATCGAAAGAGATTCGTTAATAGGAACTATGCCGCGCGGACTTGGTCGGCCCTTTGCGACCCTGAGTAACTGAAAAATCATTGACAAGTATTTAGGAAAGCAACACACTCGCTGTCGTGATGGAATTTAGCAACCGTACTATGCTGATCGGCTCGCCCGCCGCCGAGGTAAGGAGGAACCCATGATAGGACATTGGCTAAAGCGAATCCTCCAGTACTCAGCTTGGGCGATCCTAGTAGCAGTGGAGTTGGGGTCGGCGGAAGCTGACCAGATCATCCAGACTCGCGATTACGGTGTGGTCGCCGGCAACGTTACCGTACCCGTCGACTTGGCTTTCGATCAATTCGATCCGCATTTAGGCGCATTATCCGACGTAGAGTTTGTCTTTGAGTTCGAAGTCCGATCTGCATCCATCGACTTCGAGAACACGGACGCAAGTCCCAAGGTTGCGCACGTCGGGATCGAGAAGATCGTGAACTACGTCGGCCCGGGTTTGCTCGCACATAGTGATACTGCTCTGTTCGACTTCGTCAACCTGTTCGAGGGCCTTGTGAACTTCGGAGCCTTCGACGGTAATCCTGACTTCATGGGACCCGACTCGTTCAATTTCCGGCAGGTAATCCCGGTCGGGCACATTCTGTCTGCGACCCCCACATCGCTGTCGCCGTACGTGGGGACCAACACCGTCCCGCTCGAAATTATAGGCATTCTCGGAGCATCCATCAGCTCCGGCGGCCTTACAAATCCCAGCGGCCGGATTAACGGTGACGAACTCATCGGAGCCGTGACGCTCCGCTACAATTTTGGGCCTGTGGCCGTTCCCGAACCGAGCACGCTGTCGCTGGTGGGCATCGGGCTATTCATCTGCTTCTCACTTTTTGGGACTTGGCTGGCGAGATCGTGATGGAAATTCACCTTCCCGCGGAAGGTTGAGAAATTACGTTTCTTGTTGAAGCATCCGTCGGTTTAGTCCAACCTCAGGTTTTATCCCCCGTCGATCTGGAGGAACACCCAAGAATCGCGGACAACTCCAAGTCATTGCCGAAAAAGTCAGCTCGACCATTCGGATCGAGCTCTTGGAGTTTCACCATTACCGTACTTTTATAAGACAAAAACCCCAGCAATCGCGGCCCGAAACCGACCCGCTTGAACCCGAAATTATATTCGATCCACCGTTCACCCCTGAGGTAATCAATCGAGATATTCCAGGCGCTAATGCTGATGTCTTTGAGCTCATCGAAGTGAAGAATGACATTGCTATTTATCAGTTTTTTGCCCCAGGATTAACGATCTCGCCTTGACCTTGCCCAAAGCATTCACCGATGGCGCCGCCATTTTCCTTTTAGCTCCCGGCGCATCTTCATCGGCTCGGTGTGGTCATCGGTCAAATACGAAGCCAGCTTCGCTTTTGGATCGGTAGGCGCCGGCCATCGATCAAGCGCCTGCCCTTGCGACGCCAGAACTCGACGCTGGGCTTTTCTCAGCCGGAGATAACGGCGCGGGAAAAATATAGCGCTAAGTAGTTGTCTTATCTTCATCGCTTATTACCCCGCTGCTCAACTTTGCATGCGCTCGCCAATGTCATTGCCGCGAGTGCAGGCGCGGGTGACTCCAAGTTTCTTCGCCGCTTCGGTGATGGTGAACTTCGTCGTCGCTTTTTTTGGCTATGCCGTACTTTTACAGCCACCAAGATCGGCGAGCAAGAGGAATTGTGGCGCCAACTTTTTCTTGGCTTTTATTTTTTTTCGTTTAACTTGCCACAACATTGGGCCTAGCCTGATCAGCGAAAAGCCGGGAGCCTTCCTGCCCGGCCTGGCCCTTTCTCTCACAAGCAGGAGACCGACAGGGGGCGGTGAATGGACGCAACTGACGACGACAAGATTAAACAATCCATCGGACAAGCGTTACTTGAAGCAAAGTTAGAACTCCAGAAATTCGCGAATTGGCTTGAATTCGACAACAAATCGCTTCTCAGTATTTTCGTAGTTGTTTACGTGTGGAGCTGGGACGCAATGCTTCGCATTCGCGGACTATCAGATCAGATTAAGGTTTCCGACGACCTGGAGAGTTGGAAGCCGATTTGTCAGGAGATGGAAGAACAAAGGGAGAAAATTTCCCTGGATCATTTGGCGCACGCATGTACTGCAGGGGTCGATATTACATCAATTCTCATTCTTGGATATTTGCAAATCATGATTGAAGAAATTCGAAAGGAAGTCTGGAGAAGAGTTGAGCCCCTCAAAGTTGGAAAACAGTTCGTCTTGTGGCTCGATGGCTTATCTAATTTTCGCGTAGAGGATTTCTTAAAAGTTATTGAACCGCCACCGGCAATAAAATTAAAAAGCGGTAAGCTAATTATGCGATCCGAGCCGAGTCAGGAGAGTACCCCGGAAGCGAAAGCAATCGATCACGAGGGACTCAAGACGCAAGCGGCATTGGAGTTTTACCAAGCTCTAAAAGCCGCCGTACGATCAGCCCCGTTTGGGTCTATTCCGTTTTCACCAGTAGTTGCCGCATATCCAAATGTATCACCGGTTTGGGAGCGGGTTTTCCCCAAGATCGTAGAGAAAGAAATAGAGGCAAACCTTACTGAGCTTCTACCGATTCTCAACCGCGATATGGAAAAATTTCCATTGAAGGCGTTTAACGCTTACCGTCAAAGGTTTCGCAAGGAGCTTTCCTTCTCCGCCCTTAAAGGCGAGGCCGGCGACGTGAACGACGACAGCCCGGCGCCTGATTCTACCCTCAAGGCAACGTCGAAAATCCATCACGGTGAATTAGAGCGTGAAAGATTAAGCCCTGACATCGAAGAGGCGTTAGACAAAAAACGCAGAATAAAAAAAACGGCAGAAGTATTCTCCCAACGGTTCGATAAGTTGCTGGAAAAAGCATATAAACCCACGCGACCAAAAATCAGAAAAGCCATTGGATTAATCCTCGAAGACTACTCATTGAAAGACTCCGCTCGCAAATCAGGGATTGACGAAAAAACTCTCCGCCATTACGTTTTAGAACTAGACCTCGCGCCTGTTAAAGCAACCCGCTCCAACCGAAAATCTTAGTCAATTCATCGCCTTGATAAATTCCCCTTTTTTCTCTTCTCGTTGCCATCAATAGGTAACGAGGAGGAAAAACATGATCTTCGTCGAGATCGGCAAAGATGGAATCGAAAGGGTTTCAGTCCGGGCCGCTTGTGAAGCGGAACAGGATCGCGACCTTCAACTTTGGCCTTTAGTGCGTCGAGGCCTCAATCGTTTAAACCGTGACATCGAACGGCAGCTTCGAATGGCTCAAGTAAAGCTGATCCACGGCAATCACGAAACGGAGCCAAAGCCAGCGGCGTAAAAAAAAGAGGGCCGGCGGCGAATCTTGCCAGACAGCCGACGCGACCCTCGAAAAGTTTTGACATGACTGCATTAGCAAGACAGCCGAGACAAAGTCAATCGACCCAAGCGCCACGCTTTAGTAAATCCCTAAGTACCTTCATGGCGCGCCGCGTTAAGCGCCGGCTAATCGAGAATTATTGCCACGGCAGGATTTCGAAGTCGGCGGTCGAGCGTGCTTTTAGCGTTTTTCCTGAGCTGAGGTCGGCATGAACGGAATGACGCAAACCGATGATACATCCGTGCGACCGCTTCCGATTCCTTTTGCCTTTAAAAATATCCCGGCAGAACTAAAAATCATCCCGCAGTGGGTAGTGGAGTGGTATACGCTTCGCGACAAGTGGACCAAGCCGCTATTCAATCCGCGCAGTGGTGATCTTGCCAAGTCCAATGATCCATCGACGTGGGGCGACTACGAAACGGCAGTAGCAACATACGGCAAAGGCGGGTTCGATGGCATCGGCTTTGTACTCACGTCTGACCTTGGTGTCGTCGGAGTCGATCTTGACCACTGCATCGACCCTCAGACTAAGACAATCGCCCAGTGGGCCCTCAACATTATTGACCTTTTCAACTGCTACGTCGAAGTTAGTCCGAGTGGTACAGGCTTGCGACTGTTTCTTACGGGCGTGCTTCCAGCTGCTGGTGGGCGCAAGAAGGGAAACATCGAAATCTACTCGAGCGGTCGCTATCTCACCACAACAGGACGCGTGCTCAAAGCCTGCCACGTGCGCACTCTTGATTCACGCCAAGCCGAGATTGACGCGTTTCTAGCGGAATACTTTCCTGAGCCGAAGATTGAGAAGGGCGCCGGCGCCACGGCGAACGGTAACGGCCATTTAAGCGATCACGAGATTATCGAGATTGGGTTCAAGGCAAAGAACGGCGACAAACTCAGATCCCTGCTTGACGGCAATTTAAACGGCTACCCGTCAGCATCCGAGGCAGAGCTAGCGCTGTGTGCCTTACTCGCCTTCTACACGCGAGATGCAAGCCAGGTTGATCGGCTTTACCGGGGCTCAAAACTTTACCGTGAAAAGTGGGACACAAAGCACTACGGTGACGGCGCGACGTACGGCCGAGCCACGATCGAAAAGGCCATATCGGGCGCCACAGAGACTTATTCGGCGAAGGCCGAAACGGGCTCGGAATTCGTTTCCGCACCTAAGGAAACAAAACGTGCGGAAAGAATTTTTGAGCTTCAAAAGTGGAAGGATTTTGTAGCGACCGACCACGGCAGCGCGCCGTATACCGTTCATGAAATTGCCCCCGACTGTGGCCTAATAGCGCTTCATGGCCGGGGCAAGGGCGGAAAGACTACCCTTCTTATTCATGGGGGAAGGGCCATCGCGGGCGGTGAGCCTTTCTTAGAACGGGCCACAATCAAGAAGCCGGTAGTCTACCTAAATTATGAAATGGGCTTTTCCTACCTAAAGGAACTCTTGAGCGCTGGTGGATCATGTCCGGACGAAGCATATATTTTGAACCGTCCAGAACCTGTGCTGCAGACGGTGACAGTCGAAGCCTTGATGCAACACGTAGGCAAGCCGGCGGTAATGGTAATTGACTCATTTCGTGGCGCCTTCCGCCTTGCGGGGGATGCCGAGAACTCGGCCGGCGGCGCCGGGCTTATCCTGCGAAATATTCAAGACTTAGCAGTAAAACATAAATGGTTGGTTATAGTCGTTCATCACAGCAATCGATCGAGCCGAGAAGGCACGGACGGTGTTAGCGGTACAAGCGATTGGATAGCCGCCCCCGATGTAATTTGGACCTGGTCAAGGCCAGATAAGAGCAAGCCGGGGGTATTGAGTATCAAAGGCAGAATGCCGCCGGTAGATCCGCTCGCCGTCGATCTAAGCCCGGAAAAATGCGTATTCGCCGGAAGCGTGGAAGAGAGCCAGGGAGAGACGGACAACAAGGCGATACTGGCATCGCTCACCGAAGAGGGGCAGGCATCGGATGTGATAGCCGAGATGATAAACAGGCCGGCAGGGACGGTGCGCAAACGGTTAGAGGCGCTATTTGCCAAAGAGCTAGTAAAACGAGGCGGCGTGGGCAAGAAGGGCGACCCGTTCGTATACTCGAAAAATTCTTTCCGCACGGAAAATCCCCTAAGAGAAGAAACGAATTCTGGGCGTGAAATGGGCGACCAAGGCGAGTGGGCAAAGCTGCGATGAAGTACGTCGAAGACGTGTTGCTTGAAGTCAAAGTCTTGGATGATGATGCAGTCTTGGCGCGTCGCAAGGACCGAAAACCGATGGCGCCAGCGGATTACAAAGAGGCGCTACGGATGGCCGATAGCCTGCCGGGAATTACCGTCAATGACGTGTTGAGAGTTTTTCCGGGCGCCAGGGTGATCAGCAAGTCTTAAAGTCAAATTGAAGCGAAAACCAAAAAAAGGAGAACAAAAAAAATGAATAGTCGCGAAGTTCGAAAAAGTTTGGAGCCGTTCAAAAACTTTGCTCCGGCGATCCTGTACGCGGCAGAGATTATCGAGTCAGCGGAAAAGGCCGAAGGTATCCTGGCGGGATTTGAAAAAGAAAAAGCAAAGAAGGAATCGGAGATTTCAGATCTGGACGTCCAACTCACCGGCCGCCGCCAGGAGCTCCAGAAAGTTACCCGCGAAGTCGAAGCCCTGAAGCCAAGCTCAACGCGGATCCGCGATCTTGAGGCGCGCGAGCTGGCGGTTGCGAGCCGGGAAGCGTCGGTCCTCGCCAGAGAAGAAAAAGTTTTAGCGCGTGAGGAAAAGGCAAAACACTTGGCCAGTACCTTAGCGGGATTCGGAAGCCTAGATTCATAGGAGGTGTAGTCATGGCGGCATTCGCGACAATGCAAGCAGCGGAGCAGCGAGTCCGTGCGTTGATGGAAGCTAAGACGATCGTTCAAGGCCACAGCTGCCGGCTAAAAGATGGCACCATCGCGATTCGCGTTCAACGGTTTATGTCGTTAACCGGCGCCCTCGGCAGCACCACGAAAACGGCGGACGGTACCAATCCAAGCGGTGCGTGGGACGTGCTGACAGACGCAGCAAGCTGACGAGGGAGGTGCAAAGATGGCGATTTCGATCGAAGAAGCCAACGCAATTATTAACAAGACAGATGCTCGGCACGAGCAGTTTTATAGAAACGATCCCACCGTTGTGGGGTTGGTCAATGACGCCTACGCGCGCCAGCACCCGGGTGAGATCCAGCTGAACGGACACACACCCCGGCTTGAGGAGCAGATGGCCGATGCGATGAAGGATCAACTCGCGGTGCCTCAGCAAGGACAACCACAAGAGGGCGGCGCGACGTTGTTGCAGGATCAAGCGACATTGCCGCCGGAAGTAGCAAAGGCCGCCACGGATACGATGACCGAATTGCGCGGTGAGTGGGGTGCGCAGACGGAATCGCAGCTCAAGACGGCCGCAGCCGCCGCGCAAGAGATGTTCGGCAGCGCCGCCGCGCTCGAGGAGTTTGCCGCCAAGTATGGAATTGATCGCGATCCCAAACTTCAGGCCGAAGCTGTGAAGTTTTTGGCCAAACTGAAAAGGTAACTGGGAAGGAGAAAAAAATATCATGAGTCGTTTAGAAGAAATCGTGAAAGAAAAAACAAAAGCGCTCGACGCCGAACATCGTCGCGTCTTGGCGGATTTTAAAAATTCCCTGAGCGGCGCTGCGGAGTATGCCAGGTCGGAATTGCCGAGAATCGAAGCAGCCCTAGGCGAATTAGATCGCTGGCGCCAGCGACATATCGACGCTATTGAATGGCAATCGATCGGCGGCAAGCCGAAATCCATTAGTGACCTTGAGTTTTCGCTCGAAGGGATTCGCGGGAACCCGGGCGCGCTGCGAGAATCGCTTCGGCAGTATGATGCGCTTCGATGGGAACAAATATGGGGTAAGCGCTCCGATGGCCAACGGGACGTAAACGCGGCTAATCAGTTTCGCGGAAATTTTTATTTCCTTCTCGCGCGGCGCTGTGTTCGGTCTATTCACGAAATCCGCGACAAGCTGAAAAGTATTTTGGCCAATCTCGAAGAGCGCTCCGGCAGTGTTGGCGTTACTGATTTGGTGCGTGAGCCGCAAGGGGCGGAGCTCACGGTGTTGAGTGGTACCGATCGTGATGAGCGATGGCAAAAAACGGTTAGGGTAAGGTAAGGGTCGGTCACCGATCGTGCGTCTACGGGCAACTGTGTGCGATTTTTTCGAATGAAGTGAGCAAAAATGTCTGATCCGGCCAAAAAAATAACTTCCACGATGGTCGTCCAATTATCCACTGACGAGCTTAAAGCGATCATTGCGGAAGCGGTTCAGAGCGCGATGAAAGCGTTGCCGCGAGATGACAAGCTCATCACAGTTGCGGAAGTCTCGGAAATTCTTAATTGCAACGAGGAGTGGGTTTATCACAACGCGCGCGAATTACCTTTTGTCCGCAAGGTCGGCGGGATGCTCCGGTTCAGCTCGAACGGGTTACAGCGCTATATTGAATCAAAGAAATTTAGCATGACTTAGGAGTTAACATACCTATGTCACATAGATTAGAGTCTCTTCTCAAAAGGAGGGACTCAGGCAATGGCAAAAACCAAAAAGACGATGATCTACTTAGGCGAGGTCGATCACACGCGCTTGAAGTATATGGCGTTGGACGACGGAGTATCGATGGCGGAGTTGATTCGGCAGGCGATTGCGCAATTCTTAAAAGCCCGCGCGAGCAGAAAGCGAGGTCGCAAATGAGAGGCGACGGCTGCATATATCCAAGAGGCAACGTTTTGTGGATCGCTTACTCCTTTCGCGGGAAGATGTTTAGGGAGTCGGCGCATACCAGTGACGAGAAAATAGCTCGTAAGGTACTTAGGCAGAGACTCAAGCAAGTTGAGCGACCGGGATTCGTCGGGCCCAAAGAGGACAAGTGGACCATCGCCGACATGAAAGCGCGAATCGACGCCGACTACGAGCGCAAGGAAAATCGATCGCTAAAGACGGTCGAGTATTGCTTCAAGCATATCGAGGAGGCTTTTCAGTTTCGCCGAGTGGTCGATATCGCGACGCCAGTCGTCCAAAAATACACGAAGAAGCGACTACTGGCCGGCGCCGCGCGCGCATCGGTCAACCGTGAACTCGCCTATCTTCGCCACGGCTTTAAGCTGATGCTCAAGGCCGGAGACATCTCGGCAATCCCGGCGGTGGTTGAACTTCTCCAAGGTGAAAACGTCCGAAAGGGTTTTATTGCGCCGGCAGAATTCACAGGGCTTTTGGAAAACATACCGGATGCAGACGTCAAGGACCTGGTAGCATTCCTGTACAACGCGGGATGGCGCAGCGGCGAAGGCAAAAACCTTGAATGGTCGGAAGTGGATCTCAAAAATAACATGATCCGCTTGCCGGCCGAGAAGTCGAAGTCAAAGAAGCCGCGTAATCTTCCCATAATCGGTCCACTCATGGAGATCATTCAAAGGCGCGTAGAGTCGAGGCGGTTGGATTGCCCGTACGTGTTCCATCGTCGGGGCAAACCGATTGCATCGTTCCGCAAGGCATTCAAGTCAGCAGCGACAGCGGCCGGGATCCCGGGGCTCGTTCCCCACGATATGAGACGGTCGGCCGTGCGTAACTTCCGGCGCGCGGGACTAAGTGAGCATGAAGGAATGAAGCTCAGCGGGCATGAAACCGACTCGATTTATCGCCGTTACGACATAATCAGCGACGATGATCTCACGGAGTCCATGAATCGCGTTCAAGAGCACTTAAAGAAAGAGGCGGAGAATCGGAAGGTTGTACCGCTGAAACGAGAAACGGCTTAACGTAAGTCAAAAAGTTCCTTCACAAAACATGCACAAAAGGGCACTTTTCGAGGGTTGGGAAAACTTGATTTTTCCTACACAGGCTTTTCACTGGACATCAAGAAATGGGGCTAACTCTTTGCTGATTAAGAAAAAAGAATTGGCGGAGAGGGAGGGATTTGAACCCCCGGTACGGTTCCCCGTACACTTGATTTCGAGTCAAGCGCCTTCAACCGGGCTCGGCCACCTCTCCGTTTTCTTGGCCATCGCGCTTTTGCGCTCTCAGGCGGGAAAAAAACGCCGAAAGCATCGAGGAAGACTCATCGGCAAGCACACCTTCGGTAACTGGCAGTTGGTGATTGAGTCGCTGATCTTCACACAGACGGTATAAGGATTCAACCGCGCCGGCTTTAGGATCGCGACAACCGAAGACCAATCGGCGCATCCGCGCCTGCAATACAGCGCCGATACACATGACGCAGGGCTCAAGCGTGACGTAAATATCACATTGATCAAGTCGCCAGCTGCGCAAAGCCTTCGACGCCTCCTGGATCGCCATGATTTCCGCGTGGCAAAGCGGGTTCTGCCGTTCTTCGCGGCAATTGTAGCCAGTACCAACCACGGCTCCGGCAGAAACGATGACCGCTCCGACCGGCACTTCTTCCCTCATCGAAGCTTCACGTGCCGCAGCCAACGCTAGTTTCATGAAACCGAGATCATAGGATTCCATTCGCGTTTCTCAACCGCATTGAAAAAAAAGTAGCACAAGCTTCCCGGCAAATAAAATTCACGCCGACGGGAATTGCGTGACCCTGAATGGAGTCTAGTCGATCTGGCGCATTGGCCGGTTTGCGCGATCTCTCTCGCTAGCCGGCGTACGGGGTTGACGGATCATGGGTGCATGTATTCGATCGGTGGCGGCTCAATATCGGTTTCCACTTCCGCAACGCCCGGCACCCCCTTGGCGATTTTCACGATTTCTTTTTCCAAGTCGGGATCTGCCAGGATTCCCGAAATGCTCACTCGGCCGCCATCGCTCTTGACGTTCAACACGACGTTGCGAGTTTTGGATGACGTGATCAAGGCCGCCTGCACGCGCGCGGTGGTGGTCAAATCCGCAAAGGCTTTGAGTGACTCGGAAGTCGGCTGAAATTCCGGCCGTCGTACCATGTCCGCGATAAGAGCAGCGCCAGCTTCGGGCGTGAATCTGGCGCCATTCAGCACCAGATCGTATCCAACCGGGTCTTGCCAATCGTCGTTAAATACCGCGCGAAAGCGTCGCCCGCGCACGCGGTCCAACTCACGAAGATACTGCCGAGCGCTTTCGACATCCATCCCCTGCTGCGCTCGAACGAGCTCGATACGGAAATCCATGGGCGCAACGATGAGGACTTTCAACACGTGCCGAATGCCGGGCAAAAGCTGCTGACCGGCGCGGCCATGGTATACGAGGTCTCCATCTTGGGCCACCTCACACATCGCCGCCTGCAGGGTGATTCGGTAGAGCCGCAGGCTTTCGCGCCAGCGTTCCCACCAATGTCCCTGAGTTTCCAGCACTTCTGTATATTTTGCTTCTGGAATGCCATAGCGCTTGCTCGCTTCGATCAGCACCTCCCGATCGACAGACCGATAATTGACCACCGACGCGAGCTTTTCCGCTATCGCACTTCCACCGCTGTAGGCTGCGTGAGCAATCGTGACGACCGACATGACGGCAGACCTCCTTTCCCTTTCTCCGCCGACTTGAACTCTTGA
>DASPXM010000149.1:0-11444 GCA_035637295.1 Verrucomicrobiia bacterium
GCTGTGATCGAGCACATGATGGAAGAAGTGCATCGGTACGAAGGCACGGTGAATCATATTCTGGGCGACGGAATTATGGCCCTCTTTGGTGCGCCGTTGGCGCATGAGGATCATGCCGTCCGCGCCTGCTATGCGGCGCTAAGAATGCAGGAGTCGGTGAAGCGCTACGCAATCGAAGTGCAGCGCACGCAAGGCATCCCGATTCAGATTCGCGTCGGGTTGAACTCCGGCGAAGTAGTTGTCGGAACGATCAGGAACGATCTCCACATGGACTACACGGCCATCGGTCAGACCGCGCACCTTGCAGCCCGTATGGAGCAGATGGCGATGCCAGGGTCGATTCTCATGACTGCCGATGCGCTGCGGTTAGCCGAAGGTTACGTGCAGGTGAAGTCGCTCGGTCCGGTAGTCGTGAAAGGCATGAACGATCCGGTGGACGTTTATGAGGTAACCGGCGCCGGGGTTGCGAGAACTCGACTGCAAGCCGCCGCGGCGCGCGGCCTCACTCGATTCGTTGGGCGCGATGCTGAGACTGAACAACTTCGCAAAGCACTAGAACAAACGAGGTCGGGCCACGGTCAAGTTGTTGCCGTTGTCGGTGAGCCTGGCGTCGGAAAGTCTCGGTTGTTTTACGAGTTCACGCACTCGCATCGAATCGAGGGCTGCTTGATCGTGGAATCGGGCTCGGTCTCTTATGGTAAGGCTACTCCTTACCTGCCGGTGATAGACCTGTTCAAAGCGTATTTCAAAATTCAGGACCGGGACAATCAGCGCGACATCCGCGAGAAAGTCACCGGCAAGCTCCTGACACTGGACAAGACTCTAGAGCCCGCGCTGCCGGCGCTGCTGTCGCTCTTAGATGTCGCGGCGGAAGATCAGCAATGGCAAAACTTAGATCCGCTCCAGCGCCGCCAGCAGACTTTAGACGCGATCAAGCGTTTGTTCCTGCGCGAGAGCCAAGTTCAACCATTGGTCCTGATATTCGAGGATCTCCACTGGATCGATTCCGAGACCCAAGCTTTTTTGGACAGCATGATCGATAGCCTGCCCACTGCGTCGCTTCTCCTTCTCGTTAATTACCGGCCGGAATATCAGCATGCCTGGGGTAGCAAGACTTACTATAGACAGCTGCGTATCGATCCGCTGCCGCCCGAGACTGCGGAAGAACTACTCTTGGCTGCTCTGGGTGACGATGCGAGTTTGCAGTCGCTGAAACAGTTGTTGATCGAGCGCACCGAGGGCAATCCTTTTTTCATGGAAGAGAGCGTCCGGACGCTGGTCGAAACAAAAGTTTTGGCAGGCGAACGAGGCAAGTATCGTCTTACCGGATCGTTGGAGATCACGCGGGTGCCGGCGACGGTGCACGCGGTGTTGGCTGCTCGTATCGACCGGCTTGCGCTCGAAGAGAAGCGTCTACTTCAGTCGGCGGCGGTGATCGGCAAGGATGTACCGTTCGGCCTGCTCCACGCCATCGCCGAACTATCGGAAGAAGAACTGCGGCGCGATCTCGGTCATCTCCAGGCGGCCGAGTTTCTCTACGAGACCCGCTTGTTCCCCGATCTTGAATACACATTCAAACATGCGCTGACCCACGAAGTTGCTTACGGCGGCGTCCTGCAAGAACGGCGGCACTCGCTACACGCTAGAATCGTCGAAGCTATCGAACGGCTCTATCCCGATCGGTTGGCCGAGCAGGTTGAGTTGCTCGCGCACCATACTTTCCACGGTGAGCTGTGGGAGAAGGCGACGACCTACTTACGGCAAGCCGGCGCCAAGGCGGCGGATCGGTCAGCGCATCGCGAAGCGGTGAGCTACTTCGACCGCGCGATAGCGGCGCTCAAGCATCTGCCCGAAAGTCGTCAAACGATCGAGCAAGCTATAGATATTCGTATCGAGATGCGTAGTTCACTCCAACCGCTTGGGGAACAAGCAAAAGTTTTGGAACGCATGCGCGAGGCTCAAGGGCTTGCCGAATCGTTGAATGACCAACGTCGACTGGGGCAAGTCTCGGCCTATTTGAGCGGTTACTTTAACCAGGCGGGTGAGGATCCCATCCAGGCGATCGAGAACGGACAACGAGCCCTTTCGATCTCCTCAGCAATAGGAGATTTTATTCTCCAGGTCCAAGCGAATCATTTCCTTGGCTCTGCCTACCTCGCGGTCGACGACTATGATCGTGCGTTTAGCCATTTGACTCGGAATGTCGAGTCTCTCGTAGGCGATCAGATCTACGACCGTTTCGGTCTCGCGTTTCTTCCTGCGGTGGGGTCCCGTTGTCAGTTGGTATTCCTTTTGGAGGAGCGCGGCGAGTTTAACGCAGCGGCCGTTCATGGGGATGACGCGATTCATATTGCGGAGATAGCTAATCATCCATTTAGCCTTTGCACCGCATATTTCGGGGTTGGCCATCTCCATCTTACGAAAGGCGTCATCGATAAGGCAATCGCTATGCTCGAGCATAGCCTGGAAACTTGCCGGTTATGGAACCTTTATCAGAACGTTCCCCGTGTGGCGGCTGCTCTCGGCTATGCTTATGCAGTGGCTGGCCGCCGTGGCGAGGCTATGACTCTTTTGACATTGGCGAATGAGCGAGCTAAGGCGGCCGGAATGGTTTGGCGTTCTTTGACAGGTGCACAGTTGATCCAAGGTTTTCTTTTAATTGGCAATCGGCAAGAGGCCGCCTTGCTCGCCAGTCGTGCACTCGAATCGTCCCGCCGCCACTCTCAACGGAGCCGCGAAGCGTTAGCACTTTATGTCCAGGGCGAGATTGCTTCGGCGGCGAATCCAGTGGCCTTCGAGAACGCCGAGGGCTCATTTCGCGGAGCCAACATCATTAGCGATGAACTTAAGATGCGCCCGCTTCTGGCTCATTGCCACGTCGGTCTGGGGAAACTATATCGGCGTACTGGCGATTACGAAAAGGCTAAGACGCAGCTCGCCAACGGCGTTGCAATGATGCGCGAGATGGAGATGGGACTGTGGCTGGAAAGGGCGGAGGCGGAGTTGAAGGAGTTGGGGTGATTTTGGTCGGCCGATACATGTTGAACTTCTGACGGGCTAAAAAATAAAAAATTTATATGAGAATCTATCCCAAGTTGTCACCCCCGAATGTTTTAATCGGGGGTCTAGTCAGTGTCGTCTGGATTCCCGATAGAAGGATTCGGGAATGACGGACCTTTTGAGATCCTGATTAACTGTACACAGCAAGATGCGGAAATTGCCTCGCAGAGATTATAAAGAGCAAAGATGATATATCGGCCGAGCTTGATCGTCGCGTTCATTACAATTCTGGGCTTCTTCTTCGCTTCTATGGCGCCGGCCCAGGTTACGAAAATCAAGGTCGGCTATTCTTCTATCGGCGTTGGCCAATCGCTTGTTTGGGTTGCCAAAGAGGCTGGGCTCTTCAAAGAGAATGGGCTCGACGTGCAGCTCATTTTCATCGGCAGCTCGAGCATCGTGACGCAAGCAGTGATCGCCGGCGATGTGCCGATCGCGATCATGTCCGGAAGCACAGCCATCAACTCGCAACTTGCGGGATCGGACCTCGCCATAGCGGCGAGCACAAAAAAGGACCCGGCCCAGGCGTTTCTGGTCACTGCGAAAGGTATTTCACAGGCTGCACAACTCAAAGGCAAAAAGCTTGCAGTGAGCCGGCTGGGCGCGTCATCGGATTTTATCCTCAGGGTGATTCTCAAGAAAATCGGATTGGTCCCGGACAAAGACGTGGCGATCATTCAGATTGGCTCCTCGCCGGTCAGAATGGCGGCCCTAGCCAACGGCGTTGCGGACGGGACTGCGCTTACCTTCGAGGAGATGATGGTCGCCAAGAAAATGGGCTTTAACGTTTTATTGAACCTGATGGATTTCGGTGTCGAAGCTTTGAACAGCGACGTCGTCACGACGCGAAGGTTTATCCGGGAGTCGAGAGAAACTGTCCAGAGGTTCATCAAAGGAATCATCAAGGGCGTAAGTTTCTTTGCCGCGGATAAAAAATTTTCCATGGACGTGATTGCCCGCTACACCAAGAGCACGGACGCTGAGAAATCGAAAATGGGTACGATTTCGTCGCCAAGACTTTTCTGAAAAAACCCTACACTCCAATAAAGGGAATCCAACTGGCGCTCGAGGAGATTGGCGAAAGAAATCCAGCGGCGAAAACGGCGAACCCTGAGCAGTTCATCGACCTTTCTATCGTTAAAGAACTTGACCAGAGCGGATACATTGAGGCGCTTTACAAGTAGGAAGCGGGAGGAAAGTTTATGCGGATTTGGTGCAAGCCAATGTTTGGCGCGCTGGCACTGGTCCTTTTGATGCCTTGTTCGTCGCGCGCCGCCGCAGCGCCGCCTGCGAAGATCGTCGTCACCTTTGGCGGCTTAAACGAACGGAGCGGGGTTCTTTTTGTGGCCAAAGACGCCGGGATCTTCCAAAAGCACGGACTTGATGCCGACGTAGTCGGTGTCCGCAGTGGACCGGTAGGTATGGCAGCCCTGGCCGCAGGCGAGACTCAGTTTCACGGGGGTTCAGCTACCGGCGCTTCCATCGGTGCGATGGCGAGTGGGCTGGATCTGGTCTTTCTTGCCGGTCTCATCAACAAATTGGATGGCCTCTTCGTTGTCGCGCCCAGTATACGGAGCCCTGCGGATCTCAAAGGCAAAAAGATCGGCGTGCAAAGCATCGGCGGCGGCGCGTGGATGTTTGCTATGTTGGCTTTTGATCACTGGGGACTCAATCCGGAAAGGGACAACATTCAATTTCGCGTGATTGGCGATCAGTCGGTAACGGCGCAAGCGCTCGCGACCGGGGGTATCATCGACGGTGCATATCTTGGCTATACCTTTGGGCCTCAGTTGGAACGGCAGGGATTCCGTGTATTACGTGTATTAGGGGATCTTCTCAAGATGGGAATTCCCTTCCAGGGTTTGGGGATTATGGGCCGGCGGAGTTTTGTCGACCGCTCGCCGGATGTCGTTGAGAGAACTTTAAGGGCAATGGTCGAGACCGTAAGATTTATCAACAATCCAGAGAACAAAGCCACGGTCATACGGAGCCTCGTGCGCACGCTGCGCTTGCAAAAGGCTGAAGATGCGGAGCCAGGCTACGAGATGATGAAGACCCTTTACGATCGGCGCATCTACCCGAATGTCGAGGGTTTGCGCCACGTGATCCGTCTGCTGGGAAAGAGCAACGAGCAGATTCGCAAGCTCAGAGCCGAAGACCTCATCGATGACCGCGTGGTGCGGAAGTTGGAGAAGGAAGGGCTGTTCTAAGGACTGGAGTAGTGGAGTGGTGGAGTAATGGAGTGATGGGTTTAAAACCCAATATTCCAATACTCCAGTACTCCAACACTCCATTCGCGGTCTAACTTGACGCTGCGCGCGCTCTGGTGGTAGACCTGCCCGTAGAATTAACGTACGCACACGACACGGCCAAAGGAGGAGAACATTATGGCTGGCAACGGCGACAACGCAGGCTTCGAGGTGCTGATTTCTTCGGACTCCCACGTTATGGAGCCGTCGGGGATTCTCGTTGAGCGGGTGCCGAATTCCTTTAAAGACCAAGCGCCGCGCTTTCCTCAGTTGGAAGTCGGCAGCAGTTTTCAAACTCATCCCGGAGGGTCGGATCCAACGCACCGCATCAAAGAGATGGAAACCGACGGTCTCAGCGCCGAAGTGCTCTTTCCGACCTATTTGTTGCCCCACTTCGCTATGGACGACGGCAAACTCCAGGCCGTCTGTTTCCGTGCTTACAACGACTGGTTGATCGATTACTGTAAAGTGTCGCCGAAGCGCTTGATCGGAATCGCCGCAATCTCCGTCTATGATATCGATGAAGCGGTAAAGGAACTCGAGCGCTGCGCCAAGGCCGGTATAAAGGGTTCGATCATCTGGCAGGCGCCGCACCCGGATCTGCCGTTTCATTCGGAACACTACAACAAGTTCTGGGCGGCGTCACAGGATTTAGAAATTCCGGTGCATCTGCACATTCTGACGGGTCATGGCTACCACAAGGAGTCCGTGTTCGGGAATAAGAGAACCGGAGTTGAGGCTTATCGAGGCAGCGTGAACTTGAAGCTCAAGGAGATCATCGACGCTTATTTCGAATTGATCTTTTACGGCGTGTTCGAGCGCTATCCTAAGCTTAGGTTCGTGGGCGTGGAGAATGAGATCGGCTGGATGCCTTTCATGCTGCAGCAATGGGATTACTATTACAACCGCTTCAAGAAGGTGAATCCTCTGCCGATTACCAAGAATCCCAGCGAGTATTTCAAAAATCAGATTTATGGAACGTTTTTTAGAGACACGGTGGCGGGGCACAATTTCGAGCATTGGGGAGAGGATAATTGCATGTGGTCGAACGACTATCCGCACGGCAATTCCACCTGGCCGGAGTCGCGCAAATATATCGATCGTGACCTGGGTCATCTGCCGGCGGACATCCGGAAAAAACTTGTCTACACCAATGTGAAAAATCTTTACGACATCGATATACCGCACCCGGTGCAGTAGACCGGCGAAATCAAAAGTGACTTCGATTGGCGCGCTCTTAGACAGAAAAGTCTGGTGGCGCGCCAATTTTTTTCTCGGTAGGGAACAGCAAGATCGAAAAGCACGCGGACTCGCGCAAAGACGCAAAGTTCGGCAAGAACAAAAAATTCGAAGCACGAAATCCGAAATTCGAAACAAATTCAAATGTTCAAATTATGCAAAATTCCAAACCAGCTTCGTTCGGATTCGGTGTTTTGGATTTTCCGGATTTGAGGTTTGCTTGCTCTGAGTTTGTTTCGGATTTCGATATTCGGATTTCTGGCATTGGCGTCTTGGCGCGAGAATCTTTCTTGAAGTCGTTTCGTTCTAGATTCAAAAAGTAGCAATCCAAATATCAGGAGGTTTTTATGCCTGCACGATACGGTTCGGATCTGGTCGTCGATCTACTGAAACTCCTTGGCATCGAGTATGTCGCGCTTAATCCGGGCTCGAGCTTTCGCGGTATTCACGATTCCCTGGTCAATTACGAGAGTGGACGAAAGCCCAATCCGGAAATGATTCTCTGTTGCCACGAAGAAATTGCCGTCGCAGTAGCGCACGGGTATGCAAAAGCAACGGGTAAGATCATGCCTGCTATTGTCCACAACGTCGTCGGCCTGCAGCACGCATCGATGGCGATCTACAATGCCTGGTGCGATCGTACGCCGGTCATGGTCATGGGCGGTACCGGGCCGATGAATTCGAGCAAGCGGCGGCCGTGGATTGACTGGATACACACGGCATTGGTGCAGGGTAATCTGGTGCGCGACTTCGTCAAGTGGGACGACCAGCCGGTCGGTATCGAAGCGATCCCATCTTCGATGATGCGCGGTTATCGCATTGCCATGAGCGATCCGGCGGGGCCGGTTTATCTCTGCTTCGACGTCACCGATCAGGAGGCGGCGATCGAAAAGGAAATTCCGTTACCCGATCCCAGCCGTTTCCGCCCACCGGCGCCACTGCAGGCGGAGACCGGCGCGATTCAAGAAGCGGCGCGGCTGCTCTCATCGGCGCAAAGTCCGGTGATTCTGGCCGACTACGTGGGACGAAATAACGACGCGGTATTGAGTCTCGTCGAGCTGGCAGATCTGCTTTCTATCCCGGTGATCGATCTCGGCGCGCGGCTGAATTTTCCGAATACCCATGCGCTTAACCTCACCGGTCGTAATCGCGAGCTAATCGCCAATGCGGACGTCATTCTCGGTTTGGACGTGACTGATCTCTACGGGGCGCTGGTGCGCTCCGATCCCAACACGCATGCGACTGTGCCGGCGACCAAGCCCGGCTGCAAAGTCATTCATGTGACGCTCGCAGATATTTCCATGCGCGGCTGGACTAGCGATTTTCAGGAGCTGGCGCCGGTCGATTTGCCGATCGTGGCGAATACGAAAGTTTTCTTGCCTGCCTTGAGCGAAGAAATTAGAAAGCAGGCAAAGTTTTCCAAAAGTTTGGTCGAGGATCGCCGCAAAGCATTGGCGGCACAACACGAGGAGGTCCACGCGCGTTGGCAAGCCGATCTCAAAAAGCGCTGGGACGAGCGGCCGATCGCGCCGCCGCGTCTCGCCTATGAAGTTTGGGAAGCGATCAAAAAAGAAGATTGGCTTTTGGTCGCCGGCGGATTTCGCGGCTGGCCGAGCCGGCTCTGGACTTGGGACAAGCCCGGTCTCTATCTCGGCGGTTACGGGGGCGGCGGGTTAGGCTACGGTCCCGCAGCGTCCGTGGGCGCCTCGCTTCCTTACCGCGGCACCGGCAAGATCTGCGTCAACCTGCAGCGCGACGGCGAGATGCTTTACACGTCGAGCGCCATGTGGACGGCGGCCAACACCGGCGTTCCACTGCTGACGGTGATGACCAACAATCGTGTTTATTATAACGACGTAGAGCATCAGGAAAAGGTTGCGATCACGCGCGGCCGGCCGGTGGAGAATAAGTTAGTGGGCATGGAAATGGCGAAGCCCCCGGTAGACTTTGCCAATTTGGCCCGCTCCTTCAGTCTCTACGGCGAGGGGCCGATCACCGAGCCCGACAAGATTCGCCCGGCGGTGGAACGGGCAATCAAGGTTATCAAAGAAGAGAAGCGGCCGGCATTGGTCGATGTCTATATGCAACATGTATAGCGGACTTTTTGTTTCTTGTTGACACGAACTGAGAGCGGCAGTAATTTTGCCCAGTTCAAAATATCGCCGGCGGAGGAACTCTGGCCATGATTTTCTCCCGAGTGGTTCTTTTCAGTCTTCTGGTTGCATCTCTGTTGTTTTCTCTATCCGCGAGCAATGGCGCGGAGCAGGCGTCCACCGGTTTTGTCGACGCGCCCGGCAAGGAATTGCTCATGAGCAAATGCTTTCAATGCCATGGCGAAAAGATGTGGAAAGATCTGAAGCAGGACCGGCGCAAGTGGGAGGGCGTGCTTTATCGGATGGTCGGCCGCGGCGCCCTGTGGACCGAAGAGGAAATCAACACCATGGCGGTTTACCTCGCAACAGGGTTTGGGCCGCAGAGCGAGAAGGCAGCAACAACCAAATGAGAGAAGAAAATTAACCACAAAGAACGCAAAAGGGATGTAGGGGCGACCGGCGGTCGCCCTAGAGTTCTAAAAGGAGACTGAGATGAGAGAACTGGTTGCAAGCTATCTGTGCAAATCGATCTCGCGACGAGGATTTCTCAAAGGGCTGACCAAAGCCGGTGTTTCCCTGGCGGCAGCCGAGTCGATCCTAAAATCTCTGACACCTCACGTCCAAGCGCAGGAGGCGCGACGTGCTGCGCCTGAAGGCGTGAAGCTTTTTCAGGGGACTGGTGGCGCGGCCTTCGCCGAGCAGCTCATCGCATCCGGCGTCAAATACGTGTTCGGAAACTCTGCGAGCTCCGACGCGAGTTTTTATGAAGCCTTGGTCGACCGGCCGCAGCTCAAATATATTCTGACGCCGCACGAAGGGCCGGGCGCGGCGATGGCCGCCGGCTACGTGAAGGCATCCGGCGAACCGACGCTCGTGATGCAGGCCGGCTTCGTCGGTCTGGCCAACGCGATGGGCCAGATGTTCAATGCTTTCAAAGAACAGACGCCGGTCGTCTATTATTCCTATCGCTCGGATGCGACGCGGCGCTCGGGACGCGACGGCTTCGAAGAAGTGGCCAATCAAGAGCAAGTCGTCCAGCCGCTTACCAAGTACAGCTGGTTGGCGCGCCGCGCCGACATGATCCCGGAAACCGTGCGCCGTGCATTCAAAGCCGCTTGGACTCCGCCATACGGCCCGACCTATGCTTCCTGGCACACCGACTTCATCGACGAGACCGTGCGCACCGAGATCATCAGCCACGAAAAGATTGACCCGCGCATGCGCATACGGCCGAATCCCAAGGAAGTCGAGCGCGCCGCCAAACTTCTCGTCGAAGCCAAGAGCCCGCTGATGATCGTCGGCGATGAGCTTTACAATGCCAAGGCGGTCGACAAGGCAGTGAAGCTGGCGGAGATGATCGGTATGCCGGTCACGCAGGTGAGACAAGTATTCTGCAATTTCCCCGAGAGTCACTCCCTCTGGGTGGGCAGCATCGCCGGGAGAGGGGTCGAGTCGCTCACTTTTCCCAAGGACGTAGACGTCGCCATCAACGTCGGCAACAAACTGCAGCACGGCAGCCCGGCGCCGATCGTGCCGCGCGCGACGAAGTTCATCGACTTGCGCAACGATAGCTGGAGCATGGGCAATGTCATCACCACCGAAGCTCCTTTGGTTGCCGATGTTGGCTACGGGTTGGATGACTTGATCGCGGCGGTGCAAGGCATTACGACCGCGGCGATCAAGACGAAGGCACAGGAACGCTCTGAAGAAGTACGGAAGTTTACCGAACAAGCTAAGGTTCTGCGGGCGCAGATCAACAAGAATCCGGACTGGAATGAACGACCGTTGCTGGCTGACCGGCTGACGTACGAGGTCGCCCAGTTCGCCGACAAAGATGCGATCATCGTGCATGAAGCCGGCTCCATCGGTCTGCACAGCTTTGGCTTCAATCCCCTCGGCGGGCGCGAGCTGTTCTTCTATTATGGCGCGCATCTCGGTTCGGGTGTCGGAACCGCTGCCGGGGTCAAGTTGGCGCGCCCCAACCAGCAGGTCATTTGCTTGGTCGGCGACGGTTCGTTCGTCTTCGGTCCGACCGCGCTTTGGAATATGGCGCGCCAGGAGCTGCCGGTGATCACCGTCGTCTACAACAACCACGCCTACGCGGGCCCGCACAGCCGGGCGGTCGAGCATGTCGCGGGCGGACGCATGGTGCAGACGGGACAATTCGTGCATGACTATTTGGGCAATCCGGACATGAACATGGTGCACATCGCCAAAGGATTCGGCGTCGAAGGCGAGGCGGCCGAATCACCGGGGCAGCTCAAAGAGGCTTTGGTACGCGCGCGCAGGGCCACGCAGGACGGCAGGCCCTATCTGATCGACGCGCAGGTGCGGCGCACAGGTGTAGGATGGGCAGAGAATCCCTGGACACCACCGATCCGCATCGCCCAGACGCGCACACGCAAGGTGTGAACAGATCAAGGTCATCAAAGTAGAAAAACGACCAGCATTGGTTGATGCGTATGCGCAGATGGTGTGATGATGGTTCCAGTCGTTCCAACGGTTCCAAATGTTCCAATTGTTTGATTCGAGATAATTCCATGCGGCGTTTTAAATTCGCCTTGACGGTTGCTCCAGTAATTTTGCTTTTCGCAATGACCGGCGCGGGCCACGCGCAAAGCAGGCCGCTCAAGAAGATTCGCGTTGGCGTGCCTTCCGTTGGCATGGGCAACATCATCATCTTCGTCACGAAAGAAGGGAAACTGTTTGAGAAGTACGGACTCGACGCCGAGGTCATCACGGTCATGGGGTCGGGGATCGGATCGAAAGCGTTGATCAGCGGCAACTTGGACATTATTCCCATCGC
>DASPXM010000150.1:0-28678 GCA_035637295.1 Verrucomicrobiia bacterium
GGCTCACCCGGCAATGCGCTCAGCGCCGCGGCGGGCGGCATGAAAATTCAATGCGTCGCCTCGCCGGTGCAAAAAATTCCTCGCGAGCTGGTGGCGCGCAAAGAGCTTCGCACTTTGGAAGATTTGCGCGGTAAAACCTTCGGCGTGCAAAGCATCGGTGGCGGCTTTTGGCTTCAGACGATGATCGCTCTAGATCAGCTCGGGATCGACCCGGAAAAATACGATCTTAAAATGCGCATCCTCGGCGACACGGCGACGGTCACACAGGCTTTGGGCTCGGGCGGCGTCGACGCCACCGTGATTCCGTATAGTTTCAGCGAGGCGGCAAAACGCGCGGGCGCCAACGTGCTCGCCGATATCGGCAAACTCAACTTTCCCTATCAAGGCACGACAATTTGTTTTTTGCGCGAATCGGCCGCGAGCTCTCCCGATCAAATCTCGCGCTTGCTCAAAGGATTGGTGGACGCGGTCGTGTTGATTCACGATCCCAACGCCAAGCCGGAAATCGTCGAAATCCTGCGCAAGGCCTTCCGCTTTCCGAAACCGGAAGATGCCGAAGCGTCCTACAAAGTTCTCGCCATCATGGCCACTGTCGAGCTCATGCCCGACCCCGCCGCGTGGAAGATCGTTCAGAAAATCGTCGCGAAGATCAATCCAAAAGTCGCGCAGGTTGATTTCAACCAACTCATCAATCCGGTTTTCGTGCGTAACCTCGAAGACAGCGGCGTCCTGGCGGCCGCGCGATCGAAGATCCGATAAAGCGAAACCTCGTTTTTTCCCGCTGTTCAACCGGGTGCGGTAAGCCGTACCTCTAACGTTTCAGAGCTGAAAGCGTCTTGTATCGGCAACCCCCTATGGTTGACCTCTTCGAATTATATGGGCGCTTTACGTGCTGTGCGGTGATTGTCAAATCCGCCAACGTATTTCGTTAGCGCGAAAGGGACTTTGCGAAATTTTCGATCGACCTATTAAACCGCTCCGGTTGGTCGACGAAGAGCGCATGGCCCGCCGCTTTGAAAACTTGCACTTCAGTCGCCGGCCGGTTTTTCTTGAGATTTGCCGCTTGCGCCGCAAACTGCGGCGTGACGGCGTAGAGCAGAGGCTTTTTGAAAGCCCGGGTAATGCGTCTCCAGTGGAGCCGCTCAAAGGGATAATCCAGTAACGCCAAGCTGTCTTCCAACGCCATTCTTTTTGCCCCGCGCACCAGCTCGCTTATCTCTTCTTCACTGCGCGGCTTGGCAAAAATCGCCCGCATAAACTCATGCAGTGCCTTGTCGCGGTCCTCGCGCAAGCGCTGTTTGAACGCGCCGCCCGGCGACGGCGCCGGTTCTTCGCCGACCGAGCTGTCGACTGGAATTAGACCGGCAAGACGACCGGCGCCGTATATATGAATGTACTGTAGTGACTCGATACCGCCTAAGGACCAGCCGACTAGGAGGATATTGGAGAGAGGCTCAAGGAATTCTTTAAGATCTGTGGCACGCCGTTCTGCCGTGTAACCGACAGCCGGGACATCCGACTCCCCTTGACCACGCGGATCCAGTGCCAGCGTGTGATAGTTTTGACCGAGGGTTTCTAGCTGCCGTCGCCAAATCGCCGCGGGCATGGACCAACCCGGAACCAGTGCGATGGCTAGGGATTTTTTTCCGGCATATTCATGCCCGGTTTCGAGATAGGATAAGTTGACGCCGTCACTGGTGCGAAAAGATCTTCGCGTAATCGGGCCGGCACCGCAGCTAGCAGCCATGATCAGCAGCACCATGCTGAAAGACAACCGCCGCGACACGGGAACGCCTCGTTAGCGGTGCGCAACGATAAGACCGGATTTTTGCCCGCGCCAATGATATCCGAAAGGAAATGGCAATGGCACCTGCTCTTGCCGCGAGCTATACGCTTCCTCGAGATCCTTTTGATAACCGTATTTCATTGGGCGGATGGGCCTACTGTATCGTCCGTAGAGCTTCACCTGCCAGGGATTCTGACTAAGGTAGCGGTACGGGATTCCAGTGTCGTCTTGCACGACAACATCGGCCGCATCCAAGAGCATTGCGCGGGTTTTTGAGAATTGGTTATCGTGCAGCAAGTAGGATGCCGACTTCAGGAGGACCGTCGCTGGCTTATGCTGACTGGCCCAACTGAGAAAGTCAGGATAAAACTCCAGCGCCTTGTCGGTCGCATCAAGGGCAACATAATAAAGTTGCTGCGTTCCGGACACGCCGGGGTTGGCGAACTCGATGCGTACGGCCCGCATCATCACTGGCGGCCGCTTGGCATCCGGGGCGTCATAATCTTGGGTGAGCTCCGGGAAGAGGTCGAGCGGTTCGATCCGCACGATGCGGCGGTTCATGAGCGCCATCATGATCGACATCACCGGCACGGTGCCGCGAATCCAAGGCGTCGTAAGCTGCTTGGTCATATATGAGGTAATAAAATAATTGCGCTCGAAGATATCATGGAACGCGCTGCGCACATCTTGCAACAACTTGGTAAATTGTACCGGCGTCACCGATTCCAAATCCGGCATCGTTCCCGGTCGCTCGAGACTAAAAAAGACGTATCGCCCATGGTCTGGGAAAAGAGTATAGGCATTGAGAAAGTCGGGGCCGCTAAATGGATAAAGCAAAGTTTTCTTCTGCGCGCCCGGTATCTTGATCTCATGGCTGCGCCAAGTCTCCATGGTTTGAATGCGCCCGCGCACTTGAGCCCAACTTGATGTCATCCACTGCTGATGTTCTTTGAACGTGTCCGCTTCGACGAGTCGTTTGAGCGCGGGGTCCAGCGGGTTTGGTGTAATGCCTGCAAGAATTTGAGCCGTCGCGGTGGCGCGACGATTGAACTCCATGCTGTCTCCGGAGTTGGCGAGTGCCTGCCCCACCGAGGAGAGGACCACCACCGCCGCTATGGATAGGATCCGACGCGCTGCAAAAGATTGAAATATAAAGCATGTAAAATTCATATGTTAATACATGAAATATAAACGATACCTCTATAATATAAAGGAAATCATTTACAAACCTCCATTAGTCATGACTCATTGCTTTTGACGATTGAAATTACATTTTTCCCAGGCAGCGCCTAAATAAACTTTTTTAACTTTTTAGTTTACTGACTGGCTGCGGCAATGCAAGCGCCATTTTTGAGCTCAACCAAAAAAAACTGGCGCGCGTCATTTCGCCAAATGATTCGAAAGACTTTCCATATGCGATGCATTGCGATAAGTAACACGCCGGGGGATTTCAGACAGCGTAAGAGCCGACTCAAGGTCACGGAACTTTGGTGCCAAATAGTCAACTTGAACCTCAACTACACGAGTAAAGGAGTATAATTGTCAGGCTGGAAAGCACGCATCGGCTATCTATCACCCTCGGTGTTCGAAACACCTTCGGATTGGGACTTGATATTACCGAAAGGCTTCACCATCGTCGCCTCCGGACTCAACGTTCAGGCGCACACGGAAGAGGAATTCAACAAAGCCATCGATGCACTAGGAGCCGGCCTGGGAATATTCGCCGCCGAAGAATGCGATGCGATCCTGATGGGCGGCATCACTCTGGGCACGCAGCGCGGTTATGCTGCAGAAGAGGACGTCGTCGCCAAATTGTCGAAGCAGGTCGGCCTACCGGTAAGCACCGCGATGAGCGCCACGGTCCAGGCGCTAAAGCATTTGCAAGTCCGCACAACCGTCATCGCCACCGCGTATAAAGAAACCGTCAACCAAGCGGTCAAAAAATATTACGAAGATGGCGGTGTAAAGGTACTGGCGATCCAAGGTTTGGAAGTTGCCAGACCAGTCGATCAAGCTAAACTGCCGGATTACGCTTCCTATAAAGTCGCCCGTGAGCTGTTTCGTCGCCACCGTGACGTCGAAAGTTTGCTCATTCAAGGCCGCTGGCGCTCGGTTGCCTACGTGCAGGAATTGGAAGACGATACCCAACGTCCAGTGGTGTCGAGCACCGCCGCTTCGCTATGGTGGGTAATGCAAACGCTCGGCATGAGAATATCTATCGAAGGCTACGGTAAGCTCTTGCGTCAATAGCGGTAGGGGCACGGCATGCCGTGCCCCTACCGCCGCAACTCGGCTGCCTGCGACTCCTCTGCCAGTTATCAGGTGAAGTTGTTTCTTACTTGGTTCAGCTTAGGTTAGAAAAATTCCGAGGAATTCGTATTGTTAAAAGCGAAACGGGCAGCCTCCCTAGGAAGGCTGCCCGTTTCTTGACGCCATCGCGTCAACTTAGCTTTTGATTATTTTTACTTCACTGCGGCCCGCTCCGAACGATTCGCTCAGCGTTTTATCGGTCTAGCTTATCGTTAGTCTGGTTGCGAGTCCGCTTTGGGGAAGCCCAACCTGCTGATTGACCCGAATTCGGGTTCGCACCATTTGGTGCTCAACTTGAAGGCTTGATTCACACAGCTCGCTGCCCAACTGATAAACTGACCGCGTTGCTGGCGCCCGCCGATCGCGGGCTTGAATAGCCCGGCGGATTATCTTGTCCGTTCATGAACACCTCTACTTCTTAAAGAGTCGAGAACAGGCGCGCTCTATCCCCGCTCTTTCACCCCTTCGAAATGGGCTAACTCAACTACTAACGCTGGGTAGAACTCCTGTCAAGATCTTTTTTGAATTTTTTGCAATGCGTTATTATACCGTCCTAGCGATCACGACTGCTCGTCACGAGTCACGTTTCAACTTCGGCCAAGCAATTTTGAACTAAGCCGCCTGTCATTATTCACCGAGATACACCACTCTCGGCTCGCGACTCTCGGGGAATCGTTTCTCTGCATTGAATGTCGCCTGGCTCAAATCCGTGCCAGTGATCAGCTCGTATAATTTCCCCATTGCCGCCGGGCTGTTGAACCGCTGTAAACCCGTCGCTCGACCCATCTCTTGAATCTGATTTGCCATCGACGCCAACGGCATTGGGATTTCCAATTTTGCAGCCATATCTAAGGCCTGGCGAAAATCCTTATAACTATTGCTGAGCGCGCCACCATCGTTATTATTGCGCTTCATGAATTCTTCGAGGCGAGCAGACGAAGCTTCCGAACCGGTCGTCCGCAAGAGCTGCAGAAACAGTTTGGGATCGCTGCCCTGCGCCGTCAGCCATGAGCAAATCTCCGCAGTGATGATATTGTTGGTCGTCGCGTACAAGATAATCGCAATCTTGAACGCCTTGGGCATCCACGGTTCCGGCAGGCATATGATCGTGTCGGCGACGTCATTGAGAAATCCGACCGCGGGTCCAAGTTTCGCCTTTTCTCCGCCGACGACAATTGAAAATCGCCCTTGAGGAATCACGACGGCAGGAGCTCCGCTCGCGTGAATTGTGCCGCCGATGAAGGTCACCTGTTTTTCTGCAAGCCTCTGTTGCAATTCGCGCGCACAGTCAGGGTCGGTGCCGCTCAGATCGATCAGTGTCATGCCCGGTCGAAGACTCTTAAACACACCGCTCTCGCCGAAAACGACTTGGCGTAATTCGACCGAAGACGGCAACAGTGTGACCGTCGTATCGCCCACCGCATCGGCGGCTGAATTCGCTCCGTTCGCACCTCGCCGCACCGCGGCGTCGACCGCCGCACCATCAATGTCGAAAACATTGAGTCCGTAGCCTTTGGAAAGAATGCGTTCCGCGACCGGGCGACCCGCGTTACCGAGACCGATCAAGCCAATCGTCTGCATTTGAGCTCCTCACCCCAACAGTCGCCATGCTCTAATCAAGGCAAAAAATTATTACTCCATCACTCCAATACTCCAAAGCACTTTCTGCCTCCACTTCACGTGCTCTTACCAACTTTTCTCAATGCCTCTTCGACAATCTGATGCAACGCCTTTCGTCCGCCCTGATCGTTGTACTTGGAAGAATTGAGCATGAAGTAGTGAACGCCTTTTTGGGGTATATCGTCGGCCGGCAAATCGCTCTTCGGGATGTCGATGCGCAGCGAGTTCACCTCGGTATATTTTTGCCAAGCGCTCTGCCCTTCCTTCGACAGTATCCAATTGACGAACAATTTCGTCGCGCTCGCGTGCGGCGCTTTGTTCATCACCGCCATGCAGCACGAGCCACCGCCCATGATATCGCCTTCCTTCAAGGCGTGGGGCATCAAATCGACGGATAACCCCTGTTTCTTGGCTTTCATCACCGGCTGGCCGCTGCCGATGTAGAAGAGAATCTTTCCCTGCGCCAGCCAATCCGTCCCCTGCTGTAAATCCCGCGTCAGCACAATGTCGGTCTCAGTGAGAATGCGCGTGATAAATTTCGGCCCTAGCGACGGTGTGTAATAAAAGAACATGAAGGTTTCCCCGCCACCGCCGGCAACTCGTGGATCAAAGCTGCCAAGCTTGCCTTTCCATCTCGCTTGGAGCAAATCCCACCAAGATTGGATCTCCTTCGGATCTACGAATTTCGTGTTGTATGATCCCCGGCGGGTGCCGATCTCGCCGGAGATAATCAGCGCCGCATTGTTTTGCGGATCAGCAAAATAGAACTTGCCGTCAAACCAGGCAGACAGATCGCCAACCTCCGGTAAAATAAGCAGCGGCTTGAGCGCCGCCAAGGTGCCCGGAGCGAATGACGCGTAGGTCGAAGAACCACCCATGAGCAGATCGGCGAGAAATTTTCCGGCTCGGCGCTCGGCGACAATCCGTTGCGCGTGATCCGAGCCTTTGCCCGGGACAAAGCTAAACTTTATCTCTGGATAGGACTTCTGAAAAATCGCCCAGACCTGCTGATAAACCGGATTGTGCGGTCCATAGATCGTTACCTCACCTTCTTTCTTCGCGGCCTCGACGGTCGCCTCCCACTGCTTTTTCCAATCGGATTGGGCATGGACGTTGGCGGAAATCAGCTGCGCCAAAGAACCAATAAGAGCGATGTATCGTATCGATTTCACGTTTCGCATTCTCTCCATCACTCTAATATGCCCCCTTCCGCTAACTCTCTCACTTCGCCTCATCGGTGCGCACGCATTTCCGCCGCAGTGAACGGTCCCGCGCCCATAATCTGATGCACTTCCCATTCGAGCAGATCGAAGGCGCAAAAGCCGGCCGCTGTGTAGGGATCGGTCGCGGCGATTTGCTCCGCTTCGTCTTTAGTGGAGGCGCGGATCACGTAAACTCCATATTTTCGATCGGTGGTTGGACCGGAAAAGAGAATTTTCCCCGCTTCATGTTGCGCCTTCATCCAAACCAGATGCTGGTCCAAGCTGACCGTCCACTCTTCCCGCGGCTTGATTGGACGCCGCAATACTAAGTACCACACGGTTACCTCCTTCCTTCTTGCCCGTAGCTGGCGAGGTATTTAACACGACGAACTCGCCATGCCACACTCATCGCGTCATTCCACACCCGACACTCGTCCCTCGACGCTCCTTACGTGACGGATACGCTCCCGCGGCTGCCCCTGTCAAGATAGAATTGCGCGACTGCAACCGAGTCCCTTAACTCATACGATTCTTTGTGTATAATAGGCGGGTTTTATATGCATTAATCAGAAGGAGAAGCCATGCACCGAACCGCTACCGGTTTTATTGCCATCTGCCTTTTCATTCTTTTGCCCTCATGGTTACAAGCCCAGGACAATATCCGCGATCTGGTCGTCAAAATACATGCGATTCACCAGACCCCGGACCTGCTCCGCCCGTGGACCAAAAACAGCCCCCAGCAGATAAAGGGTTCTGGAGTCGTCATCGACGGCAAGCGCATCCTTACCAATGCGCACGTGGTCAAATACGCCAGTCAGATTTATGTACAACCGAACCAGTCGTCCAGCTACATTCCCGCACGAGTCGAAGCCATGACGCCAGGGATGGACTTGGCGGTTTTGAAGCTCGACGACGAATCCTTTTTTGAAAAACGCGGCGCCCTGCCATTCGCCCAAGAGTTGCCTCGGGTCAAGGACAACGTGAATGTCTACGGCTACCCGACCGGCGGAACGGAGCTTTCCGTCACGCAAGGCATAGTTTCCCGCATCGAATACACCGATTACTACTATCAAGCGACCGGATTGCGTATCCAAGTCGACGCGGCGCTCAACTTTGGGAACAGTGGGGGTCCGGCAGTATCCGACGGCAAGTTGGTCGGTCTGGTATTCAGTCTAATTCAGAATGCGCAAAACATTGGCTACCTGATTCCCGTCGAAGAGATTCAGCTTTTTTTGAACGACATTGCGGACGGCGTGTATAACGGCAAACCGCAGATGTTCGATTTAGTTCAAACTGTGGAAAACGAGGCGCTGCGGCGCCGGCTCGGACTTCCCAAAGGCATCAACGGCGTCATGGTCGCACAGCCGTACCGAAATGGCACAGAGTATCCGCTGCAAGAATGGGACGTCATCACACAAATAGGCGGTATGCCGATCGACAGCGACGGCAAAGTCGCGATCCGTTATGACCTTCGTCTCTCGGCTTCGTATCTCGTGCAAAAGTTTGCCAAGAACGGTCTCTTGCCACTAACGGTTTACAGGGATGGTCGGCTTGTCCAGATCAATTTGCCGGTACAGCCACAAAGGGAGTTGGTCATCCCGTATCTCATGGAGGCGCAACCGAGGTTTTTTATCCTCGGGCCCTTCGTTTTTTCCCAAACGACTCAAGACTACCTCGATCGCCTCGGTAATCAACGTCCAGCGTCTTTCGGTCGCCAGCCTAGTCCTCTGATTACCCGGCGCTACGACAAACCCGCCTTTGAAAACGAAGAGCTGGTCGTGGTCGCCTCGCCGTTATTTCCCCATCGCATTACCAAAGGTTATGACGATCCTAATCGCGCCGTGCTCAGCGAGGTGAACGGCGTTCCGGTGAAAAACTTACGCCACCTGGCGGAGATACTTCGCGACAATCGCGACGAGCAGATCAGCTTCAAATTTGCGGCCTCAGGCGTGCTGACCCATGAGACCATGGTCTTCAATCGCACCGATCTGATGGAAGCTACCGGGAAGATTCTCGAAGAGAATGGCATTCGTTACCCATACTCGTCGGATCTACGCGCGGTTTGGGAAGCTCCCACGGTCACTAAAAAGTCTGCGCAAGCCGCCTGCTGTGCGCCTGCGCATGCGGCCAACTAGCGCCATCGGCCCCTCGCCCATCATGACGGCCGCGGTAGCCCCTCGCCGGATGATGCATCCAACGCACCGGCGTCTTTGCGTTGCGCAACCGGCTTGTCCGCTTGCGCGACGTCCATAACGCTATTGCTGGCACCCACTATTGGTGGGTGTTAATATAGTTTTCGACTCCGATACCGAGGAGTGATTAACGTCATGTCGAAACTCGGTCCTGTTATCTTTTTTATTCTCATCATTGTCGTTGCCTTCGGTGTTGTCAGTTTCTCCTCGGAGTTCTTTCTCGGCAGACCCCTCATGGATGTGGTTCGAGACTTCTGGTTCGCGCTTTTCCGAAAGTAGTCAGCCGGCGGGCCCTATTGCGCCGCTTCTTGTGACGAATTGGGCTGCCCATTCAATTGTGCCATTGGTCGGTTGTCGTTTAATTTTGATTTCAACGACGCGTTAATGTAGGGGCAAGCCCCCGTGCTTGCCCTGTTTCGGGCGACCACAGGGGGTCGCCCCTACAAGATTTTGCGATACCTAAACTACGACTCATTGATCCGAAGGACGCGCTGATATACGATCGCCGCGTTTAATGCGGAGAGGATGCCATGCGTAAGCGAATCTTCACTTGGTTGGGAAAAGAGTTTGTCGAATTGAGCGGCGAGGCAAGGCCGGCGGCGAATGCGACAATTGAAGCGCAAGAACTCTTTCAGGGAATCAATCGTGAGCTGCAGCAACATGGTTTGTCTCTCGACAACACCGTGCGCAGCCGGCTGTGGGGACGCGACCGCCAGAGTCGCGACCTCGGCAGCAATGAACGAGTGAAGACCCTGTCCGGCAAAGCGCGCTCGGCGAGCTCGAGCTACATCGCGCCGAGCCATTTTGATTCAACGGCCAAAGTCGCAGTGGATCTGCTCGCGATGCGCCCATCGGAGCCGAATCTGCGAAAGCGCATCGTCGAATACGATCCACCGATCGTGCCCATCCGCTTTTTGGTTTACGACTCCATAGTCGTCCTTTCAGGTGTCACGACGGTCCTGCCAACGCTCGAAGAACAACTCGACAACATCCTCCCTCGCATTGCCGGCTCGCTCTCTGATGCCGGAAGCTCATGGGAGAAAGTCGCGCGCGTCTCTTTTTACCTCCATCGCAGCCAGGCCTTAGAACACCTAAAAGCGCTCTTCGCGGGACGCGTCACAGCGAAGATTCCACAGATGGAATACTGTTTTGTCGACGGCTACTCATCCGAAGGCAAATTCTGTGAAGTCGAAGTCACGGCCGCAGTATAACCATTATGGCAACCAACAAGTGCAAGGTAGCAATACTGGATGATTTTGAAAAAATCGCCGATGCGGTGCCGGCATTTCAAAAGCTCAAGGAGCGCGCCGCCGTGACAATCTTGAGAAAGCGGCTGGACAGCTCCGAGAATATCGTCGCCGTCCTGCGCGATTTCGACGCGATTTTGCTCATGCGCGAACGAACGATTCTTGGCGACAACGAATATGCCCAGTTACCTAAGCTGAAGCTCATTTCGCAAACCGGTCGCACCAGTCGCCATCTAGATTTACCCAATGCCACTCGTCGCGGCATTGCCGTCACCGCAACCGCCGCCGACAATGGTATGTCGACGGCGGAGTTAACCATCGCGCTGATTCTCGCGCTCCTGCGCAAGATCCCGCAAGTGAATCTGCGCATGCGCGAAGAGGCCTGGCCTGCCATCGCCGGCAACACGTTGGAAGGAAAAACCATCGGCGTTTTCGGCTTCGGTCGGATCGGAAAGGAAGTCGCGCGCATCATGAAGGCTTTTCCCGGCACACGCGTGATAGCCTACTCGCGCACGCTCACTGCGGAGCGGGCCGGGGAAGTTGGCGCCGAATGTGTGCCGATGGAAACTTTACTGCGCCAATCAGATATCCTGACCGTGCACATCAACTCCAACGCGCAGACTCGCGGCATTATTGGCGAAAAGGAGTTCGCACTGATGAAGCGCGGCGTCCTCCTCGTGAATACCGCCCGTGGTCCGATCGTGTCTGAACCGGCCATGCTCAAAGCGCTGGAAACCGGACAATTGGGCGGCGTCGGACTAGATGTTTACGACATCGAGCCCCTGCCGATGGGTCATCCGCTGCGCCGCTTCGACAACGCGATCCTCATGTCGCATCGCGGCTACGCGACAGTGGAAGTTATGAGCGAGCGCTACGAGCAGGCGATGAACAATATCCTCGACTATCTCGACGGCAAGCCGCTTAACTTGATCAATCCAGAGGTTCAGGTTCGACGCGACTGGTAACCCTTCTTCGCTTACGAGTAGTTAGAAGTGAATGATCGGCGAGACCATCTCAGCGACGACGAGATCGCGCAAACCTCGACAATCACCCTGTTACATTACAATCAGCACGCCGAGAGTTTTTGGAAGGGCACGCGCGACCACGATGTCAGCCAGAATCGCGACGCGTTTTTGCAAAGTCTCCAGGGCACCGGACCGTTTCGAATACTCGACTTCGGATGCGGGCCCGGCCGAGATCTCAAAGTCTTTCGTGAATTGGGACATGAAGCGATCGGACTCGAGGGCGCGGAACGCTTCGTCGAGCTGGCGCGAAACCATAGTGGCTGCGACGTGTGGTGCCAAGATTTTCTGAAACTGAATTTGCCGGCAGGATACTTCGACGGCGTCTTTGCCAACGCATCCCTTTTCCACGTGCCGAGCCAAGAATTACCGCGAGTTCTCAAGGAGCTCTACGTAACGCTCAAACCCGATGGTGTTTTGTTCAGCTCCAATCCGCACGGCGAAAATGAAGAAGGTTGGAGCGGACAACGTTACGGCTGCTACTACAATTGGGACCGCTGGCAGCAACTCGTGAGCGCCGCGGGCTTCGCGGAAATCACTCACTACTATCGGCCACCCGGACTACCACGCGAGCAGCAACCTTGGCTGGCATCGCTATGGCGAAAAGTCCGATAAGAGGAAGGATCTCTCACTTCGTTCGAGATGACAGTGGGCGTTTCGTCATTTCGAGTAAAGCGAGAAAATGTTTCATGGTCTAACTCGTGCCTCCCGCCTTCCACCTCGCGCCTCGCCAGCCAATTGACACGCGCGCTGACTATCGATTAAGGTACGGTTAAAATTGCGAATCTATAAAACGACTAACGATTCAAGGAGGAACCACCAATGGCCATAGCAAGCGACCTCATCATTTCATCCGATTCCCATGTCATGGAGCCAGTGGATCTTTGGAAAAACGGCGTTCCGGAAAAATACCGCGAAGCGGCGCCGCTGTTCCCACCCCACCAGGTCGGCGAGGGCTTTCAACAACACGCCGGCGGCTGGGACCCACACGCGAGAATGAAAGAGATGGAGGCCGACGGTCTTAGCGCTGAAGTGCTTTATCCGACCTTGATGCTCGATCTCTTCGCTCTCGATGATGCCGGTCTGCAAGAAGCTTGCTTTCGCGTCTACAATGACTGGCTTATCGACTACTGCAGCGTCAATACGAATCGGCTCATCGGCATTCCGGCCATTCCTGTCTATAACATCGATAACGGCATCAAAGAGCTCGAGCGATGCCACAAAGCGGGACTCAAGGGCGCGATTATTTGGCAAGCACCCCATCCCGATCTCCCCTTTCACTCCAGTCATTACGACAAATTCTGGGCCGCGTGCCAGGAGCTCGATACTCCCGTGAGTCTGCATATTTTGACCGGCCACAGTTACAACAAGGATAAGAACCGAAAAGGCGTCGAGCGCTACCGCGGCAGCGTCAACTTGAAGCTCATGGATATCGCCAACGCGCTCTTTGAGTTCGTTTTTTACGGCGTACTGGAAAGAAATTCGAAGCTCAAGATCGTCTCGGTGGAAAACGAAAGCGGCTGGATGCCCTGGATGTTTCAGCAGTGGGACTATTATTACAATCGCTTTAAGAAACAAAACCCCCCGCCGTTCACGCGCAATCCGAGCAGCTTCGTCAAAGATCAGATATTTGCCTGCTTCTTCAACGATCACGTTTGCGGCGAAAATCTAAAATATTGGGGCGAAGACAACATCATGTGGTCGAATGACTTCCCGCATCCGAATTCTACCTGGCCCAATTCGCGAAAAATCATCGAACGTGACCTTGGCCATCTATTGCCGGAAACCCAGCGCAAAGTGGTCTGCGGTAACGTCTCCCGACTCTACAATATCGACGCGTCAAAATTGCCCCGAGTAGAGAAGCAAGCTGCGTAAGGAATAACCGAGAGCAGACAGAGCGTTAAAGGGGGAGTCGCAACTTGGCGCGCATAAGGAGAATACTTCACGCGACTGATTTCTCAAAAGCGTCGGCTCGTGCGTTGAACGAAGCCATTAAGCTGGCTAAGCAAAACCGCGCCGAGATCCTAATCGTCCACGTCATCGAACCTACGCCGTACGTCGCCGGCGATGAGCTCGGCAGCGCCGAGATTTACACAAAACTCGAAGATATGGCCAAACGCGACGCCGAGGCGTCGATGTCGAAGCTCCTCAGGCGGCTGAAGAAATCGAACATCAAAGCCCGGGGTCTTTTGTTGATGGGGTCGCCGCACGATCAAATTGTCAAAGCCGCGAGGAGCAAGAAAGCCGATATGATCGTCATCGGCACTCACGGGCGCACCGGCCTATCGAAGCTCTTCATGGGCAGCGTCGCCGGCAAGGTCGTTTCGCTGGCGACCTGCCCCGTCGTTACCGTTCGCGGGAAATGACCCCAGCGATGGCTGATCGGTACTCACTCCACGACTTCATCCGGGATCTCGATCGCATTACGCGTGCTGAAATTTCGCAGGAGAATATCATCGCCGCAGCGAAACCGTTACTCGCCAAGCTGGTGTGCCAACGGGATTGCATCGATGCCAAATTCAAAAAAAGAGGCGTCACCGCATACGGCCGCTATATGCTTCATCGCGCGCCGCTGTTTAATATCTCTTCGGTAGTCTGGGGACCGGGTGATAATGCCAAGGCACACAATCACGACACCTGGGGCATGATCGGCGTGGTGGAAAACGAGATCCAGGAAACGCGTTTTTGCAGGAAAGACGACGGTTCGCATAACGGTTGGGCCGAGCTTGAAGTTACGGGTGTATTAAAGAACAAAGCGGGAATGGTTTCTTGCTTGGTCTCGCCTAACGACGACATTCACGAGATGAACAATGTAAGTGACCGAGACACCGTGGAGATTCACGTCTACGGCAAGGATCTCACGGACATGCCCCGGCTGCGCTTCGACCTTGCAGCGAAAACGGCGAAAATCTTCGCCAGTCCAAAGTACGACAACTGCTGACGCGCTCGCCGGCTACCGCTCTAACTTGAGTTCCCACTCCAAATAGCGCTGCATGTCCTCTTTATTACCGCGCACCGACGGCGACAAAACGACATCGTTAGGCTCGACCAGGCACGCGTCGAGTCCTGTTTCCACCGGTAAACCTGCCGCCGACCACCCACGAACCCCGCCGTCCAGCACCGAGACGTTCGTATAACCGATCTCGATTAGCGAACGCGCGGCAAGCGTCGATTGTCGACCATCGGGACAGCTCAGAACGATCGGCCGATTCTGATCGGCAAAAAACTCCCGTAGTTTGATGTCAATCCAGCCACGAGAAATCCACTTAGCGCCGCGCACATGAGCCGATTCGAACTCAAGGCTCGTGCCGACGTCGATAATCGACGCTGAGGAACCATTCTGCCCGCGATGGAGGGTTTGCGCGTCAACATAGCGCGACGCTCGTTTTGCCGCTCCAAATCCCAATGGCTCGTTACGCACAGCGCCTTTAGCGACATTCTCACCGTGTTTTAACCAAGCGCGTAGGCCGCCCTCGAAGACCGAAACATTCGGAAATCCCATCTGCCGATACCAGTAGGCCGCCATCACAGCTCGTGCAGATTCATTGCTGATAAAAATGATCTGGGCGTTTTTCACGGCGACGAAATCATCGGCGCGCTGTACGGCTTGTCCACCGGGAACGCTTAATGACCCGGGCACATGACCGGATTCATATTCACGCTCGGAGCGCACATCGATGAGATAAGTTACGCCGTCGTCAACTCTCGCGAACGCACTTGAAACCTCCCGCGGCGAGATCCACGGAATGTTCTCTTCGCTCGCGAGTTGCCGCGCCAACGACTTCGCCTGCGCATTGCTATGGAGCGGGGACGACGGAGTCGTGCGTTCCGGATTCCTTTCCAACTCCATGCCGGCAAGCACCCAGCCCATCGTACCGTTCTTGAGCGCGCGGACATTAGTCAAACCGAGCCTGCACAGCGCGGCCGTGCCGATGATACTGCGTGTTCGTCCGGCGCAGTTGACCACCACGGTCGTATCGGGCTTCCGCTTCAGCTCGTCGGCCCACAAAATCAGATCGCCGCCCGGCACGTTGATTCCATCCGGAATGCAGAATCTGCCGTACTCTTCCGGCGTGCGCACATCCAGAATAATCAAATTGGCCGAGCGTGCCTGTAAAGCTTTCAGTTCCTCTGGCAATATGTCCCGAATACTCCGTTCACGATGAATTCTCTCGCCGAAAGCCTTGCTCGGCACATTGACCCCGCTGACCGTCGCTCGGCCGTCTTTCCGCCACGCCGTCAGTCCGCCGTCTAGAATGGACACTTGCGCATAGCCGAGTTGAGCTAAGGTTTTCGCCGTGAGAGACGCCCGAGTACCGCCGTCATCGTAAACAACGATCGGCACCGCGGGATTCCGCACGAGTTGGTTGATCCGAAATTCGATCTGGCTGCGCGGCAATGACGTCGTGCTAGGAATCTGGCATTTGTTGTATTCGCCGCGCTCGCGGACATCGAATATGGCGTATAGCCCGGCGGAGGACATCAACTCGGCGACTTCCTGGCAAGATATTAAAGTGCTCATATGAATCCTCTCCCGATCAAGGTTCTTCGGTGCAAGCGGCTTGCACTATGGACAAGATTTGTTCTACTTATGCCAGCGGTAAATACAAGCGCGATGTTCTCTCATCGATCGAGCTAATCGGGAGGATGCGATGGCAACCATTCATGAACATTTCACCGGTCTGTTTATTCCACACGTCACGCCATTCGAAAGTTCAGGCGCTCTCGATGTGGAGAGTCTTACCCGCCTCACCCAACATTTGTCATCGCTCCGCGGCGTGGCCGGCCTAGTTTCTTGCGCACGCATCGGTGAAAGCCCCGTTCTGAGCATCGAGGAGAAACGCCGCGTCTATGAAGTCTCCGGCAAAGCCGTGCACGACGCCGGCAAAGTGCATATCGCCACCATCGCACCCCAGTCAACGGACGAAGCGATCAGCCTGATGCGCGATCTGGAAAACCTGCCCGTCGACGGCGTGATGATTTTTCCGCCGCTACTTTTCGCCTGGGGAAAAGTCAATCCCGATCTGAAGGTCCGTTTCTTTGAGGATCTCGCCCGCGAAACGAGGTTGCCCATCGTGCTTTTCCAGGTTCCGGTCAAAAGCTATTACTACGACCCGGAAACCGTTTGCCGCATCGCCCGTATCGAGAACGTCATAGCGTTCAAAGAAGCGTCGTTCGACATTAATCTGTTTACGGAAACAATTCAGGCGCTCAAGCGCGAAAAACTCAACATGCAGGTCCTGACCGGCAACGACCGCTTCGTCGCCGAGAGTTATCAGCTCGGCGCCAACGGCGCGCTGATCGGGGTGGCCAACGTCGCAACGGAAAAATGGGGCGCCATGGACATCGCCGGACGCACCGGAAAATTCGACGAAGCCGCGGCGATCCAGCGCGAACTGGAATCGGTCAAAGAACTGGTCTTCAGCGAACCGATCGTCGAAGCGGTCGCGCGTATCAAAGTCGTCCTCCAACACGAGGGGCTGATCAAAACCGCGAAGGTCCGCCGCCCCCAGCTCGGAATTTCCGAGACGGAGCAAAAGCAGCTGCTCGACAGCTATGGCGTATTGAAGCGGAATGAATTTCGCAGCGCCGAGACCGGAGCGGAAAGCAAGCACCGTCAAGCGGTGGCTTAGTCATCAAATAATCAGCTCGAAGGGAAGAACCTAACCAAGAAAACTTTTTTTTGACCTTCGTCTCGTAAAAATTAAGAGATCAGTTTACCGGTTCGCCGCCCCGTCCGGGAATAACCAACGCAAACAACGCAATCGTCACCGCCAGTAATACCATCCCGCTCAGCGCCAGTGACCAGTGCACGCCAATTAGTCCGCCAACGACGCCGACGGTCACGCCGCTGAAGGCCCGCAAGCCATTGTTCGACATGTTAAACAAACCGATCAAGCGCCCGCGTAGCTGGGTCGGTGCCTGTAGTTGCACGAGAGTTTGCGCCATCGAAAGGAACGCTAAATTGAGCAGCCCCGCGCAGAATAGCAACGCGACCGCCAACACGTAATTCGAGGACGCCGCGAAACCGACGATCGCCAGACACCAGAGGATCGAACAAATCGCGGCGTTGCGCGCGTTCGGTCTAAGCAGGCCGGTGCCTTCCAGCAGGAGACCGCCAATTGCCGCTCCGCCCGCATTGGCTCCGAGCAAGATGCTATATGCCAAGTCTTGTTTTTCGTGACCGAAGTCATGGGCGAATTCCGGCATTTGAGCCTGGAAGGCATTGCCCACAAGCAGCGATGTCGCCCCGCCTAGAAGAATCATGGAAAGAAGTGTCGGATTCGCGGCCGTCTCGCGCATCAATTGAAGCGCGCCGCCAAGGCTAAATCGCGGCGCTCTACCGCTTCCTGCGTCGTCGCGGCCATGGCCGGTATAGGGCAGAATAAACATAAAGACGATCATCGGCACGTACATAAACGTGTTGATAAAAAGCCCCGCTGGAGCCCCGAAAAGAAGCATCGTTGCTCCGCCTACCGCCGGTCCGAAAAGTACCGCGATATTGCGTCCCGTTGAATTGAGCCTGACTGCGCTTTGCAAGTATTCGCGTCCGACGATGTCATGAATGATCAGTTGGCTGCCGGGGCTCCCCAGCACCCCGGCCATGCCATGTATCACCAAGAGAACGCAGGCGTGCCATACTTGAATCGTATCGGTGAGAAACAGAATCGCCCAGGTAAGCGACACGCTGGCGTACATGAGCTGAGCAGCCTGAATCACGCGCCGGCAGTCGTGCCGATCGGCGAGCGCGCCAAAATAGACGGCAAAAAACAAGAATGGCGTCCAATGGCTAATCACGGCGAAGCCCGCCAGCACCGGCGAATGAAATTTCTGATAGAGCAGCCAATAGCTGATCACATGCTCGATGTTGTCACCCATTTGCGACAACATGATCACGAAAAAATATCTCCGATAGTCGCGATGGTGCAGCGCCGCGAAAGCAACTTTTCGCTCGGCTTTTAACGATGCATCGATACTTGAAGAAATCGGTTTAGCAGCCATCCGTGTTTGTGCGACCTATCGAGAGGATAAAGAACCTTCGAAGGCTAGAGCAGTGATCCGTCGGAAATTTTTTTTCCTTTGTCATTTTTCCTTTTTAATTCTGCTTTTGTCTTATTCCGCCTCCCTTTTGCGCTCGGCTTTCTGCTCTTAGCCCGCTTCACCTTTAACTGAACTCTCCTTGCCGCCGGCCCGGAATAGCGAAAGCAAATAACGCCACCGTTACAGTCAACAAGACCATCGCGCTCGCTGCGAGCGACCAGTGCACACCGATGAGTCCGCCCAGTACGCCCACGGTCAAGCCGCTAAAGGCTTTGAGGCCCATGCTGGCCATGGCGAACAAGCCGATCAAACGACCGCGTAGGTGCGGCGGCGATAGCAGCTGCACGATCGTCTGCCCCATCGAAGAAAAAGTCAGGTTTAACACTCCCGCGGTGAACAGAAGCAACAAGGACAAAGAATAACTCGAAGAAAACGCGAATCCGGTGATCGCGACGCACCAAAGAATCGCGCTGATCATCGCGGTTTGGACCCGTGGCGGAAGCCAGCCGCGGCCCTCGAGCAGGAACCCGCCGATCACCGCGCCGGCGGCATTGGCGGCCAACAGTGCGCTGTAGGCAAAGTCGGCTTTCTCCGTGCCCAGATCGTGCGCGAACTCCGGCATCGTCGCCTGGAAGGCGGTGCCGACAAAGAATGACACGCAGCCGGCCAGCACGACCATAGTGATGATCGGCCGGTTACCGGACACCACGCGGATGACTTCGAAAGCGTCACGCCAACCGAGGGCTCGGCGCGCCCGCGCAGCGCCTTCGCGGCTATGACCCGTGTAGGGCACAGCCCACAACCAAACGGTTAACGGCAGGTAAATGAGTGCATTGACCACAAGGCCCATCGCCGGACTCAATAAAAGCATCAGTCCACCGCCCACCGCAGGACCAAAAAGAACGCCGAGTTGTCGACTAGTAGAGTTGAGCCGGACGGCGCTTTGCAAATGCTCCGTGCCGACGATGTCGTGGATCAAGAGTTGGCTTCCCGGGCCCCAGAGCACACCCGCCATTCCGTGAATCACCAGCAAAACGCAGGCATGCCAGATTTGAATCGTATCCGTATAGAACAGATACGCCCATGCCACCGACACTCCCATGTACATGATTTGCGCAACTTGGATGACTTTCCGGCAGTCGTAGCGATCGGCGAGCGCGCCGAAGTAGACGGCGAAAAGCAAAAACGGCGTCCAGTGCACCAGCACGGCGAATCCGGCAAGCGTCGGCGATTGAAACTTTTGATAAAGCAGCCAGTAACTAATTACGTGCTCGATATTGTCCGCCATCATCGCCAGCGCCGTGCCAATGAAGTAATAGCGAAAATCTTTGTGTCGCAGCGCGGCGAAGGCGACTTTTTTGCTCGAACCGGGCGTGGTTGGATTGGCTTTGTCACTCACGGATGCCACTGTTGTCTCCAAAAGCAGGTGGGTTAACCGACGACACTAACGGATAACCTGCAGCGAGGCAAACGATTGGGGATCCGCAGAGTTTGACAGACAAACAACGTCGCTGAGTTTTGCGTTCAGTTGAGCTCTTCCGCCCTGGAGCCCAATGAAGTGAACGCGAAGAGAGCCACGGTCACGGCGAGCAGCGCCATTGAGCTCAAAGCCAGCGACCAGTGAATGCCGATCAGACCGCCGATCACGCCCACCGTTAAGCCGCTGAATGCGCGCAAGCCGTACGCCGACATGGAGAAGAGTCCGATCAGCCGTCCGCGCAATGCAACCGGCGCTTCCAATTGTACGATCGTTTGCGCGATCGAATAGAAGGATAGATTCAGAGCTCCAGCGATAAACAAGAGAACGAGAGACAAAGGGTAACTCTTCGAAAAAGCGAAGACGGTCATCGTCACGCACCAGAGAATCGCGCATGTGATTGCCGATTTCACCGTCGGCGGTAACCATGCTTTGCCGTCGAGCACGAAGCCGCCGAACACCGAGCCGGCAGCATTGGCCGTCAAGAGCGCGCTGTATGCGAAGTCCGCTTTTTCAGCGCCCAGGTCATGCGCGAATTCCGGCATGTTCGCTTGAAACGCATTGCCGACGAAAAGTGACGCGGCGCCGCCTAGCAGGATCATGGTCACGATCGGACGGTTCGCGAAGACTTCGCGAATAACCGCTGGGGCATCGCGCCAGCGCAGCGCGCGACGCACGCTCATGCCTTCGCGGGTGTGCCCCGTGTAGGGAACGATCATGAGCCAAATAGTCAACGGCAAATAGATCAGCGTGTTCACCAGCAGACCTGTCGGCGCGCCGAGGATCAGCATCAAACCGCCGCCGACGGCCGGACCGAGTAGGATACCGAGTTGCCGGCTGGTCGCATTGAGCCGCACCGCGCTCGGCAGATCGTCCGCGCCGACAATATCGTGAATCAGCAGGATCTCTGCGGGCGTCCAGAACACGCCGGCGATGCCATGAACAACCAGCAAGACACACGCGTGCCAAACTTCGATGGTATCGGTAAAGAACAGAATCGCCCATGCCGCCGACACGACCATGTACATGATCTGCGCGACCTGGATAAGTTTGCGGCAATCGTAGCGATCAGCCAGACCGCCGAAGTAGACCGAGAGCAGCAAGAACGGCGTCCAGTGGCTAATTACCGCGAAGCCGGCGAGCACCGGCGACTGAAATTTTTGGAACAGCACCCAGTAAGTGATTACATGCTCGATGTTGTCCGCCATCATCGCGAGCATGGTAGTTACAAAAAAACATTGGAAGTCGCGATGCTTGAGCGCCGCGAAGGCGACTTTCCGATTCGTAGCAACTGAACTGGGGGCTTGTGTCGTGTCCTTGGTGGAAGCCAAAGCTGCGTCCGCGATCTATAAAGCTAGGATTTAAAAGTAACGGATATTCGAAAGTGGTGCAAATGAACTCGCCCGATCCAAGCGTTTCGACCACCCTCCGAGAGCCAACAAGGTCGGCGAGAACTGGATTTATTGCTAAATTGGTTGTAGAGGTGTTTTTAATTTTCCAGGGAACGCTCGAGCGCCTAACTCTTTGGATCTGCCATTCGATGCCTATGAAGTTGTCACTCAAATCCATGATCATCGCCGGCGCGCTTTTTAAAGCCATCTGCTTTCTTTTCATCTCGCTCTTGAATGCCCTCTTGCGCCCCTACGGCGGTGCCTACCTGGCAATTCTAATGTCGCTCTACCCCGGCTATGACGCGGTCAGCGGACCGATTGGTATTATCGTTGGAACTTTCTATTCCCTACTTGCCGGAGGGCTCGCCGGCTTTCTTTTCGGCTGGCTTTATAATTTCTTCGCAGAAAAAGCCTGAGTACAACCGCCATTTTCTATACGGCCGCTCATGACGGGATTATACCGAGGGTGTGGCGTGAATACAGTTTTACTAACGCACCGACGAACTGAAACTCGCGCTGAAGGAAGGATGTCATCGCACGGGGAACGAGAAGATCATCGCCGGGCTGGCGAAGAAAAGCGCCGACGCGTGATATCAAACCATAGCGACAGCGATCTGTCCCATAATTTTCGGCGCCACAGCGCGGCGTTAGTCGGGCATGGAGACGGCACGGTCGTAGTCTCGTTCGCCCGCCTGGCCCTCCGGGAAGAGCTTTTCCTGTTCAATCCAGCGATGCGTCTGCTCGAATATCTCCCGCGTATACGGCTCGAATACCAAACGCTCTCCCGGCCCAAACCCGCCGACATCGATCAGGTCGTGATACTTTTCCGGCAACTCTTTGAGGAAGTAATGTTTGTAACGCTCCGGTTCGAGGTCGATATCTCGTTGCGCGCGCTGCAGCGCCTTAAAGTATCGCTTGATATCTTCCACGTCCGCATCCTGATGCAACAAGAAACCGATCATGAAAGTGGTGTCTAAAATTTTTCGGTAACCCTGCTGTTCGGCGACGTACAGCGGTGCGCCAAACATGTTTGCCGCATCGACTTTACGGTTCAGCAGCGCAGCCAGCCGGTCCTGCGGTTGGCCGATAAACGCGAGTTTGATCTCATCGGGCTTGAGGATCTTTTCCAATGCTTGGATGGCAGAAAAGTAACTGCCGGAGTGATAGCCCACCCCGACCTCGATGCCGGCCAGGTCGCGCGGCTTCTTGATCGAAGACTCCGGCGGGACGACAATGGCCGAGGGGGTCACGGAGTATGCGTGTCCCCACATGCGGCCGTGGCCCGAGGAAGAAGCCATATTGACCGCCCAATGACACGCGCAACTGATGTCGGCGGCGCGGCCTTTCTCCATATTTTCGAAGGCCCCGCGCTTTACTTCCGGCGCGGCGGACTCGGTGGATTGCACGAGCGCATATCCGGACGACTGCGTCGCGTATGAGGTTAAAAACTCGTAGTCCAATCCTTCGTCCCTGAAGTATCCCTTTTCGTCAGCGACCCATTCCTGAAGGCGCCCGTGCGGCTCTATGCGAAATTTCTTCATAAAGACCTCCGTCAATGAAATTAGTCGCGTTAGCTTCTTGCATGCCATTCATGTATCACGTTTGCGGACTTCCCGAAATCTCGCAATGCAAATGTACGGAGCGGTCGAAGCTATCGTAAGCGTCGCCGGTCACGCACGCTTTTTAGGATGGCTCACCAAACACCAACTTACCTTCCTTATCCCGAATAAGCCCCTGCCCGTCTCGCGACGAAGGCATGTTCTCCGGACCTATTTTAAGCTCATTGACTTTGACGTGGCCATGAAAGGTGTCCACTTCGAGCATGCCATTTTGTTTTCGCTCCACTCCCTTGGGGTCTTTTCCCGTGGCAACGTCTTCAATCGACTTGTGCCATATTCGTCGCATCATGATGACGCCGCGGTCGGATGTGCCGAGATGCTCGAGTCGACGCTCGGGAATGTCTCCCTGCGACTCCTGCAAGACTAAATCTTCCAGCGCCGGCACTCCTTCCCATCCAGAGTACGGTCGTTTATCGTGCGCTTTTTTCTCAGTCGTGCCTTTTAAGCCCGGCGGCAGTCCGAACACGATCGGCCCTGGAAAATTTCCATTGCGAAACAAATTATAGCGAATCAGCTCAAAGTGGGTGTCGTCGATGATCCGTATCATCCCGCCGCCTTCTTGCCGTTCATCGGTAAAATCAGGCGGGAATCCGGATCTGATTCCGGAAAATCTCCAGTGGATCGGCATGGCCATGCTCCATGTGTTGACGAATTTTACTTCCGGATCACCGGTGTCGAGCACGGCGACCGTCTTCATGCCGAACTCCGTCTCCACGTGCTCCAACGGCAACGGCGTCCAGTTTTTTATGCTGTAGTCGTTATAGGGTTTGAGTTCTTCCGGCACGTCCCTAATCTGTAGGCCATGGAGCACCACGGCATGGCCCATGTCGGCGAAATTTTCCATCCAGTTGAGGTAATTGTAGTTCCGCACATCGCCGTCTACCAGCTTCACGTCTCCGTCGGTGCGAGCGAGGACATCGATTTTTTGCAACGGCGGTGGGTTCTCTTTCTCCGATCCCATGTAGGTCCAGATCACGCCTCCCCACTCTTCGACAGGATACCAAAGATGGCGAATCTTACTTTTGAGATCGCTGTCGCGCGGCTCCAAAGGCTGGTCGATGCAGCGGCCCTGAGTATCGTATCTCCAGCCGTGATAGGAGCACATCAAACCGTCTTCGCGTACTTGACCATACTCCAACGACGCCAGCCGATGTGGGCAGTGAATGCCCAACAACCCCGGCCGTCCTTTGCCGTCGCGAAACACCACTAAGTCTTCGCACAACATCCTGACGGCGATGGGTATGTCCGTGAGGTTGGCTGACAAACAAACCGGATGCCAATAACGGCGCAGCATCTCGCCGCCGCGGCTGCCCGGCCCGGTGCGTGGCAAATCATCGAGCAATTTTTGATACGCGCTTTGTCCCACGTTTTCTGCTTTGCTTTCTGTCATTGCTTGCTTCCTCCGTCGCGCTCGCTATCGACCTGCTCTTTCTCAAGAAATCTATAAAGAGAGACGCTTTGCTGTCAATGGCTAACAACTTCAGGCTGAAATTCTGAGCTTCGGCGACAATCTCGACCTCGTCTGAAAACTCTGTCGCCGGTTTGACGGGCGGCGCGCTCATCTGCTATCCAGACGCAAAATAGGAGGTGGCATATGCGGATGAAAGCGCGCAGCCGAGCGGGTGATTGGTCGCGATGCTGGATTTTCCCGGCTTTGGTTTGCGCCTTCTTTGCTTTGCCATCTCGGGCGGCGGCACAACTCGGCGGCAAGCCGGAGAAAAACAGCTTCACGCTCTCCTATACCCAAGCCAGCGGCGCGTTTACGCCGTTATGGGTCGCGCAACAAGCAGGGCTTTTCAAAAAGCACGGTCTCGATGCGAGCTTAAAGCTTCTCAACTCGCAAGTCGCGCTGCAAGCATTGGTTGCCGGCGAGGTCGACGTAATCTCCTCAGGCCCTGATCTTGTCAATGCGCGTTTACAAAACGTGCCGGTAAAATATATCGGCGGCTCGCTGCAACGATTTATTTTCCAATTGTGGGGTGGTAAGGGGATGGGCTCTCTGGCCGAGCTCAAGGGCAAGACTATCGCGGTCACGACGCCGCGCACTTCGACCGAGATCGCCACGCGCGAAGCGCTCAAGAAAACCGGCGTGATTTCCGATAAAGATGTGAGCTTCCTCTACGTCCAAACGATCCCGGCTGTTCTGACGGCGGTCATGGGAGGTAAGACGTCGGCGGGAACGCTGTCCGCCCCCAATACTCTAAAGGCGCGCGACGCCGGGCTCAGTCTGTTGATCGATATCGCGCAAAGCAATGTCCCCGGCCTTCATCTTGCGTTCGGCACCACCGAGCGAATCATCAAAGCCAATCCCAACTCACTCTATGCTTTTCTCAAGGCCGTGGCGGAAGCGACGATGGTATCGCGGCAGAATCCCGCCGTGGCCAAAAGGGCAATCGGCAAATTCACCGACACCGACGACGTGAAAATCATCGACGGCACCTATGAGCAGTTCGCGCCGTATTGGGACGCGAACCTTGCAGTGCTTACCGAGCCGATACAAGGCCAATTGATGTATCTCGACGAAAAAGAGTTCCCGCGAGCCAAAGACGCGCGCGCTGCTGATTTTATCGACAACTCATTCGCGGAGTTTCTCAAGACGTCGGGCTTCTTGCAGAGCTTGAGCACGACCAAGCAATAATTGTCGTTTGCGTCATGAATACGTCACCTGCCGCGCTCGGCCAGGCGCGGATCTAGAGCGTCACGCAACGCGTCGCCGAGCAGATTGAAACTCATCAAGGCAAAGAAAATGAAAAGCCCGGGAAGAAAAACTTGCAGAGGCGCGATGAAAATATTCGTCGCCGCGTTGGTGAGTAAGTTGCCCCAACTGGGTGTCGGCGGCTGAATGCCAAGGCCCAAGAAGCTCAAGGTGGTCTCAGCACGAATCGCCGCGCCTGCGTCGAGCGTGGCGGCGACGATCAGTGGTGCGAGCGAGTTCGGCAACAGGTGGCGCAGCATGACGCGCCAACGAGAGGCTCCGAGGCATCGCGCGGCGAGCACGAATTCCTGCTCGCGGAAAGACAGCACCGCGCTACGCGCCAAACGAGCGGCATTAGTCCATTCCAGCGCGACAAGAATAATGATGATATTCAGCAAGCCCGGCCCGGCCAACTTCGAAAGCACCAGCAGTAACACGATTCGCGGGATAGTGTAGATGGTATCGACGAGGCGCATGAGCGCATTATCTAAAACTCCGCCGACGTAACCGGCGAGGATTCCGATGAGCCCGCCGAGAATCACCGTGCTGATGCCGACGATCAAACCCACCGTCAGTGAAACTCTTCCCCCGTGCATGATGCGCACCCAGGTATCTCGTCCCAACTCATCCGTGCCAAACCAGTGTTTCCAGGACGGCATATGCATGCGTTCCGACAAGGAGACTTCATCGAGTTGGAAGGGAACCATGAATGGCCCGGCGATAACAAAAAAAAGCAACAACATGAAGAAAAAGAAGCCGACGTAGGCAACGCGGTGCTTCCTGAAGCGGCGCCAGACAACCGGCCAATAGCCGGCCTGAGCCGGAGACGCGTTCGTCAATTCAGCTTTGATAGCGAATTCTTGGGTCGAGCCAGCCATAGATGATGTCCGCCAACAGATTAAAGAAAATTACGGTCACCGCGATGATCATCACCACGGTCATAGCCACCACGTAGTCGTTGCCCATGATCGAAGTAAACAGCAGCCGGCCCATGCCGGGATAAGCGAAAACGGTTTCCACGACCGCGGAGCCGCCGACGACCCGCGGCATGGTAACGGCAATAATCGTGACCACGGGAATAAGCGCGTTCTTCAGCGCATGACGTCCGATGACCACTCTTTCGCTCAGTCCTTTGGCCCGCGCCGTGGTCAAGTAATCCTGCCGCAGCACTTCCAACAAGCTCGAGCGCATGAAGCGCTGCACTTGGATAATCTCGGAGATCGCCAGCACCGACACCGGCAAGATCAAATGCTTGATCCAGTCGACCATCGCCTCCCAACTGCCGGAGGCAAGATCGGTGCTGACCATGCCGGATGTCGGCAACCAACCGAGTTTAACGGAGAAGACAATGATCAACATGAGACCAAGCCAAAACGCTGGAACCGAGTAAGAAATAAAGGTGATCGCAGTGAGAATGTAATCGCCGATCGAATATTGTCGGACGGCGGAAAAAATACCCAACAGGATGGCCACCACCTTGCCGATCACGACTGCAGTGATGGTGAGCACCAAAGTATTTTTTAACGCTGGAAGAATAATATCGACGACCGGCTGGCCGTACTCGCGAGAGTAGCCGGGGTTGAGCTGGATTAACTGCCAGAGCCACTTCCAGTACTGGATATATACAGGATCGTCCAGGCCATACAGTTTCCGTAGCCGCTCGTAATCTTGTGGACGCAAATTAGGAACATCTTCAAGCATCCGATAGAGCGGATCGCCCGGCATGAGATAAAGCAAAAGATAAATAAAGGCCGAAATGAAGAAGAGCAGCGGCACTAGTTGAAACATCCGACGGGTCAAATAATGGAGCATGGAAAGCTATCGTCTTTTCCTTGGTTGCGTTGTGCCTTTACGTGAGAAGCGTATTGTTCAGCCGCTTGCCCAGTTCAACGGATTAAACAGTTTGAACGGCTGGAACGTTTTGAACATTTGAATGACTGTTTTCTCAAACCTTGTCCCACCGGTGCATATTCCAAGTGTTCATATTCTGTCCGCCGCTCTCGATGCGAGGAGTCATCCCCGTCAATCCTTTTCTGATCGCGAGCCATTCGAGCCGATAGTATAGCGGCAGATATGGCAGGTCGCGGGTAAACAGCTTGACGAATTCCACCTGTAGCTCAGTGGCTCGCGCTTCAGGAATAATCGTGTTCAATTCGTCCATGATCGCGTCCGCCCGAGCATTTTGCCATAGCGAGACCGATTCGGATGCCCAGCGATTTTCCGCAGTGGGGGTGCCGGCGCTATGGAAGCGCTCCGCCCATTCTTCAACGACGAGATTTTGCCCGCCGAGCGCGGCTCCCGGCCAGCGATTGCGATATTCCTCAGAGTTAAAGACTCGTGGCGGCAAGTTCTTGATCTGAGCTCGCACACCGATCTTCTTCCAGTAGTCAACGATGATCGCCTGTGCCTGTTCGTCCTCCCTGCTCCCCGCTTCGGTGCGGAACTCGAACTCCATGCGCTCGCCCTTGCTGTTCGCCAACACTCCGTCTGAGCCTGGTGTAAATCCCGCGGCGCTCAAAAGTTGCTTCGCCTTGTCCACGTTGTATTCGTATTTCATCGCTGCGGCATCCGCCCGCTTGTACGACTTGCGGAACGGCGAGAGCGGAAAGTGAATGATGGGCGCCACGCCCCGGAAGACATTATTGACCATGCTGTTGCGATCGATGGCGTGGAGCAGCGCGCGTTTGACCCGGACGTCCTTGAAGAGCGGATTAGTTCCGCTCAGATTCACCCAGCGGAACGTAATCGGTCTGATGCTGATTGTTCCCAGCCCTTTTGCCTCCCACTGTTCCTTCAAGACTATGGCGCCGTCGAAGGAAAGCGTATCACGCAGCGCCAAATCGACTTCCCCGGCCAGCATCGCCGAAAGCGCCGTGTTGCTATCCTCCACCACTTTATAAGTAATCCGATCGATCTTCGGTTTTCCCAGGGCATAATAGGGATTGGCTTCGACTTCGATCTGCGCGCCGCCACCCCAGTCAACGAGACGATAGGGTCCCGTGCCGATGAACTTTTGGTTCCAGTAAGCATCGCGGGTCAAAGCTTTGATATCGCCCGCTTGAAAAGCGTCCTGCAA
>DASPXM010000151.1:0-14852 GCA_035637295.1 Verrucomicrobiia bacterium
CGCCAGATGTATGTCAACTTCTGGTTCGAAGCCGAAGGCATCAAGCTCCGCGAAGAAATCGGCATCGACAACCTGATGTGGGAGGCGGATTTCCCGCACGTGGCCTCCTACTACCCGCGCTCCTGGGACGCCATCGAACGCGTCCTGGAAGGCGTGTCTCCGGATGACCGCCGCAAGCTCCTCTACGAGAACGCGCTGCGCGTCTACGATATCGAAGCCACGAGACCGCCGAGCGCGGTATAACCGCAACTACCCCTTCCTTTATCCTCCCCCGTACGCGGGAGAGGAAAGAGGTGGGGGCGCGAGCGAAAGCGAGCTTTCATGCAATTGAATCACGGCTTGATCAGCGTCGATGACCACATCCAGGAACCGCCGGACCTTTGGACCAACCGGCTATCGAAGAGCCGCTGGGATGGTCGCATCCCGCATGTCGAGCGCGCCGCCGACGGCGCCGAGCGTTGGGTAGTCGATGGGCAGGTGCTCCTCGACGGCGGCCCCGCGCGCGCGGCGGCGTTGATGGCGGATCGCAATCATGAGCCCAGCCGTTGGGAGGAGGTCCCGCCGGCTGCCTATCGCCCGACGGAACGGCTTAAAGCCATGGACGCTGCGGGCATAGACTATTCGGTGCTTTACCCGACGGTGGCAGGTTCGGCGGGACAAAATTTCGCGCGGCTGAAAGATCCTGACCTGGAGCTCGCTTGCGTGCAGGCTTACAACGACTGGCTGATCGAAGAATGGTCCGGCGCCAGCGAGCGATTCATCCCGCAGTGCATTGTGCCCGTCTGGCCGCCCGAGGCGACCGTGGCTGAGATCCAGCGCGCCGTTACGAAGGGTCATCGCGGAGTTATTTTTCCCGCCGTGCCGATGGACCTGAGAGATGTCCCGCATGTCGCGGAACCGGAATATGATCCCGTATGGGAGACCTGCGCGAACTTAAACGTGCCGCTCTGTCTCCATGCCGGCGCCTCGCCTAAGTTGCAGTATGCGCCCTACCCCGGCTTGACGCCCACGCTGGCGGAAGCGCTGAACGCGGTGACCAAGCCGGTGTCGAGCGTGTTCGTCCTCGGCCTCTATCTCTTCTCCCGCGTATTGCTAAGGCATCCAAAATTGCGGGTGGTACTGGCGGAAAGCGCGCTGAGCTGGGGCATGCTTTATTTGGAATGGGCCGATCACCAGTTTGACCATGACGGCCTTGCCCGTGAAGGATATGAGCTGAAGCCGTCTGAAATGTTTCGCCGGCAGTGCTATTTGAACGCGTGGTTCGACCAGATCGCGCCTTTCGAACCCTATCTCGGCGCAGACCACATTCTATGGTCCACGAATTTCCCGTCCGCGACGTCCACCTGGCCGCGAACGCGCGAAACCATCGATCGGTGCTTCCAAGGCGTTTCGGCGGAAACGCGGGAGAAGGTGCTGTGGCGTAATGCCGCGAAGCTCTATCGGCTGTGAGAACAAACACCGTCCCATTCAAACCGATCATTTAACGGAGAAGGATATGAGAGTCTTTTCACCCGTTGTTTCAAGGCGCGGTAAATCTTTTCCCATAGCCGCGCGCGAGCGCAGCTTGGACGGACAGATTTGGGGCTTTGTCGACACCAGTAAAGTCAATGCCGACCGCTTTATCGAAAAATTGCAGGCAGCGATCAAGAAGTTCCATCGTCCCAAAGATTTTGTCGTGGTCCGAAAAGAAGCTCCTGGTTTTCCATTAGCTCCAGAGCAAATCGGAGTTTTGGAAAAGTGCGGTTTTGTAATTTTTTGCTTCGGCGATTGAGGCACCTCTCTGTCCTGGAGTGTCCAGGACGCCAAAGACCTGGAACGCAGGGGGATCCCAACCGTAACAATCTGCAGCGCTCCCTTTCTAAAATTGGGCCGATCTCAAGCCCAGAACTCCGGAATGCCTTCGATCCCCTTCGTGAAAATTCTCCATCCCATGGCGACGGCTTCCAGCGAAGCTATCGACAAACAGGTCGAAGAAGCCCTCTCTCAGATTCGTGAGGCCCTGCAAAGTTCCAGTGCGCCACAAGAGCAGACTCGATCTGGACTCAACGACAGCGCGGAAGACCGAGTGGAAGTCGAAGGTGGCGTCGATGAAGTCAACGAGCTGTTCCATGAACAGGGATGGACCGACGGCCTACCCATCATCCCGCCCACCGACGAAAATGTCCGTGCCATGCTATCCCATTCCCCATTTTCGGCCGATGAGGAACTCGGATTGTTGCCCCCTTCCATGGTTCCCGTCACGGCACGGAAGCTAGCGGTCAATGCTGTGATGGCGGGATGCGCGCCTGACTTTTTTCCGGTAATTCTGGCGGCGGTGGAGGGATTGCTCGATGAAAATCTTTCTCTCTACAGTATGCAGACGGCGACCAATGCAACAGCGCCGCTTCTCATCGTCAATGGCCCGCTGGCGAAAACGCTGTGTCTTAATTCTGGAGCAAACGTCTTCGGCCCGGGAAACCGCGCAAACGCGACGATTGGACGCGCCATCCGATTGACACTGCTGAACATCGGCGGTGAAATTCCCGGCGTTTCTGATCCCTCGACCCACGGCCAGCCGGGGAAATACACGTTTTGCATAGCCGAGGCTGCAGACGAAAGCCCTTGGGAGCCCTTGAGCGTGGAGCAGGGATACCCGAACGACCAGAGCACCGTATCTTTGATCGGCGCCGGCGGGCCGCAAAATATTTTTACTTATGGATGTCGCGATGCGAAAGAAATTCTCGCAACTTTCGTTGGCACGCTTTGTGGACTCGGCCACAACAACATTATTTTTCCTACCGGCCCGCTCCTTGTTGTAGGTCCGGAACATGCCGGCGTGCTTGCGCGAGATGGTTTCAGCAAAAAAAATGTCAAACAGTTCCTCTTCGACAATGCCCGCATTCCGCTATCGCGCTTTTCACATGGGACCAAACGGGGAATTCTTGAACGTCGCTCGCGCTGGTTCGAACTGGTTGGCGATCACGAGCGCATAGGCATCGCCGATCGTCCGGAAGATATCACGATCGTGGTAGCGGGCGGCCAGGGAATTCACTCCCAGTTCGTGCCCACAGCGTTCAGCAAAAAAGTCGTGACCAAAATAATTAGACAAAAAAAATGAACTACCCCGGAGCAAGCTGACGATGTATCAGAACATGGCGATGAGAATTTATCCCAAAGGCGTCACCCCCGAATGTTTTAATCTGGGGTCTACCAGTTCCGGTCTCGCCTGGATTCCCGATAGAAGAATTCGGGAATGACGGACTCTAATAGGTCTGGGTGGCTCTTTACACAGCAAGCTGCGGGGAATCAAACCCGCAGTGATTGAAACGGGGAAATGCTCTTAGTTAGCTCTGTAGTTCCTTCATCAATGGCCGAATGCTCTTCGCGCTCTCCAATTCCCGGATCCGTTCCTTCAACCGGAGCGCTTTTTCTTTACCCCATTTCGGAGTAACGAGCCCATCGAACTTCTGCTCGATCTCGTCCCCTTTCATCGGCTCGTGCCAAACCTCTTGCTGCAGAACCCTACCTTCTTTGGTGGTCACGATAATGATCGCATGGCGTCCGTGCTCCAGGTCCTGCCAGTCCTCTCTTCCGACAAACCGGATCCGTTCTCGCATCTTTTCAACGGCAGGGTCCCTGATGGCGCTGCCATCATGAAGACTATAGAAATCTAGCCTGCCCTGCGCCGCTGCGATTGCGCAGACCATTTCTCCCGAAATAGACGCGTGTCGGGTGGTCGGTATCCGCTGGACGCTGCGTTTAGGAATGTGAATTTCGATTGCACCGACGTCTTCAGCCTGGATTCGATTCTGCTCGATTATCGCAAACAGTCCCTGCAAGTAAGTCTGATTCGGGCTTCCCACCGGATAGCGCTTATGCATGACATCAGTAATGGCATAATAATGCCCAAGGTCCCGGATCATTTCCGTAACGACGTCCGTGATGCCGAGGAACGCGTCGAAAAAGCCAAACTTGCCGTCTAGAATATCGACTGGGACAAAGCAGCCTTTGCGCGCCAGCACCGCAGCCGTCACTCCGTTTCTGTTGGCCGCGGCTACTTGGAATGTCTTTCCCATATGTCCTGGATCTTTGGTCATGTTGTCCGGTCCGGCCGCCTGGTATGCGGCGAGACCAAGGGTTCTTTGAATCGATTCGCGATCGAGATCCAAAAGTAGCGCCGCAGTTGCGCCAGAAGCGAGAGTTCCGGCTACTGAAGTATGATAAAAACGGCGGGTGATGTAATCGCGCTCCCGGTAAAGGACCGTCATCAATCGTCCCCCGAGTTCATAGCCCAAAGCAACGGCGCGAAGAAAATCGCTCCCGGTCACATCGACCCACTCGCCGACCGTGAGAGCGGTGGGCACCGTTCCCGCAGCCACGTGCCCGCCGGAAGAGCTCAAGTGAACCGGGTCTACTTCGTCGCCATGAGCCATCGCACCATTGGCCATGGCGGCACCGATCATACTGCTGCGGACCTTGTGATTGATGATTGTACATTCCGGACGGTCGGACATCTCTTCAACTAATTCAACGATCGCTCTCACTTCGGGGAGTTGGGAGCAAGCAACCATACATCCCAACGAATCGAAAACTACATCGAGGGTTTTATTGCGGACCGGGACCGGAAGCTGGTCGTATCGAACCGAGCATAGCCACTCCGCCAATTTCTCAGTCACAGTTTCGCCAGGCATACATCGCACCTTTCAAAAATTGAACGGTCCCTGCAACCAGTTGTTGCTCTATGCGTTCAAAGTTCCGGGTTCAAGGTTCAAGGTGGCGAGGGCCGACTTTGAACGTTGAACTTTGAACATTGAACCGTGGGCGAAAGGCCCACTCCTCGCACGCACCAACTGCCCAGGCTAACGAACCGCCTTCACTCCCGCCTCTTTAAGAACCCCACGGAGCAGTTTGGTTTGTCCCTCGAGAAAATCTGCGAGCTCGCGGCTCTTGAGAAAGTAGGTCTCCTGTTGATTATCTTCGACGTACTTTTTCCACGTTTGCGTTTTCACCAGGCGCCCAAAGAGATTCTCCCAGTAGGCCACCGCGTCGCTCGGTATGCCGGGCGGCGCTATCACGCCTCTGGACTGAGTCAGAATCGGTATCGAGATCCCCTGCTCCTTGATCGTCGGCACATCCGGAAGCGCAGAGAGACGTTTTTCTGTCAGTGCGGCGATGATACGCATTTTTCCCGCGCGAACGTACTCGGTGACTTTGTCGGGATTTTCCAGCATGAGATCCATATGTCCTCCGAGTAGGTTGGCGATTCTCTCGGCGCCGCTCGGAAGGTTGATATAAGTCCATTGCGCCCCGGTCGCTTTCTGGATCAGCAAACGAAACATATTATCGACGGAGGTTACTACTCCCCCGGCCTGCTTCAGCTGGCCCGGGTTTTTCTTTGCTGCCTCGACAAAGTCTTTCATTGTCTTGTAAGGCGTATCCGCCTTTACCGCCGCGACGCTGGGCTCCAAAACCAAATGAACTACGGGAGTCAGATCCTGAATCGTGTGTTGCGCCTCTTTTTGGGTCAAGGAAGCAAAGATCACCGCCGAAGTAAAAAGACCGATTGTGTGGGTCTCACCTTTTTTTCCCGCAATATAGGACATCGCCACGGCACCCGATCCACCGCTCTTGTTTATGACATGCATAGGCTGGTGATAAAGGTTGTCTTTTTGCAACATTTCGACGATGGCGCGAGCAAAGAGATCTGATCCACCACCCGGCGCCGAGTGAACTATTATTTCAACCGGCTTGGTCGGCTCAAAAGCTTCAGCCACGGGCACGACCGCCGCGAGTATTACGAGAGCGACAAAAATTAGACAATTCATTGCTATTCCTCCCTGGGAGATATTTAGGCCAAGTTCGCCTCTCGCTGCAGCGACTTTGCAGAGCGAAACGCCTGCAAGATTGGAATGAGCAGCACGACGATCGAGAACAAGAGCAAGACTGCAGAGATCGGACGCTTGACAAAGATCGTCAAGCTACCCTGAGACATCAGCAACGACTGGCGCAAAGCTCGCTCGAGAGGCGTCCCCAAGACCATCCCCAAAACCAAAGGAGCAACGGGGAAGTCGAGCTTGCGCATGAAGTAGCCGATTATACCGAAGACGCCCATGAGCGATACATCAAACAAGCTTTGGTTGACGCTGTAAACTCCAACAATGGAGATCCCGAAAATGACCGGATAGAGAAGATAATAGGGCACGCGAAGAAACTGAGCAAAAAGCGGAACCAGAGGGAGATTTAAGATAAGGAGCATGAGATTTCCCACGTACATGCTCGCCACAACGCCCCAGAATATTTCCGGATGTTCCTGGATGAGAAGCGGTCCCGGCCTAAGCCCCCAGAGAAACAAAGCAGCAAGTAAAATCGCACCGACATTCGAACCGGGGATACCAAGCGTGAGCAGAGGGACCAAGGCGCCGCCGGCATCCGAGTTATTCGCCCCTTCGGGAGCGGCCACTCCCTCGATGACACCGGTGCCGAATTTTTCCGGATGACGCGAGAACGCCTTTTCAATTCCATAGGAGATAAAAGAGGCTATGGTGGCTCCCGCGCCCGGAAGCATGCCGACGAAAAAACCGACGAGGGAGCCGTTGACGAAGGCAAATCGGCAATCTTTCAGGTCTTGCATATTCGGAAGCAGGTTTTTAATGCCCTTGGGAACGGGAAAAAGATCGGGCTTCACATTGGATTCGAGATTGATAAGAACTTCGGCGATCGAAAACAGACCGATGCTCACGACGATGAAATCAAGCCCGTCAAGGAGCTCCGGCCGACCAAAAGTGAAACGAGATTGGGCAGAGAATAAATCGGTGCCGATGATGCCGAGCCAAACACCGATGGACGCGGACAGTAAACTTTTTAGCACCGATTCTCCCGTCAAATATGCAACCATGCTCATCCCCAGAAACATCAGGGCGAAGTATTCCGGAGGCGCGAAGCGCAGAGCGAACTCGGCCAGCGGTGGCGCTGCCACCATCAACCCGACAACGCCGAAGGTCCCGGCGATGAACGAGGCAATCGCGCTGATCCCGAGTGCCGGCCCGGCCCGACCCTTTCGGGCCATTTGATAGCCGTCAAGGCAGGTCACCACGGATGAGGATTCCCCCGGGATGTTTAGCAAGATGGAGGTGGTCGAGCCTCCATATTTTGCTCCATAGTAGATCCCCAGCAGCATGATGAGCGCGGTCGTGGGCTGCATATGAAAAGTCAGCGGCAGCAGGATGGCCACGGTCCCGGCCGGACCGATTCCCGGCAGAACGCCTACTACGGTGCCAAGAAATGTTCCAACGAAGCACCAAAATAGATTGACAGGTGCGAGGGCTATAGAAAAACCAAAGAGAAGATTGTTGAAAGCGACCACGTTCTTCTTAAAGACCCCATGGGCCTGAAGGTAGCGGGACACCGAGCGCTAGCGAGAGTATCAGGTAAAAGCCGAGAGCGGTTCCAACGCCAATGGCGATCGCAACCGTCACAGAACGCCTTTCCATGGCAAGAACGAGAAAGGCGGTGAGCATCGCGAAGCTGATATAAAATCCTAACCACGGCAGCAGAGCGATGCCAAGCATCAACGTAAACCAGCTTAACAGAGATCTAATTGGCTGTATCGTCTCCGCACCTCTCACAATTGCTCGAGTGACCGGCTTACGAAGAGCTACCAATATGATAAGGCTGGACAAGCTGATGATGATCACGCCAAGCCAAAACGGAAGAAAACCGGGACCTGGACCAAAATCGCTGGTATATTCCAGTCCCAACGCTTGAAAGAGGATGTAAATTCCCAAACCCGCTAAAAGCAACCCCGCGAGAACTTCTCCTTGTAAAAAGTTTTTCCCTCGCTCTATCATGAATCGTTGATATCCGTTCGAACGAAAGAACTACACGTCGGCACTGTTAATCAAACTTTCGCCGAAGATCTGCCGTGCAGCATTTCTAGCGGCCGAATCATCGCTTCTACTAGCAATCTCCTGTTATCGTCAAGGACACCCGCACTCCTCGGTGATGCGCCGAGGATAGTCAGTTCCGAGAACCATTTCTGCGGGTAAAGTGACAGTGGGATTTTCTTACGCTGAAGAATGGCTCGATTCCAAGTGACAACGAGATGTGGCGTAGCTCATTGGTTGCGGGTAAAACCTTGAGCGATAAATTTACGTGAGAAAAACGTCAGGATGCCGATGAACACGAGCATCGCTACGCCTAACGTCGAGGCGAGCGAAAAGTCCGCCTTGCGTTCCCAAAAATGGTACATCACCACGGCAATGGTTTCGTTCCCCGGCGTTGCCAGCATGAGAGGAATGCTGAAGCTCCGAATCGTATGGGCAAACACCCAAACCCAGCCGCCGATAAAAGGCGGAAGCAAGAGCGGGAAAGTGATTCTTAAAAGGGTGGTAAAGCGGGTGGCCCCGCTGGTACGCGCGGCTTCCTCCAACTCACTGTGAAGTTGCGTCATCGCCGAATTGGACGTCCGCGTGGCGAAGGCGATATAACGCGTCATGAGCGCCAGCATCATCATCCACAGGGTGCCGTAGATCGGCAGCCAGCGCAGGAGCGGGTGCAGATATAAAACGATCAATGCCAGCGCGATGGAGACGGTTGGGATCGCGTGCGGCACAAAGGCCAAGCCGTCGAGGATCATTCCGCCTTTGATTTTCAAACGCACAATAATCCACGAGACCAGATAGGCGAGTCCCATGGCGCCGGTGGCGGTGACAACGCCGAGAATCAAAGTATTGATCGTGCTGTTAACGATGGACGGCTCATTTACCAGCGTGGCGAAGTTGCCGAGAGTCAAGTATTGGAGAGCCGCGCGCGACGGCACCATATAGCTTGGCAGCAACGACGCCCACAAAAGAGTGAAAAAAGGCATGATGATGTTCAGTGTGAAAAACACGATAAACACACCGAGACCCAGCCAGCGCCAGCGCCCGAGAGAAAGACGGCGCGGGCGGTAGCCCTTGCCGGTGATGGCGGCATAGCGATCGGCGCGCTGGATGATCACCCGGTAGTAGATCCAAACCATCACGACGGTCACGATGATAAAGATCGATGAGTAAGCAGTAGCCAATCCGTAGCTCGGGCTGACGTAAGCTGTGAAGTAGATCAGCGTCGGCAAGAGGTAAATTCCCGCCTGCAAACCGATCAGCAGAGGAGTTTCAAAGTCGTCGAGATTTCCGAGGATCGCGTACATCGCCGCCGCCAGCACCGCCGGCAACATCAGGCCCAACGTCACTCGCCGCAGCGTCGTCAAAGTCCCGGCGCCGGACATCCGGGCGGCCTCCTCCATGGATGGATCCATCAATCGAAACGCGCCGACCATCATCAAAAACAAGGTCGTGCTGCCGCTCATCCCCTCGATGAAGATCATTCCGGGCAAAGTAAAGATATTGAACGGCCCCTGATCCAATTTCATGCCGAACAATTCCAAAAGCTCGCGCAAGTAAACATTGATGATGCCGCTCCTTGGGCTTAGCAATAGGATCCACGACATGGAGCGCAGGATGCCCGGCATCGCCAGCGGTAGAAGCATCATCGCCCACGCCAGGTTCGCGCCGGGCATGTCGGTCCGCTCGACCAGCCAGGCGAAGAGCGTTGCCAATGTAAGGCTGATGAAGCTCACCGCCACAGCGTAGATCAAGGTGTTTAGCAGCGCGGGATAGGTGAGGGGGCTCAGGTAAACGGTTCGATAGTTAGCCAGTGTAAAAGCCCCGGGGGTGATGAAGTTGCCTTCCCGGAGACTAGAAATTACAAGCATCGCGATGGGCGCGGCGACCACCCAGAGAAGCAGAAACGCGATACCCATAGCAAAAAAATGTTTCTTCAGCGCCCGGCCGAGTTTCGCTACAGGCCAGGCGAATGTTCCCGCAGGAATTTCTGCTTGTGTCTTAGCCATAATGAACCGAGCTATTTTGTTTCCGCCTTGGGAAAACCGTATGCTTCGACGACCTTGGCTTGATACTCCGGCATCTTCGAAAAGTGATTCCAATCTACCACCGAAAGTTTCTTGCCGCGGGTGGCTTGTTCTTGGGCCAAGCCGGCGATAAATACCGAGGCGCCGAAAGGTTCGAAATCGTCGGCAATTTTTTGCCCTTTTGGCGACCCGAGAAATTCCAACCAAAGCAAGCCCGCATAGGGATTTGGCGCGGTCGATAGAACCGACGCCGCATCGCTGAGCCGCGTCGGAACCGGTTCAATGATTCTAAGCTCTAGAGCCCCGGTCGGATCTTTGGTTTGAGCGCGCTTTACCGTATGGTAGTTGGGGCCAATGAAGAGCGCGTGCTCGCCGAGCGTGATCGCGGTAATGATGCGCGTGGCACCGCGCACCCACACCGGCTGTTGAGCGCCCAGTCTGCGCGCAAACTCAACCGTCTTTTCGAGTCCCCAGGCGGGAACCAGCGAAGCGATTTCCGTCGGTCGAATGTCGGCGACAAACTTTTGGCCTTTGAGCTCAGGCTTGAGAAAATCTTCCCAGTTTGCCGGGACTTTTTCCGGCGCGAGAAGCTTCTTATTGAAGACGACGACCTGCAGCGTGCTGGTAGAAGCAATGATATTGCGGTTTGACGGATCGATGATTTGTCTCGGAATACGCAGGACGCCCTGCTGCGCCATCGCCAAAAGGTCAAACTTTTTTAGATAGGGCGGGTAATCATTGTAAAGGTCGGTAGCCAGGTGAGCGACATCCCAATTTGGCGTCCTGCCCGATTTCATCTCCAACACAAACCGTTGATTGGCGTCGGTGCCAGTAAGCTCTTCGACATAAACATTCAAGAACGGATACTCGGACCTGAAGCCCTCGGCCATCGCTTTAATCGTCGGCCCTTCAAGGGAGCTCAAAGCGCGCATCCGGCCCTCTTTTTTGGCTTTCGCGATAATTTCATCGCGGTTGCCTTCAAATATATAGCCTTTGGCTTCCGCCTCCTGTTTTGCCTTCAGCAGCGCGGGAGCCGGAGCGGCGCCCAAGGCAAGGCTAAGCGACCAAAACGGTAGCGCGCAAAAAAATCCAATGATGGATCGAAAGGCAGCGCTTTTAATTTTGACCATCTCGATCGCCTCGCGAAAAATCTTAAAACTCTGCGTCTATCGGGAACACCGCTCTAGCGGATCTCCGCCTTGGGAAATCCGTAAGCCTCGACGACCATTTTCATCCAGTTAGGAGTCTTATGATAGGAACGAAAGTCGTTGACCGAAACTTTCTTGCCTTTGAGAATTTTGCTGACTTCACCCTGGCTAAACAGGCTCGACTTGATCGGTTCGCTCTCGTCGAGGATCTTCTGCCCCTCCGGGCTTGCCTGATGCTCTATGAAAAGCAGCGCGGCATAAGGGTTGGCCGCATTCTTGAGGACAAAGTCCGGTTCTTGAATTCTGATGGAGACCGGCTCGATCACCTTGCAGACGAGAGATTTACTTTTGTCTTTCCAGGTGGCCCGCACGCAGGAGTGATAATTGGTAAGTTGATGCATGGCGTATTCGCCCACTGAAATGGCGGTAAGCGCCCGCGTGTTGCCACGAACCCAAACTGGGTCCTGCTCCTTGAGCTTGCGTGCGTAGTTCAGCACCCATTCCTCGCCTTGGGCAACCATCAAAGCGGCCATACAATGGGGGCGCACGTCGACGACCAGTTTCTTTCCTTTAAACTCAGGCTTTAGAACGTCCTCCAACTGAGTGGGAACCCGATCTGCCGTTATTCGTTCTTTGTTGTAGGCGATGGCGCACAAGCCGCTGGCAACTGCGACGACGGCGCGATTGTCCGGATCGACCATCTTGGGATTGATCTTCAGCACCCCTTGTTCAGCCATGCCGAGAACGTCGAGCTTCATCGCCTGGGCAGTAAAGTCGTTATAAAAATCTTCGGAGGCATGGCCGGAATCCCAATCCTTGAGGGTGCCGGTTTTCAACTCCAACAGGTGGCGCTGGATCGCCTCGGTGCCGGTAAGCTCATGAATCTGAATATCGATGAACGGGTACTTTCTCTTGAAAGAGTCAGCCATGGGCTTGAAACTGCTGGGATCGAGGGAGCTTAACGCGCGCAGCTTGCCTTCTTTTTTCGCCTTGGCGACGATCTCATCGCGACTGGTCTCAAAAATAAATCCCTTCGACTCGGCCTCCTGCTTTGCTTTCATCAAGGCGGGGCTTGGTGAAGCGGCAAGCGCTTGAGAGCACGGACACCAAGCGCCCAGCGCAAGAAGCGCAACGATTCTTACGAAGAGGACGATTTTCATGTCTCGCCTGCGGAAAATTTATTTTTGCGCTTTTTCGAGAAAGGAGCCGTGCAGCGGCTTAAAATCCTCCCAACCAGGCTTGGCTTGCTTGGGCGCTTTCTCGACAAACCCTTGCTGAATGAGTCCCATAAAAATGTACAGAGGCTTGGCTTTGATGATCAACACACGCGCGGGACGATCTTCGAGGGCATTAAAATGCTGATGCACGCAGCCCGGTGTGACGAGCACGAGATCCCCGGCGCTCCAGTCGTAGCGCTCGCCATCATGGATGTCATAACCCTCGCCCTCGAGGACGTAGAGCAGCGCGGGATTTTGATGACCATGCTTCTGTGATCGCCCGCCCGGCGCCAACTCTTCCTGCGAGCAGTGTAAGCTTTGTATCAATTTATGGCCCGGATTCATCATATTTTTGTGAAATACCTGGGGCCCGCTGCGCCAAGGAAGACTGGCGCCTTTGATCACCCGCGGCATGCTTCTCAGCCGCTCTAATTCTTGCTTAAGGCTGTAGCTCTTGGCTCCAATTCCTCGCACGTAACAACGTTCTTCATCGTATATTTGGTTTTCCACTGTAGCAACCTCCTGGATTCTTACGTTTGAAGTCCTTCAACAAAGTTTTATCGCTAAGCAAACCCGAAATAAAAATCCGAAATCCGAAGCTCCAATCCGAAACAAACCAAAATATTAAATGCCGAAAATCAAAAATCGCAATCCAAAACAATCTGGTTTGGAATTTTGTCCTTTTTTGATCATTTAGATTTGTTTCGAATTTCGGATTTCGTGCTTAAAATTTACAGTCCTGATTTTTTTTCGAACGGCGGAGCCTCTTCAAGCTCCTCGACATCACCCCATCCGAGCGTTTTGTAGATCCGGTTGCTGGCCGAGATAAAACGCGCCGGCTTATCGGGATCGCTGTTGAAATGCTGATGCACGGTGTTCACCGGAATATAAACCAGATCCCCTTCCTCCCAGTCGAACCGTTTGGGCTCTTCGGCGGTGTGCCACTTGTACGCTTCATCGAGATCAAAGTCGACATCCCAATGAAGAGAGTAGCCTCGCCCCTCGAGGATAAACATCAACTCCTCAGCCGTATGGCGGTGTTTTCCCGAACGGCCTCCGGCGGGGAGCTCTTGCATGTACATGTCGATATCTTTGATCCTCGCGTTTATCCCCTCACGCGCGAGGTGTTTCAGTTTCCCATGGGGGCTATCTTCCCAGGGCATCTCATCTGGTTTCACTGCCTTCGGATAAGCATCCTCGCGTTTTTTTTCCTCTTTTGTGCGCTTCAGGTCGTCGGCATAGTATGAAGCCTGACGATTCCCTTTGCGCCACTTCTTCGCTTCTTCATATGGCATCGCATTACCTCCTAAAATTTACGAATGTTGCAATGGTCTCTTTACCACGCGAACAGCGCGAAGGGGTTAGATCCTCTGATGACCCTCCGATGTTCGAAGTTCAACGTTCAAAGTCGGCCTCGGCTATGTTGAACCTTGAACCCGGAAACGTTGAACCGCATAAAGCACTTCATGCGCTTCGTGTTCTTCGTGTTGCATATTCCGCTGCATACCGCCTACGCGCTAACTATTTTTTTGTTTCCACCTTGGGAAAGCCGTAAGCCTCTAAGACTTTCGACTGCCACTGATCGATCTGCTGATGGTGTTCCCAACTTACTGTTGAGAGTTTCTTGCCGCGTAATTCCTGCTCGACTACGCCGCCGCGAATATAGATAGAAGAGCTCGATGGCTCGTGTTCATCTGCCAGCTTCTGCGCCTCGGGACTCGCCATCCACTCGAGCCATAGTAGTGCGGCGTGAGGGTGTTGGGTGCCGGCCTGGATCGCCTCTTCCAATGATTGGCGCACCGGAACCGGTTCCAAAGCAACATACTGTAAGTTGCCGGTTGGATCTTTTCCCTGCGCTCGTTTGGTTGTGTGAAAGTTGGGGCCGATCATCATGGGAATCTCGCCGGCCGTGATCGCTGTCACCGTCCTGCTGCCGCCACGTACCCAAATCGGTTCTTGCGCCGCCACCTTCCGGGCAAATTCCAACGTCTTCTCCAAACCCCAGGCGGGAACCAAGGCGGCGATCTCGGTGGGGCGAATATCGGCGGCGAACTTCTTGCCTTTGTATTCGGGCTTGAGGATATCTTCCCAGAGCCTCGGCAGCTTGTCGGCTGGTACGAGATTCTTGTTGTAAGCGGTAACTTGGAAACGAGTGAAAAAACCCACGACGTTGCGATGCTTGGGATCGATCATTTGAATCGGCATCTGTAAAACGCCTGACTGCGCCATTCCTAAAATGTCGATTTTCCACACGTGGGGGAGATATTCGTTATAGAAATCCGTTGAGAGATGAAGGATATCCCAATCCTTGGCCATTCCGCTTTTTATTTCGAGGATATTGCGGCGCGCGGCGTCGGTGCCGGTGATCTCTTCAATATGCAGGTTGATGAACGGATATTTCTTCATGAACGCTTTGACGGAGGCTTTGATGTTGGGCGGCTCCATCTCGGCGAGCACGCGAAGCTTTCCTTCCTGCTTTGCCTTGGTTATGATTTCGTCGCGGTTGGTGATCAACGTGTAGCCTCTGGCATCCGCTTCTTTTTTTGCTTTAACGAGGGCCGGGCTCGGTGCGGCGGCAAATGCCGCAAGGCTAAATAGCCA
>DASPXM010000152.1:0-13913 GCA_035637295.1 Verrucomicrobiia bacterium
CGTTGTCCACCGAAGTTGCAAATGAAACAGCTCAGGCCCTGTACGAATCTGAAGGTTGGATTCGATCCACTGATTTTTATGGGTATGACCTCCCAGTTAAGGGATAACAGGCTCGTGGATGTCGGCGTCATTCAGAGTTCTACCGTGCTCCTGCTGCGAAGTCGCTTTCTTTAATGAACCGCCATCCAGCTAAATTGGCTGCTCCCTCGTCATCGGATGCTCCGCTTACCCCTTTCACGTTTCCGACCATGATGTAGTCGTCCGCCGGTATGTAAGTCTTTAGCTGGTTCAGAAAAATGTTCTTCGACATTTCCATTGGGCCGATGAAGCTGAAAATCCGATGCCATGCGGAGACGGTTTTAACCACCGCTGCCCAGTTGCCGTTCAGTCCAACGATGTGTCCATGGGCTTTAAGATTGCCTACGTTTACAATAGTAACCGGGCCACCGGAAACTTCCAGCGTGTCATCGACGTCAAATGCATAGATCTTCATGGTGCGGTTCCGCTTTCTAAGTCTTTTTGAGTTTCACAGATTCTCTACTCAAGTCACTCGCGATTTCGCGAAATTGTTCAAGGGCGCCTTCGCTGTCTTCGACGATTTCTCGGGCCAAGACATCGGGAAGGTCATTCGGACTCGTCGATGCTTTCGTCTCTAAGTCCAAAGATGTCGAAGCCCAGACAAGACTTCCGGACCCCTTATGCCCTGACTACTTGTCCAGTCAAGCCGTTCGAGATCAGATCACGTGGACCGCTGCGAGGCTGAATGATGCGGAGACATCGTCTCCCTCGCGCAAACTCAACTCCGTGAAACTAGACTTACTCGCCAGCGCACTTACAAAGCCACACTCAGCCTGTATCGCGATCCGATAGTGAGCTATCGACGGGAAAATTCTCAGCACATTTCCTCTGATACAAATCTTTTCCTTTGGGCAATTCCGTTCTCCAAGATAGTGATTAACGTCGATGTCCTCGGGGCGAATACAGAGTGTCACCTTCGCACCGGGCGGAAAATCAGCCCTCACTCTTGCGGTTCCCCCGTTGAAGCGCACCGTGGTCATTCCATGCGCTGTTTGTTCAACGACACCCGGTATTCTAGTTTCCATGCCGACGATCGCCGCGACCCCTTCGCTGACCGGGCGCGTAAAAATTTCTCGCTGCGACGCCAATTGGAGTAACTTGCCTTGGCTCAGAACGCCAATGCGCTTCCCCAGTGCGGCCGCTTCCTGCAAGTCGTGGGTCACCATGACCGTGGTAATTCTCGTCTCGGCCAAGATCTCCTGCAAATCCAAAAGAAGCGCTTCACGTGTGGGAGCATCGAGCGCAGAAAAAGGCTCATCCAAGAGGATCAAATCCGGGTCCAAGACAAGTCCTCGCGCCAAACTGGTCCGCTGCGCTTCGCCACCCGAAAGAGTGCGGACTTGCCGCGACGTCAAATGGGCAATGCCGAGTCGCTCGAGCCAGGGCCACAGTTTCTTATGAATCTGATCGCCAGGTAGTCCGCGAAGTTTCAACCCAAGCGCGGCGTTGGCGTACACCGTTCCATTGAGTAACAGAGGTTCCTGAAACACACTCGCCATGCAGCGCCGCATTTCAAGGGAGTTTTTCGGCGTCGCCTGCTCGCCGCGAAAGTAAACGCTTCCGGAACCGGGCTGCTGAAGCAAGCCCATCACCCGAAGAAGCGTGGACTTCCCTGCTCCGTTGGGTCCGATTACCGCAACGACTTCACCCGCATGAACATCGAAGGACGAAACCTCGAGAGCAGTAGTGGCCCCGTGTTGAACGCGGATGTTCCGTAATGCTAGGAGAGCCTCGGCCATTTCATTTGGCCTCGTTGCTGGATATGAGTCAATAAGAAGTTAAGCGCGAAGCACAGAGCAAGAAGTATAAGACCCAACGCGATGGCAATATCGAAGTTGCCTTTACTGGTTTCTAACACCGTCGCCGTGGTCAAAACCCGGGTTTGTGCCCGAATGTTGCCACCCACCATCATCGAAGCGCCCACCTCGGAGATGACACCACCGAATCCCGCCATAACGGCTGCCAGAAGCGGCAGCCGGGCTTCCTTGCAAAGAAGCCAGAGCGCCTGCAGCTTCGAAGCGCCGATACCGAGCAATTGAAGCGCCAGGTTCGGATCGAGACTCTGAAAGCTCGCCATCGTCAGCCCGGCCACAATCGGAAACGCGATGACCACTTGGGCGATAATCATGGCGCTCGGCGTGTAGATGAGCTCAAGAAAGCCGAGCGGCCCGCTGCGCCAGAGTAGAATCGAGATAAAGAGTCCAACAACAACGGGCGGCAGGCCCATGCCGGTGTTGACCAGCGCCACCGCTATGGCGCGGCCGGGAAAACGGCTTAACGCCAGCAGGATGCCCAGAGGTATGCCAAGCAAAAGGGAAATCAACGTTGCACTGGCGGAGATTTTGAGCGAGAGCCAGGTAATGGCCCAAACCTCGCTATCGCCGCCGAATACAAGCTCGACCGCCTTGACGATGCCTTGCCAGATCAACTCCACGGCTAAACTCCCAGCTCCTCCTCGCGCTTACCCGCGACGGGCACGAATAGGGGCTGGCTGAATTTTTCCACGCCGAAGTTCTTAATCACCGATTGCGTTTGCGGTGCGACCATGAAATCGGCGAATGCCTTGCCGCCTGCAGTGTTGATTCTCGGGCCGTTCGCTGGATTGACTTCCATAACGGAATAGATGTTTAGGAGCGCCCTGTCCCCCTCCCCAAGAATCGGCAAGGTTATACGACTTCCGAGAGCCAAGTAGGTACCACGGTCGGTAATCGTGTAGGCATTGCGCTCGTTGGCGATGCCGAGCGTCGCGCCCATCCCTTGACCCGCTTCGATGTACCAGGCTCCCTTCGGTTCGATGCCCGCTTCCTTCCAAAGCGTTTTCTCCAGATTATGTGTGCCGGAATTGTCCCCGCGCGACACGAAGCGAGATTTGGATTGCTCGATCTGCCTCAAGGCCGCACTCGCCGTCTTCGCGGACTTGATCTTCGCCGGATCATTTCTGGGACCGATGATGACAAAATCGTTGTACATGACGAGCCGCCGATTAAGCAACTTACCCTCGGCAACGTATTGCTTCTCTAGGCTCGGCGCGTGGACTAGGGCTACATCGGCATCTCCCTTTGCCGCCAACGCCAGCGCCTGACCGGTGCCCACTGAAATTGTTTTGACTGTGTAGCCGGTTTGTTTTTCGAAAAGCGGAACCAAAACATCAAGCAAGCCCGAGTCCTGCGTGCTCGTTGTAGTCGACAGAATTACGTTTCTGTCTTTCGGTTCGGCGCCCGACGCTAGCTTCAAAGCGGAAAAGCTAGAGAAGGCGGCCGCAAGACATAAGACTACAGTATTGAGTCTTCGCATGGTGCCCCTCTGCTTCGACTCAACTTCCATTCCTTGCCCGAGTCTTCATGCGGCCGTGTTGCCGCCTCTCCGCCCGCTCGGAAACATTGACTCCAGGTATTCGCCAAGTATCCGGCAAACATCGATCGCCGACAAAATTCCGGCTAATTTTCCCTGGCGTTGAACAATCACCGACCCGATGCGCCGCTTGGCCATCTCAGAGACGACTTCATTCAGCGGTGCACGAAACGGCACAATATAAGGATGGGAAATCATAATGTTGCGCGCCTGAATTGTATCCTTTTCCGCCTCCGGTGCTTCTCGTTTAACGTGGTGATGTAGGTCGCGCTCCGACACGATACCAATGACTTTGCCCTTCTCCTGTACCGGCAGGTGACGGATGCTGTGTTCATCCATCATGCGTTCCATTTTCGCCGCTGTATCGTCGACTTCAACGAAGTATGGAAAGGATGTCATCACGGCGCCAACAATAGGCATCTTTTTCTGCTTGATCATGTCGTTCACTCCCGCTTAAACCTTACTCTTCGCTTACCCTCACCTGCCGCTGCGCGGCGGCCTCTCCCAAAGGGCGAGGCGAATACGGATTTGTTCACTTCAGCCACATATCGCGCCAGGTCTAAACCGACGGAAGCTTCCATCATCTCGTCGCTTAAGCAATGCTCATTCATCCTGCCTTGGCGTAGTGAGCTCGAGAAAGTCGCCGGGCAACGGCACTTCCTGCACCGAACCGTGAACCGCGCGCATGCTGTAAGCTCGCGCACCGCGCTTGGAAGCTATGACCCGGTGAATTTCACTGCCTTTGAAATGGACGCCCGTCCAATCTTCGATGGCAACGCCCGCCGAGATTTCACCGGACGTAAGAAGCCGGTGATACGATGGCCGTCGTTGCGCCTCGCCGTCGTAATGCGGGCAGCAACTTCCCGGCAGAAAGCCGAGACAGTCCAGTGGCCGCAAGCCATCGGAGAAAGAATCCGTAAGCCCCTGCTCGAACCAGCAGATCGCGCCAGCGCTCACGCCCGTAAGCACGATGCCCACCTCCCATGCCTCCCGGAGAATTTCCGTCACACCCCAGTCACGCCATATTGCGAGCAAGCTCTTGGTATTGCCGCCACCGACATAGATCACATCCTGATTGAGTAAAAATGACCGGAGATCCGGAGTTCGTTTAAAAAAAGTTAGAACCGACGGACGGCAGCCGAGCTTCAGGAAAGCTGAGTAGAAACTCGCAACATACTGATCCGGCTCGCCACTCGCCGTGGGAATGAATGCAACGCGCGGACTTTCAGCGCCGCTTTGTCGAATGATGTATCTCTCAAGCTCGAGATTTTCCGAGTCTCGGTAAAACCCGCCGCCGCCGATGGGAATGATTTGTTTTTCCCTGTTGGACACGGGAGTTCCTTACACTGATTAGGATCTTTGATTGGCTAGATCTATAAGAAGTTTGCTAAGGACTGATTAACTCGAATGATTCGTTCGCGCGCGCGTCTGCGGAACGCACTTGCACGTCTGGCGCTTGTTAAGCTCTTTCGACATACCGGCAAAACACCCGATCAGCGGCGAACATCAGAGCGACGGTCAATATGCCTCGCAAGTCCAGGCATCCCCGCCCCAATTATCGACGCCGCCGATGATCATGTCTCGCGCATCGAGCGTCAATGCAGCGCGGGCCGGCGCCAAAGGCGCGCCGGGATAGCTCAGTACGCAAATCTCATCGCAAGGACCAGAGATTGTCTCCGCCTCGGGCAACTCGATCCAGCGGTCGCGGCTGCCGGTGCTCACTACCGCGTCCGCTTCCGGAACATAATAAAGCAACGGCGAATCCACGCCGTCCCTGCCGCCGTATTCGTAAGTCACTAACGTGGTCTTGATGCCGCGCCGCTCGCAAGCGCGTATCGTGAGCATAACCTCGACGAAGGCGTTGCCCGAGCCGAGCCACGTTACTAGCGCCGCGTCGGCTCCGACCTGCGCGGCGAGCTGAGCGGTATTGAGCGCGACGACTTCTTTACCGTGGAAACTGTCATAAGAAATCCGTTCGAGGATCACGCCGGCAAAACTCAATCGGCCCTCGGCCTGCTCGCGATATAGTTCCAAGGCGAGCGGATGGTTCTGCCAATCCCACGTCGTTGGATAATAGCCGATCCCGCGCGTGGTGTTGGTCGTCATCGCGCCGTCAAGCAACTCGTTAGGATGGATCAGGGTCGCCAGTGACTCACGAATCGGCAGGCCGTAATAACTGACGCCGGAATGGGGCTGGCCTCCGTTAGTGATGCAACCTTGGATCAAGACGACACGCGGGTGCCGTTCGGTTTCATTCAACTCATAGTGCTGCACTTGTTCGGACGTGAGCCCTTGAGTCACTTCGGCTAACCTTTTCGCGACTTCGAATTCGGCCTTTTGTATCGCACTGTGCGCTTCGAACTCGCCTAACCCTTCTTTGAGCCTGGTAATCAAAACAAGGTGGACAAATTTACTGAACCGCGACGCCTCGGCCCCCGGTCCCCACATATCGAGGATGGCGCTGCGCTGCACGCCCGTACCGGCCCGAATCGTCCCTTCATAAGCCGCGGTGGCAAGCACGGTCATGCCGGATAAGCGGTGTGTCAAGCCGTTGCCGACACCCTCCACCGGACCGATGGTTCCCGGAAAGACTTGAGCCTCGCTACCAATCTTCACTCTCGGCTCAACGACATCGCGAATGCCGGTGATACGCACGTGATCACCCGGTGAAACCACCTCGAATCTCGCCTCCCGGATGCGCGGGTCCCGCAGCACGAGTCGAGCGAGATCTTCAAGTGCCAATTCCAATGTACCGCCCTGATAGCGATAAGAACTTCCGAGACGAATCTCGCGAACCGGAAAATCTGCGATATCGAGTTTCATATTTTTTCTTAGCCTCGACGACCGTTAGCGCTAGCATTCACTGAAATGATGATTCGCTCACCCTTCAGCGAGAGATCGTTTGCGATTTTTCTGATTTTTTGTCTCGTTCATTGTTTGAACGACTTGAACGACTTGACGGCTGGAACCAACCTTCAAAATCCTTCCTTCTCCAGCTTCCGTGCGAGGCGGTCATCGACCAGATCCTCGACCTTGAGTTTGGCGAACTTTGCATCGGTCTTGGCCAGAAGTTGCAAGGCGCTTTGTATCCCCTCTTTGGTCGGAATAATGCTGCGATCGTAAAGCACGCTTATTCTGTTGTACAGGTCTTCGCCGCTGTCCGTCGGAGCGAGCCGCAACCACTTCCTCAAACTGCGGATGACTGCCGGCTGATTGCTCTTATCTTGAATGAATCGGTTCGCTCTGATCAACCCTCTGAGAGTTTTCTCCACCGCGTCCGGCGAGCGGTCGATGAAACTTCGGGGAGCGACCAAACCGGTTCCTTGATACTTAATATTGAGCGTCGGCAGTTCCACCAAGATGCGGCCGCCCTTTTGGGTGATGACCCGGCTATAGGTATAGCCCAATACCGCTCCATCGATAACGCCCGTCATCACGGCCTGCGCCAAGACCGCGTCGTCGCCGATAGCGCGAATCTGGATCTTGTCGCGCTCCGCATTGAGACCCCAATGATCGAGCAAGATTTGCGTAAACATCCAGATGCCGCCGCCGATGCTTTGAACTCCGATAGTTTTCCCTCTTAAATCTTCCGGAGCGCGCACCTTCGTCGATACGGCGAAATAGCCATCCAGTCGATTGATGAACCCTGCGACAAAAACGATATCGAGGCCTCCGGCCATCGCTCCAAGCGAAGCGCCCGTTGCCGACACGCTGTAGAATTGTGCTTCGCCAGCGGCGACCGCGGCGATCGCGACCGGTCCGCTGCGCACCTGAACGACATCCACATCCAAGCCCTGTTCATCGAAGAAGCGTTGATCCTTGGCGACGAATAAAAGGCCTGCCCGCTCACTGAAATCAGCAAAAACCAAAGAGAGTTTTTTAGTGGGGGCCGCTGCTGTGGCAGAGAAACCGAGCAAATGAATTATCGCCAGCGCAATCGAAAGCCTTGTCGCGAAACTGATTAAAAGCCTTGACGACATCCGCCCTCCTTTGTCGCAGGATTAAATAATCATCACCTGCATGCTCTGACAGCAAGGAACTCGCCGTTACCCACCGGCACTAAACTAGTGACGAATTCGGGATCGGCTTTGACCACCGCAACGAACGACGCGACCTCCGCCGGATGAGAAGTGGCGTTGTCGACGACAAGTAAGCCGCCGGGCCGGAGCACGCGACGCAAATTCGGCCACCATCCGGAATATTCCGGGCGCTCCGAGTCCAGGAATATCAAGTCGAAAGCGCCGTTGGGCAAACCTTCAAGCAGATGACCGGCGTCATCCTGAACCTGTGAAATGGAAGAGATCAAACCAGAGCGCGCGAAATTTTTAGCTGCGAGGTCGATCTTGTATTGAGACTTTTCCACCGTGGTCACCGATCCACCGATGTCCCGTGCCGCGCTCGCGAGCCAAAGTGTCGAATAGCCATCCGATGTGCCGATCTCCAGCACCCGGCGCGCCAGCGTCGCTCTGACCAGTACGGCGAGCAACTCGCCGGTGTCGCGCGTGATATTGAGCATCTTGCGCGGCCGCTCGGCGGTTCTCCTGTCATTATCGCGTCCGAACTGCTCGAGTTCGGTCAGCAAATTCTCCAGTGTATCAACCAGAGCGTTTCCCTCTGTGCGAAATCGCACCGTCTAATCGTACTGCGCAATCCCATCGCCGAAAGACCGGTTCTGTTCTTTGACTTCGGCCCAATTTAGGGTTCGCGAGAGGAATGATGGCGCAATTTTATGCATTCTTGTTTACGTGACCGGAAATTGCGTTGAGAATTTCCTCGGCACCTTCGCACCTCTTGAAATTGACGCTGCGAAAGATTTCCTGTCGGGTCGCGATTTCCAAATGACCGCAGGTGCGATTGGCCCGCAGAAGCTTAACGTCGACCAAATCGTCGGCTCCCAGACTCACCGGTGGTCGTGGCCAGAAAAATATCAGCTCGATCTCTCGCGGTCCAATGCCAACCGCGTGAAAGCGCAGATACATCGAAGAGCCCAAGAACCAAACAGCCACCGCGCCGGCAATCACGAAAAACCACGATTGGCGCCCCGAGCGGAAACGGTTCGAAACCAACAGCGGGCGAATCAGCATTGCAACTGCAAACAAAAAGCCGCCCAGAACAACCAACGCCAGAAGGTAAGTTGACCAAAGAGGAAAGTCGTCAAGAACTACGAACTTCATAGCTGCAAGTGTTCACGCTCTTATTTAACAAAGCTTTTCATCGAGACTCATCTCGAAGGCCGCATTTGCGTCGGCCCGAATGCGCAAAATACGAATGCTACGTCGCCTTGCGCAGCGAATAGGTCGCTCGATCGTGGACGGAGATTTCGCGACTTCTCATAACACTGGAAGCGGCGGTCGGCCAGTCTGTTTGCAAGTGGGGAACCATCGCCCCATCAACGATCAGTACGTCCGCGTCCCTGCAGCCGGCCACTAAAGCGCCACCATGCCCTTCAAAAATCCACACGGCATGTCCGATGTAAGCAAAACCGAGAAGAATTCCGAAGAAGGGTATCGTCTTTGAGATGTCCATCTTAAGCCGCTCAATTCGGTATAAGCAATTGCCGCAATGTTCCTTTTGACTTTGGGAGAGATCATCCCCTCTACCGAGGCTACTTGGTTCGACGCCATCGACCCAGGGGCCGGACATGGTTGAAGCATCAGCAGTCGTCCTGGTGTCACTACGATTACGTTTCGCCCTTTCTGTTCGACAGGCTGCTCTCCGGCGGCAGCCTTTCTTGCCTTGGCAAAGACCTCTTCTATATCCGGCACCTCGTCCACTTCAGGCATACGCGAGAGATTGCCCGGCTCACGTCGACGTCGTCCAAACAGTTTTTCAAACATCATGTGCTCTCCCGATGAAAGCGCCGCTCTTATAAGCACTATCAGAATCCGATCGCGGTGGAATTTTCATTCGGAGATCTCCTCGGTCCGTGGAAACAGGTACGCGCGAGATCTGTTTCTTGATTCAGAGCACATTTCAAAGCGTAGGAAGCCGACCCGATTCACCCACTCTTCAGCCTCGGTTGCGAACCAAATCAACCGCAGATCATCTACCACGGTAGCAACCGGAAGGTGCTGGGGAACAATCAGCAATCCCGGGGAAGTAGTTCCAGCAATAAATTCCAAGAAATGCCGCGGCATGGTTTTGCAATCGTGTGTTACAAGTATCCGGCCATCGCGAGCGGCGATTTCTAATACTTCTCGATCGTCTAACGAAGTCAGGTTAGCCGCGCGTGCTGTCTGGAAATCTATGGACGGTTCACGCCGCACTGTCGCCAACACGATTATCTGGTTCAGGTCTGCATCCGCCTGAAACCGAATTTTCATGGGTGTGAGGATTGAACTGTTCGGCGTGCGTCGGCTAGTTTCACATAGAACATCGGATCGGCGTCGCGGGCGGCTTGCCGAGCGATTTCATAATCCGCTTGAGCTTGAGCGAGATAGGCATCGATATCGGCCCGGTTGGACAGATAGAAAGCGACAGCCCCGTAGACTTGTTCCAATGTGAGCGCCGGAAAAGACTGTGCGATGCTCTCAGCAGACTGGCCGCCGAGAAAAGCGTAGACGACCGAGGCGAGCGAAACACGAGTGTTGGAGATCCAATAGCCCGCGTCTCGCTTTTCAACATATTCTTTGCTCATGGTTGCACTTTTCTTCCAACCAACGCCCAATTATTGACCATGGCGCCCAACAGATCAAGTCGCCGAGTGACAGCCATACAAGTGTTACTTAGCGCCCACAAAAAACACCATCTATCCTTTGGCTTGAACAGCGATCAACTATGTTAGATTGTGACGGCAGTGAAGTTTTCCGATAACGCTCTGAAATACTATTCAGCTCGATTGATCCGACCATGAAAGACTCCCTGGCATGGCTCATCTTCCTATGTCTATTGACCGCCGTCAGCTCACTGCTGGTTCGAGCCCAAGACCCGCCCTTACGGCCGCCAGCGGAAACGCAAGAGAAACACTTACAGAACTTAAATCAGCTCACCTTCGGGGGACAGAACGCCGAAGCGTACTTTTCGTATGACGGCAATAAGATAATTTTCCAATCCACCAGGCCTCCATTCGAATGCGATCAGATCTTAAGCATGAACGTCGATGGAAGCGACGTGAAACTCTTGAACAGCGGCAAAGGACGAACGACTTGCGGGTTTTTCTTCCCTGACGGGAAACGAATCATTTATGCATCGACCCATTTGGCCGGCGATGCCTGCCCGCCGGCGCCGGATCGAAGTCAGGGATACGTCTGGCCGATCTATCCCAGCTATGAAATCTTCAGCGCAAATGTCGACGGCTCTGGTCTGAAACGCCTGACGAAAAATCCTGGCTACGACGCAGAGGGAACCATTTCTCCTGACGGGAAAAAGATCGTTTTTACTTCAATGAGAGCCGGAGATCTCGATATTTATACTATGAACTCTGACGGCAACGGCATCAAAAGGCTCACCTCCGAGAAAGGCTATGACGGCGGGCCATTTTTCTCCTGGGACGGCAAGACGATCGTCTATCGAGCGTATCATCCAAAAACGCCGGACGAATTAATGGAATATGAGTCTTTGCTCAAGCAAAATTTGATCAAGCCGACGCGGGCGGAGATTTTCATGATGTCTGCCGACGGCTCGAACAAGCGGCAACTAACCAACAACGGCGCGGCGAACTGGGCGCCGTTTCTTCATCCGCACAATCGGCAGATCATTTTCTCGTCGAACGTGCACGATCCGGACCGAGGGAGCTTCTCTCTATACTTGATCAATGTCGATGGAACTGGCCTGGAGCGAGTAACTTACGGAGCGCGCTTCGACAGTTTCCCAATGTTTTCACGGGACGGGAAAAAATTGGTATTCGCTTCGACGCGAAACGGAAAGGAGGCGCGAGAGTTCAATATCTTTGCCGCCGATTGGGTTCCATAAAACTTTTCCTATCGCCAAACAGCTGTGCTTGATTAAGGTCCTGGAAATTACTTCTTGGGCGGTCTAAGCGATCTATAAAGTAACCGATAGACTCTGGATCGGCTGCAAAACCGAGCTCGTATTCGCGCCACTAATCGCAAATTTTTAACTTTTCCGATGTCCGGAAGTTTGCCGTGAGGTATAGGAGGTATATTGGTGCAACCGCCTGGTAGTATCGCTTGAGGGTTGACGGTCATCTATTCACAACAAGAAACAAGACTCGCAAGCGTAAGCCTATCTACGAATGCGTCATCACAGTCGGGACGATCTCATGCGCTCACTGGCATGAGTTGATACACACGCGCTAGCCGGCTAGCGCGTTTGAGATCGCCATCACGAAGGGCCTGCCGCACGTCATCAAGTTTTCTGCCGTCTTCCACTGAGAGGTAGGGCGACCAGCCATCCTCTGTTTCAATCAGCTCAACGTCAACTTCAGCTGCATACTGTCCTTCATGAATCAGTTTTGTATGAGAGCGTTTTCTCATTCTTTTCTCCTTAAGAAATCGTCGCTCCAACTAGCTGGATCCGGTCTATACGCGGTCACCAAAACCGCGGGTGTAGCGCCTCTTTGGGTATTCCCCAAACAACTTGGATTGGCCTCTGATATTGATCGCGTTGCAAAACAAGCACACAAGCTCCTTTATGATAATTGGGATAATCCTCAATGACTAAACCGCCAGCAACACCGGCCAAAATGGCATCGACGAAAATATCATCCATCGCGAGTTCATCGTAACCGTGCTCCCAAATTCGGATCTCTCCTCGGGCAACTAAGTCTTGTATTTGCTCGAATGTGCGACTCATCCAGTATCACGGCTGTGACCCAAATGACTTATCAAACTATACGATTCTCAATAGTTTCCGCTGCGCTGTCAAGTCGCCTAGTCTGAGCGAGAGGTGCGACTTGCAGCCATTCTAACCGATCTACTGCCGTAACCACCCTTCAGCCTGATGACATCCATTCGTTTTTTCAGTAGAGTCCTCGATTAGCGAGCCATTCAGGCAGACTAGGGATAGCGAGCCTGCTCGGCTAACGTACTGGAGGTCATTCTTTTGGAAACTGCGGCGCGTGAGTTTCAGATCATGGTGAAGACGGTCGGGGCGATCTGTAACCTCGACTGTCACTACTGCTATTATTTAGAGAAAGAGAATCTCTATCCCAAAAGCAGCAACTTTCGCCTGAACGACGAAACTCTCGAACGCTACATCATCCAACATATCCAGGCGACGCCCGGAGAAATCGTCAGCTTCTCGTGGCACGGCGGCGAGCCGACGCTGCTTGGCGTCGATTTCTTCCGCAAAGCCGTCGAATTGCAGAAAAAACACCTGCCGCAGGATAAAAAGATCATCAATGGTATTCAGACCAACGGCACGACGATCGACGACGAGTGGTGCGAATTTCTCGGCAAAGAGAATTTCTATATCGGCCTCAGCCTCGATGGTCCGCGCGAACTGCACGACCACTACCGAGTGACCAAAGGTCAGAAGCCGACACATAAACAAGTCGTCCAAGCGTTCCAGATGCTCCGTAGGGCGAAGGTGCATGTCGACCTGCTCTGCGTCGTCCACGACGTCAATGTTAAATATCCCACTCAGGTTTATCGCTACTTCAAAGAGATCGGCGGACAGTATTTGCAATTCTTACCGCTGGTCGAGAAAACCGGCGATCCAAACCATCCGGCACACCAGCGCTCTGTGCCCGCGGCGGCCTACGGGAAATTCTTAAACACGATCTTTGACGAGTGGGTACACCACGATATCGGCAAGATCTTCATTCAGCTTTTCGACGAATCGGTCCGGCCGTTTCTCGGCATGGAGCACGCGCTTTGTATTTACCGCGAGACCTGCGGCGACGTCCCGGTCGTCGAGCACAACGGCGATTTTTATTCCTGTGACCACTACGTTCAGCCGGAGTTTAAGATCGGCAACATTCATGACCGCCCGCTGGCTGAAATGATCGAAGATCCGAAACAACGAGAATTCGGCCAGAACAAATGGACGAGCCTGCCCAAATACTGCCGCGAGTGCGAAGTGCTGAGCATGTGCAACGGCGGCTGCCCTAAAGACCGCATCATCAAAACCCCCGACGGCGAAGCCGGACTCAACTATCTCTGCGCCGGGTTGAAGGTATTCTTCACGCACAGTAAGCCGTACTTCCAAAAATTCGCCGAGTTGGTGGAAGCCGGGGAGCCGACAGAAAAGTTGATGGAGATCGTGCGTGCCGCCGATGCGAAGACTTCTGTCCGCCAAGCCGGACGAAACGACCCCTGCCCTTGCGGCAGCGGCAAAAAATACAAACGCTGCTGCGGCGCGGCTCGCCCTGGCCTTTAGTATTATTTGTGCCCGGATAGTTCACCGCGGAGGCGCTGAGGGCGCGGAGGGGAGAATTTAAAAAACCTCTGTACTACAACAGTCGAAATTGTTCGCAAGCCGCGATGAAATTTTCATGCTGCCAAGCTGATGAGTTTGTCCGTATCTGCTTGCCGGGCCGCCAGGAGCGCTGTGACAACTCGGTGGCCCTTTTCGGTTACTTG
>DASPXM010000153.1:0-6685 GCA_035637295.1 Verrucomicrobiia bacterium
AAACAATATGTCCTGGTTGCGCCATGCGAACTGTGGGCGAACTTTGACCGCATCGGTTGTCCTCCCTGGGGTGTGCGCGGTGGCAAGGAAGCAAAGTCCGGGCAGGTGCTGATCTACAAGAACGGAGCCAAGGAACCCGAGCTGCTTTACAAAACTGAAAACCGCCCATTGCAAGCCGGCGATCGCGTGCGCATGGCCACCGGTGGCGGAGGTGGCTACGGCGATCCGCGTGAGCGCCCTGTCGAATTGGTCCAGCGCGACGTGATTCGAGGCTTTGTCTCGCGTGAAAGCGCCTGCGATAACTATGGCGTCTTTGTCGACGACAACGGCAAGGCACGCCGTGAGTAACGTTCAAGGTTCAATGTTCAAAGGTCAATGCTCGAAACGAGCTGGGAACGCGGATCTCTGTACTTTGAACCTGAAACCTTGAACCGGAGTTTTTGATGTCCTACGCCATTGCCGTCGATATCGGCGGCACCTTTACCGATTTAGTCGCTTACGATCACGCGACCCAGAAAGTCATCTACGCGAAGAGTCCGACCACCTATGACAACTTGGTGGAGGGTATTCTCGAATGCTTTCACAAAGCCAAGATCAAACCTGCGGAAGCGTCGCTGGTGAACCATGGAACGACACTGGTCATCAATTCATTGATTCAACGCACAGGCGCCAAAACCGCGTTGGTGACAAGCCAGGGCTTTCGCGACATTCTTGAAATCGCCCGCGGCAATCGGCCTGATCCCTTCGATCTTCACTATCAACGTGACGAGCCATTGATACCGCGCGAGCTCCGGCTCGAAGTTCCCGAGCGCATGGGCAGCAAGGGCGAGGTTGTGACGCCGCTCGACATGGCGGCGCTCGAGAAGCTCGCCGTCGAGATTGGAAAAACCGACGTCGAATCGCTGGCGATCTTTTTTATGAACTCCTACATCAATCCGGTGCACGAAGAAGTTGCCGCCGAAAAACTGAAAAAACTTTTGCCGGGCGTTTACGTTACCTTCAGCACAGATCTCACGCGCGAATGGTATGAATACGAGCGCTGTTCCACGGTCGCAGCCAACGCTTACATCGGGCCACAGGTGAGCACCTATATTCGCCAACTCGATAGCGATCTCGAGCAGCAGGGCTTCGCAGGCTCGTTGTTCATGATGGGCTCCAACGGCGGTTTGTTGTCCGCCGAGCGTACTTGCCGGCAACCGATCGGTTTAGTCGAGTCAGGTCCCATCGGCGGTTGCATCGGGGCCAGCGCCTACGCCGATGCGCTCGGTTTCAAAAACCTGGTCGCCTTCGACATGGGCGGCACGACAGCAAAAAGCGCTTTGGTCGAGAACGGCCGCTTCTCGGTGAATTCCCTCTATTATGCCAACGGTTACGTAAAAGGATTTCCGATCAAGTCAGCGGTCATCGACATCGTCGAGGTGGGCTCGGGCGGTGGTTCGATCGCCTGGCTTGATTCGCAAAAGCGGGTTCACGTCGGTCCCCAGAGCGCCGGTTCGACGCCCGGTCCGGTGAGCTACGGTCGGGGCGGCATGGAGCCGACGGTCACTGACGCGAATTTGGTGCTCGGGCGCCTGAACGCAGGAAATTTTCTCGGCGGCGAGATGAAACTCGACGTGAATACGGCCCGGCGTGTCATCGAGGAACGGATCGCGACGCCGCTGGGATACGGCGGCGAAAATGGCATGATCAAAATGGCCGACGGGATCATCTCGATCGTCACGGTGATCATGGCCAGCGCGATTCGAAAAATTTCCGTCGAGCATGGCCTCGATCCGCGCGACTTTATCCTTTTCAGCTATGGTGGCGGCGGACCACTCCATGCTTGCGCACTGGCGCACGAGCTTTCGATTCCCACCGTCGTCGTTCCACCTGAGCCCGGCAATTTCTCGGCGATCGGCATGCTTTTGGCCGACGCGCGGATCGATACTTCCAAAACTTTCGTCGGGATGCTCGACGACAAGTCGGTGCCGGCCATGGCAGAAATATTCGCTGCGATGGAAAAGGAAGCCGCCGTTTCGCTCGCTGCTGAATTCGCCACCAGCGATGTTTTTTTCGAGCGCCACGCGGAAATGCGCTATCGCGGCCAGCGGCACAATATCAAGGTTCCGGTCTCGGGCCTGAAGGACAAGGAGCAGATCCGCGTCGCCTTCGAACGCGATTACAAGCGACGCTATGGTCATGCGGATGCCAAGGCGCCCGCTGAATTTCAGGCGTTGCATCTGTGCGCTTTCGCTCGCTTGAAACAGCCTGAAATTGCTCGCCTGCCGCGTGCGGCGGCAAAAGCACCGCCGGCGCAAACGCGACGAATTTATATCGGCAACGCCGGCGGCTGGGTCGACGCGCAGATTTTTCACCGAGATGCGCTGGCGGCTGGCTTCAGTGCCGCTGGTCCCGCGGTCATCGAAGAATATGGATCGACCACGGTTGTCTGGCCGGGCGACCGTTTCGAGATCGGTGGGCTGCACGAGATTAGGATTCAATGTTCGGCAAAATGAAATGTAGGGGCAATCCTGCATGCCCATGCGGAGGGCAGACACGGAGGTCTGCCCCTACAAATGCCGAAATTCACAGATCATGAATTCACAGTCACAAACAATTCCACAACAACATGTCGTCGATCCCATTACCCTCGAAGTCATCCGTCACGGCATCGTTTCGATCACCGACCAGATCGACGCCATAATACCGTCATGTACACGCCGATCTACGCCGGATCTGGCCTTGGCGATTTGATCGGTTTTTTTGCGATCAACGTCCACTGGATCGATATCGGCGGTATAACGCCGCGCTCCAGCGATATTTTCATGGAAGGGTTGCAGCTGCGCTCGATTAAACTTTGGTCCAAGGGCGAGCCGATTCACGAAGTTTACCGGATCATAGAAAACAACACGGCTTTCCGGTGGAATTGCTGGGCGACATCGCGGCGCAACATGCCGGCTGCATGCTTGGCCGCGACTTGACTCAAAAGCGGGCCGACAAATATGGCGTCCAGACCTTTGTGAACGCTGTTAAAACGATTCTTGATCAGAGCGAAGCCACGGCGCGCGCACAGATTCGCGCGATTGCCGACGGTGATTACAGTTACGAGCATTTCGCACGATGGCCCACGGCGACACTCGCATCATTCCGGTCGAGCTGCAGGAGTCGATGTATCCCTATCGAATAGTCGAGCTCAGTCTGCGGGAGGATTCCGCGGGCGCGGGCAAATTTCGCGGCGGCTTGGGTTTTCGCAAGCGCTATCAAATTCTCGGGCCTGGTGATCTGCAAGCCATGTTCGATCGGGTGAAGTATCCGCCCTGGGGTGTGCATGGCGGCAAGGAGGGACAGCCGGGCCGGATCACCGTCGTCAAAAAAACCGGCGAGACAGAGATCATCTATAAGCGCAAAGCGTATCCACTAAGCCCAGGAGACTCGATCATCGTCGAGACTGGCGGCGGTGGCGGTTATGGACCACCGTCTGAACGCGCACGTCAACTGATCGAGCGCGATGTGCGGCGGGGTTTAATCTCGGCTGAAGCGGCGGCGAAGGACTATGGCCTCAGGATCGAATCGCCTCCATGCGGAGGTTCGACACCATAACGAGGAGTCATCAATTCCCGACAGCGCTGGCCAAAGTAGTGAGTTGGCCGTTTTTAGGCATTGAGCTCTGACAGCGATACTGCAGAATCGAAGAAGCGGACCGCTTGGGTGGCCTCGAGCGCCGGCGCGAAAAGAAAGCCCTGTCCATATTGACACCCAAGTTCCTTGAGTACGTTTAACTGTTTGATGACTTCTATCCCTTCCGCGACAACCTGGAGATCGAGGATTTGCGCCAGTGCCAAGATCGTACGAATGATTTCATAGGGACGCCGTTTGCCGTGTTCCATCGGGAAAGCGGCGCCCAATCGCCGGACAAACGAGCGGTCGATTTTTAGGACGTCGATGGGAAATCTATGAAGATAGTTGAGCGAAGAAAACCCCTTTCCGAAGTCATCCAGGCAGAGCTTAATTCTCCGTTTCCGCAATTGGGATAAGGTATGAGCGACGCCCCGAGTGTTTTCGACGAGTGCGCTCTCGGTGATTTCAAGCCGGAGATGTTGAGGCTCCAGCCCGGTTTCATGAAGCACTTCGTCGAGCTCATCAATCAGTCCGCCGTGAGATACCTGTTTGCTCGAGACGTTGACGCTGATGTAACAGTTTTCATCCATCGGAAAATGCTCTTGCCAATTGCGCATCTGGCGGCAAGCCTCTCTGAACACCCAGCTGCTTAGCGGGCCGACAAGGCCGGTTTCTTCGGCAAGGGGTATGAACTCAGCCGGCGAAACCGCGCCTCGTCCATTGTGCTGCCAGCGCGCCAGGGCTTCGAATCCTGCCAGCTTGCCGCTTTCCAACGACACGATCGGCTGGTAATGGAGGTGGATTTGTTTTCGTTCGATGGCGCGTTTCATATCCATTTCCAACCGCATCCGTTCCAGCGCGCGAGTGTGCATTTTGGCGTCAAAGATCTGATAGCCCGACCGGCGAGTCTTGGCTTGATACATGGCCATGTCTGCGTCTCGCAGTAAGTCCTCGGGCATTTTCTCGCCGGTGAGACTTAGCGCGATGCCGATGCTAGCGCCGACCGAGACTTCGTTATCATCCAACATCACCGGGTCCGCCAATCGCTCCAAGGTCCGCTCGGCCACGCGAACCGCGTCCTCAGGGCCGCGAATCTGTTCGAGCAGGATGGCGAACTCATCGCCTCCCAGGCGGGCTACCGTGTCCTCCTCGCGCGTGCATTCGACGAGCCGTTGAGCCATCTCGATCAATAATTTATCGCCCACCATGTGGCCGAGGGTGTCGTTGATCACTTTGAAGCGATCCAAATCCAAGAAAAGCAGCGCGAAGGGATGATGTCCATGTCGTTTCGCTGACGCATTGAGCCGTAGCAGGTTGTCGAGGAACAACGTGCGATTGGGCAGGCCGGTCAAGCCGTCGTGAAACGCGGTTCGCTTAAGCTCTGACTCGACGTGATTGCGCTCGGTCACGTCGACAACAGCGACTAAAACCCCCTTGCCCCTCGGCGTGTGAATCGGATTCAAGCCGATCTCCACGGGAAATTCGGTACCGTCTTTCCGAAGACCATAGAGCTCTCGACTGCGACCTATCCATCTTTCATTCGGGCTAGTGAAGAAACTCTCTTGTTGTCCAGCCTGTTTGCCGCGAAAACGTTCCGGCAGCAAGATTTCAACCGGCCGGCCCATCAATTCGTCGCGGTTGTAACCAAATAGTTGCTCGATTTGAGCATTCACGAGCGTGACGTTTCCATCTTGATCCACAATCAGCATGCCGTTCGGCGCTGATTCCACCGCAATGCGAAATTGCTCTTGGGCCCAGGTCCGCTCGCTGATTTCGGCCTGCAAAGCATCGCTCAAGCGCGCTATCTCGGCGCTTTCCTCGCGCACACGGGCTTCCAATTCATCGTGCGCGCGCTGCAGCGTTTCGCGTATTTGCACGTCCACCGTGATATCCCGCAGAAAGCCTGTGTACAAAATCTGACCTTTAGTGCGAAGCTCGCTGAACGTGATCTGCACGGGCAAGATTTTATTGTTGCGGCACTTGGCGACGGCGGTATGAGCCTGCCGGGCGGTGATCGACAATGGGTGCCCGCTGGGACTGGTCACGAGCTCTTCGAGGTTTTTACCGACGATCTCGGACGATGTATAAGCCAGCAATTCTTCAACCGCCGGATTGACCGTATCTATCCGGCCGGTTTTGTCGATGGTCAAAATTCCGATCGGTAAGCTGGCCAGAAGAGACTGATAACGAATCTGATTTTCCAAGAGCAAGATAGCGCGCTGATAGACAACATCGTCATTTTTCTTCTTATCGGTGATATCACGGACCAACATCCAGATGCCCTGTGCTTTTCCTCGCTCATCGGTTTGCAGCCATTTTTTGACGGCCACAGGAAAAACTGTCCCATCGCTTTTGCGGAGCTCAATTTCGTATTCATCAGTTACGCCATTGTCGATGACCTCGGCGCGCGTTGATTCTTCCTTCTCGTGCCATTTGTTCGGCATGAGACTCAAAACCTTACAGGCTCTGAAATCGTCTTGGCTGGCTAACAACATCCTGGCAAGAGCCGGATTGCAATCGACAATCCTTCCGGTCAGATCCGTTTCGACGATACTAAACGCCACCGAATTAAAAAGGGACTGATAATGTGACTGTTTCGCCAAATCCTGATTGGAGTCCTGATCGCGCGAAGCGAGGAACCGGTTGGTAATCAGCTTAGACCCGGGTTTCATTTTCTTCATTTAACGGTCCCAAAATCTATGATGTCGATAGCGATCCTCTTCGCGAACGGCGCCGTGGAGATGGTTTTCGCACCGGACGATTTGGTACGAAATCCCGAATAGAACGTCGACTGTGTGAATATACTGATCAATTTTGTTGGCCGAACGAGTTCGAGGGCGATTCTTGATCAAATATAGCTTTGATAAATCCGTGAATTCCGGTCAAATCTACGAATTTTATGTCATGCCAAATTGGTTAGGTGCACCTCTGACCGTAATTCCCCCAAATCCACACTCAAATGTAGCAACCGAGATGCCACCTGGGCTGTGACGTCAATCGCGGAACAATGCAGTCGTCGAGTGACAGAGTAGCTCGATTGACGAGTGAGAAGTCACAAAACTCCCAGCATGCCAAATGTGGCTGAATC
>DASPXM010000154.1:0-8328 GCA_035637295.1 Verrucomicrobiia bacterium
CCTGAGCAAGCTCAGATCTTCCAAGTCGTCCGGTGTAAAAGTCTTCGCGATTTTCAGCGCCTCGCGGTAAATCTCGATCTCTCTCTCGACCGCTGCGCGCGGTTTCGTGCCGTCTTTGCTGTAGCCGAGCATCTGCGCGGCGAAGGCCTTCTCGGCCAGCGGGAGATCGATCCTGTGATAGCTCGAAACGTACTGAACAACTTCGTTGCGATTCGCTGGATTTAGGATGTAGTTCATGGTTCGGTGCAAAGCGGCGATCATGCCGTAAGCCTTCTGCGGACTCTTCTTCATGGTTTCGATCGAGGTCACCAATCCGATAAAGCTCAGCGGCGCGTAGGTCCTGGCTTCAGCAAGCTTTACATAGCCTTTCGCCTCTAACTCCTCAACGTACGGTGGTGCAAGCAACGTCGCGGCGACTCTTTTTGTGGTGAGCGCTTTGATCGCGTTGTCGGTTACCTGCATTGCCAACAGCGTGACCTTACCGGCCTCAATGCCATGGGCGCGCAGAATCACGCTCGTCGACATGCCTACCGCGTCGGTCAATGCCGTAACGCCGACGGTCTTGCCGATCAATGCTTCAACTGATTTGATCTCCGGCTGCGCAAGCAAAACATGGACGGGGTCCTGCTGGACATAAAATACGCGCCTGAGCGGCAGCCCGCGCATGATCGCCGACGTGGCCGCGCCAGTGGTGGAAGAGAAATCAAGTTCGCCCGCGACCAGCGCGGCGATCGCGATTGGCGGCGACATCATGACCAATTGTGGTTCAATCTGCTCGGCGGCGAAGAAACCTTTATCTTTGCCGAAGTAATATGGCATGATCGACAAGCTCTTCGAGGGCACGTGGATCGTCACTTTGGTCGGCGCTGACGCGGCGTAGGTCATGTGAGCTGCAAGCATCAACCCAACGAGTACGTGCAGAAAGATCCTGGTCGAAATCATATTGCCACCCGGCATTTAGTCTCTTTCGGGCTTGCTACTCATGAAACCGGCTCGCCGCTGCAGCGGCGACTTCCTTGACTGCGGGCAGCGGGCAAAATCCTTGCGCTTCAACCGCAAAGACCGGATTAAATTTGCTGCGGAAATTCTCCAGCGCGATGATCGCCGCCAGCTCGACCAACTCTTCTTCCGAAAAATGCCGTTTGAGTCGGTTGAAAAACCGATCGGTCACCCGTTTGCCGGAATAGGTCATCCGCTCGCATAGCTCCAGGGCTAATTTTTCGCGCGGCGAAAACACCGGGCTCTTTTTATAATTACCCAGTGCCGCTTCTACTTTCTCCGCCGACGCGCCATTGCGCATCCCACTGGATGCATTGATGTCAATTCAATACGGGCAACCGTTGATGCTGGCGGCCTTCATGCACAGCAAATGGCGTAGATCACCGCTGATCAACCCCGACGCCAGGATTCCCGCTTGTAGCGCTTGAACCCCCTTTTGAATCGTCGGCCTAAGGCCGTATACCTTTGCAGTGTTTAGAATCGAGCCGTACTGTTTCTCCTGTTCCTCGAAAAGTTTTTTCGTTTCTTCGGATGCTTCATCCTTGGTGATGCCTTTGATTCGCAACATTGCTGGTCTCCTCTATGGATAATTTAGTTCACCTGCGTCTGTCACATGATCTTCAGTAATTTCGCCGCTGTTCCGCCGAGCATGTTATCTTTGATTTTCGTGTCTAGCGACAGACCACGAACCTCATCAATATACTCCCGCACCCCGTCGACACTCTTTCCGTGCTTTGGATCGCTATTATTAAAATTTTGCGGATAGTCGGTGGCGAAAACCATGCGTTGCGGACGAATCCCTTCGAGCGCGCAGCGCAGGGCGATGGGACTCCCCTCGAAGCCCGCCATGTCGAAGTAGAGCCGGTCGAAATATTCTTCGAACGACCGTGGCAATTTGAATCGATATGACGAGCGCGCGATGCGTTCTTTGTAACCGGCGAGACCGCCGCCGAAATGGGCAAAAACAAAATCAAGTTCAGCGTAACGCTCAACGACGCCGCCGGCGATAAGCCGCGTCACGGCAACCCCGAGATCGAACTCGCGCGTGAGAATCACCGGCAACTGGTAATCTTGAAGCAGACTGTATCCCTTTGGCGCCAGAGCAGGATGAACGAAGATCGGCACGCCAAGTTTATTCACCAAATCATAAAACGGCGCGAACTCTTTGGCATCGAGCGACAGCGCGTTGACTTGCGAGGGTATCGTAACGCCGACCAAGCCAAGCTCGCGGATTGCGCGTTCTAATTCCTGCAACGCCGCCGCGCCGCCTAGCGGCGGTATATGTGCCAGTCCGACGAACCGTCCGGGAAAATCCTTTTGCGCTCTTCCGCTGCAATCATTGATTAACCGGCAATTCTCCAGGGTCGTATCCCAGCCGAGGATGCAACTCTGCACTGCCACATCGATGCCGACGCGATCCATGTCGCGGATCTGCGCCTCGAGATCGAAGAGCTGCGCATGCACCGTCGCATCCCGCGTTTTCACCGCCTCTTTCTTCGTCGGGTCCAAGCCAAAACGTCGTCCCAACTCCGCCGGTATGTAGTGGTGCTCGAAATCGATAACCATGATTTTCCTCCGGACATTGCCAACGCGAGACTTAGTATGGACGGCGCGCAAACTCTTACCCGGTGGATATCCGAGTTGACCCGCAACCGTCCGCCCCCGTCGATTTTCGCTTCAGAAACGCTTTAACGACTCGAAAAGCTTTTTTAGTCTATTTGTCGAATGCTGATCACCCAAGCGAGACTGGGCCTCCGGCGATTCTACTGTCGGAGTCGATGCTGCGCGTGAGCTCTCGAAGTCCTTGAACAACTTCACGAACGCACTCACGGTTGCAGAATCCGGTTCCAGCCGATCGCCGTCGCCTTCAACACGGGAAAAGTGAGGTAACAAGACGGCCCGGAGGCCGAGATAAAAGTGTTTGCATTCCGAAGTTACGCAAGGTTCTACCAAAAGACTCTGAATCGCACTGGTATGATGCCGCAGCTCGGAGGCGACAGCGCTGTTGCAATCTAAATTGTTGCCGGGCACTGGCAACCCACAAAATCTAAGCAAGCGCTCGATTTCACCGGAACCATTGTGAAAGAAATCGTCAAAAAACGAAAAAATTCTTGGGCTCCCCTCTGTGTCCTCAAGTGAAGCTCGCACGTAGCGGTACCAAAGAGCCGTCCCTTTACGAATCGGAATATTATTTCGCGTTTCCAGCGAGCGCGCGACCTCCAGGGGATTCCGGATGCAAATCACGAAACGCATGTTCGGGATAGCTTCCTTCCAAAAAGGAAGAAAAAGCGATGCTCGGGGTTCTTTCCAACCCCATGGCGAGCAACCATCGAACGTCGCCGCCAGCGCCTTGGCCTCCGACAGCAACCGTTTGAGCCCGGGATCCAGGTGCCAGCCTGGTTGTAGTTCGGGCGGTTCATGCCAAGTTGCTTCGAAATGTTTGAGCAGCTGCCGATTGATGTCAAGAAAACCCCGATGCTCGAAGTGTCCTAACGGATTCGTTGCATCGGCTTTCAAGAGTCGTTCAGAAGGACCCAAGTCCAACCCACACTGATGCAACAGCCGCGCGATCATCGAGGTGCCGCTACGGTGCATGCCAACGATGCAGACGATACTAGGCTCTACCGTTTCCACAATGGTTTGCGTGCAGAATTGGCGCGGCGACGAAGCTTCCCAAAGAGCTGCTACTCGATTGGTAACTACTCTCTTTTGCCTCGCGGATCAAACAAGACGGATCGCGACTAGACGGACCTAACTGTCCGTTGTAGGTTGACCAGAATTCGTAATCCAGCACATCGGCATATGCGTCGTGTTGCGCGCGTAGCCGATCTTGCCGTGCCGATCGATAAGAATGAGTCCGCCGGTGCTGCCGGTTTTCTCCGCCAGCAGGGTAACAGCTTGGTCGGCGGCTGATTGCGGATCGACGCCGGCTTTCAACAGATCAACAGCCGATTTTGCCAGTACCGTGCGGATGATCGCCTCCCCCTGTCCAGTGCAGGAGGCAGCACCGTAGTCGTTGGCGTAGGTGCCGCAGCCGATGAGAGGCGAGTCGCCGACTCGACCGGGCAGCTTGTCGAAAATGCCGCCGGTCGAAGTTGCCACGGCGAGATGGCCGTTTGAATCCAAAGCGACGCAACCAACCGTGCCGTGCTTGCTTTCCCAGCGTTTTTTTTCACGATCGACGATCAGCGTTTCAGGCGGGCATTCGGGAAAGGCAATTTCGCGTGCGAACATCAGCGCACCTTCACTGGCGAGCATGAGATGCCGTCCGTCGTCCATGATCCGGCGCGCCAGTTTGATTGGATTCTTGATTCGTGAGACCGCCGCCACGGATCCCGCGCGAAGTGAATGTCCTTCCATGATCGCTGCGTCCATTTCGACTGTGCCAAGACTATTCAATGTCGATCCAGTTCCCGCATTGAAAATCGGATTATCTTCGAGCACGACAACCGCAGCCTCCGCAGCGTCGGTCGCCGAACCACCATTTTCGAGAATCTTCCAGCCGGCAAGCGCCGCGGCTTTGCAGCCTTCGAGCCGGACAGGAAGGCTGTCGTCTCTAATGGGTCCCGCGCCGCCGTGAACGATGATGGAGGGTTGGAAATTGGAATTCATCGCGACCTCACCCCCACCTCTTTCTTTCCCCGCATGCGGGAGAGGATGAAGGAGGGGGAAGCTTCGTGGTCTTCGTGATCAAGGACTCCGGTGAATCACTCACGAGAGCTCGCGCAGCACTGCCCTGCACGGCGCTCCGTCAGAGCCGGCGAGTTTCACCGGCGGGCAGAATAATTCGTAGCGCCCCGCCGGTACGTCGGACAGGTCAATGCCTTCGAGCAAGATTACGCCGTGATTGAGAAACGCCAGATGAACCGGCACCTGTTCGTCGGCTGCCGCAGCGGAAAGATAATCAAGCCCAACCAGTTTGACACCGAGCTTGACGAGCGCGTCAGCGCCGTCGACGGAAAAAGGCGCAAAGCTCGGATCATACACGCCCTTTTTTAATAGATTTGAATTGCGTGTTTTGAACAGCACCCGAGTTTCACCCTGCAGTTCCGCTTTGGCGACATCCGTCGCGGTGATGCGCCTGCGGGGTTCAACCGCGCAGACTCTTGCAGGTCCGATAAATGTCTCTAGCGACAGAGACTCGATGGTGATCCCGTTGGGAACGAAATGAAACGGCGCGTCAACATGGGTGCCGGCGTGAACGCTCGTGTGAATCGACGAAGAATTATTCGCGTCGCCCCGGCTCATGCGCTTGCGCTCGATCAACTCGAGCGGCTGCGCGGTTATCCAACGGATCGATCGCGGTGAAAGGGTCAGAGAGATGTCATAGAGTTTCACGGCTTACCTCCAATGAGGAATACTATGCTGGGCAGAACCATGTGACAAGTGATTTCGGGTAAACGATTCTTAGTCACAAATAACCTTTCTCCACTTTGTATTGCATTGCATTGCTATACTTGAAAGTTTGCGCGGTTTGCGCAAATTCTCCGAACGGCGGTAGCTCATGAAAACGAGGATTTACTCGCGCCAAGTCGCCAAGACGCCAAGTTCGGAATCCTTTTTTACCTTTGCGCCTTTGCGTCTTTGCGCGAGATATTCCAACTTTCGGTTGCGGCTCTGCCGCGCTAGGTCCTTTGTGGTCGATCATCTTCCCAAATGAATCGCGAAATTGCCGGCGACGACGCTGAGAATGCCGGTGACGATCTTCCAATTGATCAATTCGACGTCGCGCAGAAATATTCTCGCTTGAATGAGCGACCACACCGGATAACTCGTCGCGATAGGCACGACGACGACCACCCGCCCCAAACTGATTGCCGTAATAATGAACAAAATGGACAAGGTTTCGCACAATCCCGTCGCCAGGAAAGGCCCAATCGCTTGACGATTCCACACCAACCGGTGCGACTCCGGCGAACCCGCGAGGTAAACGAGGAAACCTCCGAACGAAACCGCACCCATCAGCGCGGAGAAAAACAAAGGCTCGTTGGCCATGGTCAGTACATAACGCCGGATCGGATGGTTTATGCCGGTGAGAAAAGCTGCCCCGATGGGCAGCAACAGATGCCAGCGGTGAAAACCAGGTAGTTGTTGCTTCGGTTTCCAAGAAATCAGGATGATTCCGACGACGACAAGAACTGTCCCGACAATGATCAAAAGCGACGTTTGTTCTCCGAGAATCGTGATGGCGATCGTTGCGCTGATCAGCGGGCTCACGGATTGGAGCGCGCTGCTGCGCGAAGCACCGATCTTTGCCACACCGGTATAGGCAAAAAGGCGAACGCCCAGTTGAAAAATCCCCACTAGCGTGAAGAGCAGGATGCCGGCCATCGGAACCGCAGGGAAACCGCCGGTCAAAAGTACCGCGGTCCACAAAATCAGGTTTTGCATGAGAATCGAAACCAGCGTGACCGTCGTCGGATTGGAGTAGCGCATGCCCGCGCGAGCCGAAACGAGCGCCGAAGCGTAAAGAACCGAGGTGATCAGGGCAAGAACTTGTGCCGTCGCCTCAGAGGACATGCGTGAGTATTGGCAGTGGCGGCTATTTTGAGTCTAGAGTCTCGCGTCTTTGGACCCGAGACTTTAGGCGATCGTGGTGTCGAGGCAAAGTCGTAAGGAAAGCTAACTATTCGCCAAGGTGCGGCGAAACTTTTCCCGGTGCTCGATACTGTATAGCCGAGGGAAGTTTTCCGGGTATGCTTCACCCGGTTCGACCTTGAGGTCGACAAAGAGCGGTCCTTCCTCTTTGAGTATATTGGGGAGCTTCTTCTCCCAGTCGGAGAGATCGGAAATCTCGTACGTGTTCCGGTAGCCGGCAGTCTTTGCCAGCTCGGCGAAACGTATCTGACCAGCACGTGGTATCGGCACGGAGCCGTTCGTCTCATAGGTGCCGTTTTCGCACAAGCAGTGAACATAATTCTTCGGCGCCTGATTGGCGATCGTGACCAGACTGCCGAGATTCATCAGCAAGCTCCCGTCGCCATCGAACACGACCACCCGTTTGTCCGGACGACCCAGCGCTAAGCCCAAAGCATGCGACGAGCCCTGCCCCATCGCGCCGGTGAAAGTGTAATTCAAATCGTTGGGGGCGATATGTGTGATCTCCTGCGCCGCCATATAGACGGCCACGACGATCTCATCTTTGCGCTGGCGCGCAAAGGCTTTCAACATTTCATCCCGTTTCATCACGGTTAGCGCGGCTCCCTTCCAATAAGAATGGCTGTGGGAAACGAGTTCTTAAACGTCTTTTCGATGGCAGGCGCGATTTGTTCAGTATCCGCATCCCGTTCAATGAGCAGATGCTCGATACCCATGACGTCGAGGATCGGCTCGATGATCTTGACGCCGAACTTATTCGATTTCATCGGCGCGACATCCGGTTCTTTGCCGAGCAAGCCAACGATCATGCAAACGGGGAACCTTCCCTCGACACCGACGCCACGGATCGCATTGATCGAATCCAGAAACCCGGTGTATTGCATCATGAACACCGACTTGTGACCTGCGGCGTAGAGCCCGCTGCAAATCGACACGCCTTCATCTTCTTTGCACACCTGCACGACGTGATAGTCCGGGTCCGCGAGCAAGCCCTTGAGCAGATAGTGACTCGTGACACGGTCCGGCAAGGCGACAACAAAGCGAATGCCAGCGCGCTTGAATTCGGATTTTATCGCTTCAGCCCTGAGCGGGTAGTCGGCCATGTTTCCTCCACAGATACAGGTAGGGGCAAGGCGCGCCTTGCCCCTACGCAACCTCTTGAACGAAATCTGCCAAGCGCTCGCCGATCATGATCGACGTGAGATTTGTATTCGCCCGGCTCACAACCGGCATGATCGATGCGTCACCGACCCAGAGATTTTGCATGCCGTGCACGCGCAAACGCTGATCGACGACGGCCATGTTGTCCGACGACGGTCCCATCTTACAGGTGCCGACGCCGTGGTGGTAGCTATCGTAGGTCTTGCGCGCGAACTCATCCCAGTTTTCCTGGGGACCCGGTTGAATAAGCGCGCCGTAAAATTCTCTAATCTGCGACTGGTGAACCAGTTCGTCGATGAACTGCATCGCCTCGACCATCGCCTTCAAATCTTCGGGATGTTCAAGCATGCGCGAATCGATATCCAGCTGATCGTGCGGATCAGCGCTATGCAGAAAGACTCTGCCGCGATTGCGTTGCTCGAGCAGGTGCGCCGAAATCGGCATCATGCGCTTCAAGCCCGTTACTTCCGTCGGCGGCCTCATGTTGATGTGAAAATTCGCCGCCTCGCTGATCGGATTCTTGCGAATGATCAAACGGAAGCGCGGCACGACCCAATCTACCTTGGACTC
>DASPXM010000155.1:0-16598 GCA_035637295.1 Verrucomicrobiia bacterium
GGGTGGGGTAGGGATGGGTGTGCGAATTTACACGCTGAAACTAATTAGCGCGAGTATCATTCTGCAAACCGCAACCGCTCGTGAACCATCGCGCCTTGTCATTCGTGCCGCTGGTTTTGTCGCTTGTCATGTCGCGTGTCACATAGAGGCGTCGCAATCCATCCCGTGAAGTCGTAAAACTGCCATGTATCATTATGATACAATCGGCACAGTGTTTGCTCTCTCTTAACTCAGATTCGTTGCAGCACGCGACGTATCGAATTGATACAAAGGAGAGAGAAGCAATGAGCAATCAAGTTTACGGTTACATCACAGACAAGATCATGGAGGAGCTAGAGCAGGGTTGCGTGCCGTGGCATAAGCCGTGGAAAACTAGCTCCGATGGAATCCGCGTTCCTACCAGTTTCGTGAGCAAGAAACCATACCGCGGCGTCAATACGTTTCTGCTCGCGCTGGCGCGGTTCAAGGCGGGATACGATTCAAACTACTGGCTTACGTTCAAGCAGGTTCAAACTCTCGGCGGAAGCATCAAAGGGCAGAAAACCGAAATGGTTGTTTTCTGGAAAATGCTTGAGAAGCCCTCGCAGAATCCCACGGCGGAAAGCGAAACCGATTATATTCCGATGCTCCGCTATTACCGCGTGTTTAACCTAGATCAAGTCGAGGGCATCAAGAAACCCACGGCGGAAAATTTGCCTGTATTCCAGCCCATTGCGGAAGCGGAAGCCGTCGCGACGCGGTATCAAGATCGAATCGAAGTCACGCACGGAGGCGCACGGGCGTATTACCAGCCGTCCAGCGACTCTATTAGGATGCCCGAGCGCGAAACCTTTGACGCCCCCGAGGCGTATTATTCGACGCTGTTTCACGAGTTCACCCATAGCACCGGCCATGAGTCGCGGCTGAATCGCCCTGGAATCACGGAGACCCATTTTTTTGGCGATGAAATCTACTCGAAAGAGGAGCTAGTCGCGGAAATGGGCGCCGCGATGCTCTGCGGCGTTGTCGGGATTGAGAACAAGACCATAAAGAACAGCGCCAGCTATATCCAGTCGTGGCTTTCGAAGCTCCGCGACGACAAGAAACTCGTAGTCCACGCGGCAGCGGCAGCGCAAAAGGCTGCCGACTTCATCCTCAATCGCGTCGCGCAGGCTAGCGACGGGAATTAGTTTGCCCGAAAACGTATCAGAATGATACAATCGGGCATATGGACAAGGATACTTTTCGACGGAAGCGGGAACGACTCGGGTTGACGCAAGAAGAACTCGCAAAGCGACTCGGTAAGAGCCGGCCAAGTATCGCAAGGTATGAGGCCGGCATTATACCTATCCCCAAGGTCGTGGAAATAGCCCTTAAAGTCATAGAGGCAGAGGAAAAAGAGTAAGTCTGCTTTGCGATAGTCTGGCCCGTTACCTCGCATTTAACCTTTCGTCGGGACTGTAGCCAAAACTGTAGCTAATCGGTTGCGCTAAGGAGCGTTGCTGAACGTCATGGAGCGGCCCGTGCACGTCGAGAAGCTAGGGCACATGCTCCTCGTCTCACTCCATATCATTCGGTGTCTCAGTATCCGAGTTATTACGAATCAGTTGCTCTACCGACTGAGCTAGGGTGGCTTAGATAGAAAAATTAACTACTTGGATCAGATGCCTCGTGAGAGCCAGAAGCAGGTGTCGTGAAAAGCGTCGGGAAATTCTTGCCAATTTTCTCGACCGCCTCCGATTTATGACTTGGGCTCAAAAGAGAATACCGTTGCAGCATCTCCAGGTCTCTCCAACCGCCAAGTTCTTGGATCGTTCGAAGATCCCCTCCCGCTATGGCCAGCCTGCTTCCGAAAGTATGGCGCAGCGCATGCGGAGTAACACTAAATAATTTAGCACGCCTGCACGAAGTTTTAAACGCTGTGCGAATGCTTTTGTAGGGGAAGCCATCTGGCTTGGAGAAGACGCCGCTTTTACAATGAAGTTTAAATTGACCGCTCTGCTTTCGCCTGACTTGGCATAGGCCGCTCTCACCGCGAGAAGTCCGCGCTTAAATCGATGTCCTCCCATTTTAGCGTCAAAGCCTCGGCCTGGATACGCAGGCCTGTGTAAATGCCCACCAAGATAATTGTTCTCAAGGCTTCTTTAGCTTCACTCAACCATTTCACTTCTTCTTCGTGATCCAGGTATCTTAGTCGCCCCTAGGTTCCATCAGGAGCTTGACCTCTTTGACGGGGTTTGCTCCAACATACTTGCGCCAAACGATGCACCGGTTAAATAGAGCCTTCAATAACGCCAACTCCCTGTTGACCGACACTGAGGCGCCTTCCTCGATCCTCATTTTTTTGTGCTTCTCTATGACGAAGGGTTGGATTTGACCAAGATCCTTCCCGCTGAAAGAACGCTTTAGCTGGCCGACGTAGCCATAGGATTCAATTCAACGGTTTTGGGCCGTTTGTTTGCCTTTGCCCACGAAAGGAAATCCTCAGCAGCCTTGTCGAATGACAAATGCGTTCGCTTCTGCAATATGCCGGCTTCGCCTTTTAGGATATCGGCTCGCTTAATTCCGGCCAGCTCCCGAGCCACTGTTTTATTGATCCCTTTGCTGCCACGTGCTTGTTGAGATTAGTCGAAACCTCGTTGATGTGGAGGCATGGCAACATTATCGCGCATCCGGCTACGAGAACTTTGAGTTGTACTGTACGGAAGAGTTAGGAATACCCTCATCGAAGATCCGAGGCCTAAAGCTCATCAAAGACCGTTTCTTGCCCCGACCGGGGAAGGGCGGACCAGCCGATCTCTTTTCTTGGTTTTTTGATGTGATCGAAGACCTGTCAGACACTAAGAAGAAACATGACCTCTGAGAGAGAATTTCAAACAAAGCGTGCCATGAAAAAGAGTTGGTGTTGCAAGAGCATTCATGTGGATCCAAATGTGGCAATGAGCGTAGCTCTTTCGGAATACCACTTTTCAACACCAGAAATTCGGCTCCTAATGAGACATGTTCTAGGCCATGCTCTCTCAGGCCGAACTATTAAGCGCGTGGTAAGATCAGCGGGACGCCGATCGAAACGGGGTCGTCCACGAACAACACCAAGAGTTTACAAAAAATATCTTAACGACCTTATAGGCAACCAGCGAAGACCTCAGTGTGTTTGACGGCAACGCACTTCACTTTTTGAATCATATCGAAGTTCAATTCGGTCTTAACCCGCGCCAGTACCTGAATGGGTAACTCAGAGTGTACGTCGGGGAAAGTGCATGATCCGAAAATGTCTTCTCTGTGATCGCTTTTTCCCGTCTCAAGATTCGTGCGAAAGACATTGCAGAGCGTGTCAGGGCGGTAGACGACGCCTTATAAATGAAGAGCCCCGGTCTTACTTCGTTTAATCCTAGATGTTGTCGACGACTATGGCACACGCGGCCAAAGGGAGATCGTTCTCGCGGGGCGATTTTGTCACGGACGCCCGCTCCCACGGTGGTCAACAAAGAGGGTTCTGACGTATTGCTCGGCGGCACTTCTCTAGTCGTTACGGAGAACGGCTACAGAAATCACGGCGAGCGGAAGGTCGAAATGCTAGTGGTGGCGTAGGAGGAACTTACTTCGCCTTGGGCTATACCGGTATCAATTGCGGGAGCTGGTCAAGGAAGGAAAGATCGAATGGCAATCGGTCGTCGAGACTGTGTGATGTCGTTGCGGGTCGAGCGCCCGCACGGATGTCTGCCGAAGAAATTATTGTTTTCAAGGCGATCCGGCGGCGGCTTCGGCGACAGCGCATTTTTGCCAACTGGATTTATGCGCAGGCGCGGCAAAAGGGTTTGCGCCAGGAATGGAATTTTCACTAAGCTGCTACCCGGCTTTTAGCAAAAAGCCAATCATTTCTTGACGAGCAATTTCTTAAAATAGCGCCAGTCCGGATGTTCTCCCTTGACCGCGTCGACTTTGCGCGCGCGGTTGCGCCATCGGGTGCTGTACTCTTCGATGTCCCTCTGCGGAATCGGTTTCGGAGTTCCGATGGCGTACGCCATATAGTTCAATCGGGCCAACTCGAAAACGTTCAAAGTGATCAGCGTCGCGTCCTGAACACTGGCGCCGGCGGTGGTCATGCCGTGACCAAGCAAGAGGCAGGCGTTTTTATTGCCCATGGTCTGCATAAAGTCCTGGCCCAGCTCGTCATTGATGATCGTCACGCTGCGCCCGTAGAGTGGAATGCCTTCGAGGAGCAGTTTTAGTCCCGGCGGGTTGTAAGCGGCATATATCGGCAGCAGCGGCCTTTCGGATGCGGTCAGAGCGACAACCCAATCGGGATGCGTGTGAATGACGCTCATGACTTCCGGCCGGGCTCGGTAGACCGCCAGATGCATGGCAGTTTCCTGCGGCGCGTCTTTGCCCTTGTCGGCCTTCAGTACGTTTCCTTTCATGTCGATGGTAATGATGTCTTTCTCGGTGGCAAATTCGAGCCCCTCTTCCGCGGGACCCTTCGACTTGATCAAGATTCGATCCGTGCCGGGAATGCGCGCGCTGACGTGGCCGAAAGCGCCTCGCGTCACGCCGCGGTCGCCCATGATCCGGCAGGAGAACATCACCTCGTTCGTTAGCTGTTTGATCATTGCGCGTTCGGCTGGTTTTGCCATGGCTGTCTCATTTCCTCCTTGAGTTTGGACGTCAGAAACTTTGAACCTGAAACTAGAAGCTCGGAACCTGATGCGACAGTGAAATTGTGCGTCCTTCCTTCGAAGACTGAAGCATCGCGAGCGCGACTTCCAGGGTCGCCTCGCCCCATTTGCCGTCGGTGAATATCGGCCGGTTGTTTGCGGCAGCTTCGTACAGTCTCTGCAGCTCTCCGGCGGCGCAGCCGAGCTTGATCACCTGTGACATGATGTTCTGTAACGCGAGCTTTACTTCTTTTGTTTCCCCGCTTCGGCCAACGCCTCCTCGAACACGAGAATTATGGGCTTCATCTCCATCCACTCAGGACGGCTATCCAGGTCGAGATATTGGACGCCTTCGACGCGCCGGTTCACCGGCTTCACGTCGTCTTTCGGAATATCTATTCTAAATGAATCCGGAGCCTATTCTGCGCTTTTGGACAAGGTTTTTTGCAAGGTCCTTTGTCCCTCGCGAGAAAGAAACCAGTTGATGAAAACTTTGGCCGCGTTTGGATTGGGGGCTTGGTTCAATAGCCCCAGGGTGCCGTATTGAGTGTGTAGCGCCGCCCCTTCTTTGAGCACGACCGCGAATTCGTCCACGGAAAGTCCCTGGAGCTTCGCTTTATCGATGTCCGAGCAGAAAAAGCAAATGCTGAATTTGCCGCCGGCGAGCCAGTCGACACTTTGGCGGAAGTCGCGGAAAAGGGTAACGTCCATTTCACCGAAAAGACGTTTGATGAATACACTGCCGATGGCGGGATGGTGATAGAAAAAGCGCATCGGAGCATTGCCCAGTCCCGGGCTTCTGATATCCCGCACTAGGATCTTTCCCTTCCATTTTGGCTGCAAAAAATCCTAGATAGACTTGATTTCTTTTGGGTTTACGAGTGTGGAGTTGTACGAAATGTTTCCCGTCTGCGGCAGGCCGACGTAGCGAAAGACAAACTTTCCTTCAGGATCGACATAGCGGTGCTTCCCTTGCCACCAGCGGGATTCATCGGTCACTTCGGGCAGCAGGAGAACGGGCTTGATCGGATCGAAGCTGTTGGCGGCATGAAGCGTCCGGTAGTTTGACCCCACGCCCTCGTTGCTGACGTCGGCGATAAACTTTCCGGCTCTTCGCTCGGCGAGAATGCGTTTGGCGGTTTCACCTCCTCGCCCCGTTACGGCGACCACTTTGATGCCCGGATAAGATTGTTCGAACACGCCCGATTCGAGAACCGCGCCCCAACCACCGATATAGACATTCACCTGCCCTTCTTTTCTCGCCGCCTCTACGGTCCTTTCCCACTCGGTCTTGCCGCTGTCGGCGGTCCATGCTTGTCCCGTCATTCCGAGCAGGGCGAATAACCCAAAAATCACTCCGATTGTGTTCGTTATCTTCGCTAGAACAGGGACCAAGTTTTTCTCATTCGGGCGTATTTGAATTTTTTTGGTCCTTTCGGGTATTCGTCATTTCTAGTTTCCCGTTGCAATCTTCTGGTTACTAGAAATCAAAAAGTAGAAACTTGAAACTGCATTACGCTTGCGCCGCTGCTCTCCGATGCAGCGAATCGAACTCCGGCGCATTCTCCAATTGTTCCACGCGCGCGTAACCGATCTGTTTGTAGATCCGGTTGGTGCCACAGATGAGCTTGGCCGGATGCGCTGGATCGGCGCTGAAATGCTGATGTATGGTATTGTGCGGAATGTAAACCATGTCGCCGGCCTGCCACTCCCAGCGGCTCGGCTGCTTGGCAATGCGCGCGTAATATCTGTCCGTTATGTCGACATCCACGTCCCAGTGAAGATCGTAGCCGCGGCCTTCGAGCACGTAGAAAATTTCATCGGCGACTTGCCACTGCTTGCCCGAACGACTGCCCGGCGCAATCTCGTGTAGCTGGACGTCGATCGCCTTGACGCGGAGAGGCACCGACGCATCGGCAAGCAGGCGGATGCGGCCGTGCGGCGTGGTTTGCCATGGCGTGTCATTGGGTTTGATGACTTTCTTGAGGCGCACATCCTCCGGATCGCGAATCACGGACCATTCCACCGGCGGCCCCCAGCGATCGTCACCGGCGGACGGGGAGGTTCCCAGCGGGCCCTGCTGATGTAGGCCGAGGAAAAGCCAGAGCGGCTTCGCTTTCATCACCAAGATGACGACTCCGTGATCGGGGTCTTCGTTGTTGTGCCAGTGAACGGAATCATTATGCACCGCGACGGCGTCGCCCTTTTCCCAGTCATAGCGCACGCCGTCATGCATGTCGAAGCCGCGTCCCTCGAGAATATAAAAAAAGGCTTCGTTCTGGTGGCCGTGTCCTTTGTCGCGCGCCGCCGGCGGCAGCGTGACGAAATGAGCTTGCAGGCTCTGGGTCACGAAGGGCTCGTTGACCGGGCTGATGATGTTTTTTTCGCGCGCTTTGCCGTCGAGGTAATCGTGGTAGTCTTTGTGGATCACCCGCGGAACCGAGCTGAGGTGCTGGCGCCGCGCTTCGGAAAGCGAATAAGTCTCACTGGCGATACTTTTTACGAAGACACGCGGTTTATCATATCGGGGTGGCGGATTGGCCATATTGCTTGTCTCCTTCTCAAGTTGCGAATTTTTATAGCGGGTTGATTGGCAAGTAGTACATGGCCTACGACATGTCAAGATGCCAAGCGTGCGTCGCGGTTCCATCTTTGCCTGAGCCGCGGCTCAAGAAAGTTCGATCAGCAAAACAACTGCGTCGGAATCGAAAAGCTTCCGTGCTCCGATCTCTGCTGCTAATTTTCACCAAGAATGATGAATGGGATATCTGCAAAATCGAAAGACCCTGAACCGAAGTTGCGAAGGCTTCGTCTGGAACAATTCATTTTAGAATGGTAGGAGTAGCGCACGACAGAGCGAAGGAGGAGCAATGCTGAGCAGGGAAGAGAACGAAATGCTGACGAGGACCGGTCCCGGCACTCCGATGGGAGAGCTTTTACGCAGGTTTTGGTTGCCCGCGTTGTTGCCCGACGAGCTTCCCGCGCCCGACTGCACGCCGGTCCGCGTGCGCTTGCTTGCGGAAGATCTGGTCGCATTCCGAGACACTGAGGGCCGGCTCGGGTTGATCAGCGCCTACTGCGCCCATCGTCGCGCCCATTTGTTTTTCGGACGCAATGAAGAGTGCGGCATCCGCTGCATTTATCATGGCTGGAAATACGACGTCGATGGCAACTGCGTCGATCTGCCGACCGAGCCCGCCCAGTCCAACTTCAAAGACAAGGTAAAATTGCCTTCTTACCCGCTTCGCGAAGCGGGCGGCATTATCTGGGCGTATATGGGAGCGAAGAATCGAATACCGGAGTTGCCGCGGCTGCCGATCACGCAGGTGCCGCCGGACCACAAATTCGTTATCAAGCGGCTGCAGGAATCGAACTTCGCCCAGGCCCTCGAAGGCGGCATAGATTCGGCGCATACACGCTATCTTCACGGTCGGCTCGATGCCTACCGGCACACCGCCAACTATGTGAAGGCTACGGAGCCGTTGCGCAAGAGGTTCAGTGAAAATCCGAACAGCCTGAGCCCTCGTGAACTGGACATATTGTTTCGCATGACGGACAAGGCGCCGAGAGTGATGGCGAAGAGAACTAACTATGGTTTGACTATCGGGGCGCGCGGCACCATCAGCAATGAAAAATATTACTGGCGTTTCAACCAGTTTCTGATGCCCTTTTACACTATGCCACCCAGAGATCCCGGCGGGCATGCATTCGTGCCCATCGACGATGAAAACTGTTGGGTCTGGACTTTCAGAGTCACGACGAACCGACCGCTCACCGCGGACGAAGTCTGGGCGATGCGAACCGGGCAAACCGACGGACGATTTGGCGCGCCGCTGGATAAGGAGTACATACCGATTGCCAACAAGGCCAATGATTTTCAGATCGATCGCGAGCTGCAGCGCACCTACAACTTTACAGGGATCATCGGTACAGGCAACCAAGACATGGCCGCGCAGGTGAGCATGGGCCGAATCACCGATCGTACCAACGAGATGCTCGGCGTCACGGACGTGGGCATCATCGAGATGCGCAAGCTGCTTCTAAGCGCGGCGAACGATCTCTGCGAAGGTAAAGAACCGGCTGAAGCCAACGATGCGGAAGCCTATGAAGGAGTCCGCGGTGTTTCCATTATTCGCGACAAGAATGTTTCATTCGAGGATTGTGCCGCCGACGTCCTGAAAGAAATCGAACGGACGAAGCATCGGTTTCGGGAGTTGAGAGCTCTCGAATAAACTGGGCTTGCGCGAGAGAGATACTCACCACGGAGGACACCAAGAGCACGCAGCAAGGAACAATGAGATTTAGCTAAAACGGTCTTCGCGTTCTTTGAGGAAAGAATGCCCGCGCCGGTGAGAAGCATCCGGGCATTTTGAGAATTTGTTCCAAAGCGTTACCCCGAATATTTTTATCGGGGGTCCAGTCGGAGCTTCGGTCTGGATTCCCGGTAGAATTTCTTATGTAATCTTCCTGTCATGGGATCGTAGAGGCAAGCATGGCTGAAAAGGTTTTAGCGGCGACACAAATCGGCTCGAAGAAAATCGAGGTCCGGCAATATCTCACGCCGGAAATTTCCGCGGATGACGCCCTGCTGAAAATGGAAATAGCGGGGATTTGCGGCAGCGATATCGGCGGTTACGCGCAGTACCCCGGCGAGCCGCGAATCACGGGACACGAAAATGTCGGCTTCATCGCAAAAATCGGCGGCGATGCGGCGAGGCGCTGGGGAGTTAAAGAAGGGGATCGGGTTGTGGTCGAGCAATATCTGCCATGTGGCAACTGCCGCTGGTGCCGCATAGGGGAATATCGTCTGTGCGATCAAACCGACAAGCTTCCCGGTCGAACGATTCTCCGCTACGGCAACACGCCGGTCAGCGTGTCGCCTTCGTTATGGGGCGGCTTCAGCGAGTACCTTTATCTTCCAGCGAATGCGATCGTGCACAAAGTTCCTGCGCACGTGCCCGCGAAAGAGGCGGCCCTTTTCGTCTCCTTAGCCAATGGGATGCAGTGGGCCTATCTGCAGGGCGGCGCGGCTCCTGGCAAAACTGTCGTCATTCAGGGGCCTGGGCAAATGGGTTTGTCGAGCGTGGTGGCGTCGAAAGAGGCGGGCGCCGCCTGCATCATCGTGAGCGGCCTCGCTAAAGACGAGAACCGCTTTCAGGTTGCACGCAAGCTCGGCGCCCATTATACGGTCAACGTCGAGCAGGAAAGTTTGACAGAGCGGGTCAAGGAAATCACCGGTAGTCAGGGTGCCGACGTCGTGGTCAACGTCTCTCGCGGTGGTCAGGACACGGTTCGTGAAGCGCTCGAGATTGCCGCGAAGATCGGCACGATCGTTCTCGCCGGCCCGGGAAATCAGCAGATTCCCAGCAAGGGATTCGGCCGGAAGCTTGTGACCATGAAATGGGTCCAGGGATCATCCTTCACGGCGTTCGAATTGGGTCTACAGGTCATGGCGTCGGGCAGGTATCCCCTCGGCGGGATCAGCACGCATCAATTCGATCTAAATCACGTCAACGAGGCGATCAGAAGTTTTTCCGGCGAAAAAGGAACCGTTGGCGAAGTAATTCACGCCAGCATTGTGCCGCAGGTGTGAAAGGATGAAGGATAGGGGATAAAGGATAATTCATCCTTCCGCCCTTTATCCTTTATCCCTTCTGTTTAAATTGTCTTGCGCGTCTCGTATGCCTCACTCTCCTGTGTGTGCCACTGATAGCTCTTGACTCGATAAGCTTCGTCGGGGATCAAGCTGGTAATCCCTCGCTTCACCAACTCGGCTTCGAACTTCTGGCGAATCCATGGATCCTCATCCGCGTATTCGATCATGTCCTTGGCGCGGTCTTCGATCTTCTCGGCGTGGCCGCGAAACTGCCGCGGCGGATGAAGCGCCAGGTAGCGGGCCGGGTTCTCGCCGACGTTGAAGTGCTGGTGAAACCACTTGTTGGGCGGCACGAACATGCTGCCCTCTTGCCACGGGCAAACGATTTTTTCTTTGCCTTCCTCCCATAAGACCGAATAACCCTCGCCGGCCGGGATGACGATCACGCGCCCGGGCCCATGGCGGTGCGCTTTTTTGTAGGTCCGATTGGGAAAGATCGACATGTGACAGGACATCTCCGAATTGGGAAACATGACCGTGACGCTGAAGCCGCCCCGCTTGTTGGTGCTAAATTTGTCCCACGCTGCCATGTCGGGGAAAAAATTGCCGAACCAATAGATGCTTTTTCCGCCCCAGGCTTGCGTGGCATCCCCGTTCTGCACCAACTTGGCCGCAGAATAAAGCTCGCTCGCCTGCGACAAAAGATCGTCGCCTTCAAAGGAGTTGCCGAAGTAAAAGCTCGGCTCGGTAACAAGTGACATGGCGAGCGGAAGGTAACTGTAGCGCAACACGCGGGCCGGTTTGTCGCCGCGCATGTTGCCCAACTGCTGAAAACAATTGTGCGGAATTTGAAACAAGCTGCGCTCCTGCCATTCGAAAGTTTTTTTCTGCGCGCCGTTTTTTGCCCAGACGTTGGTGATGCCGCGGCCCTGCAAGACATAAATGACCTCATCCAGAGCAAACCTTATGGGCGGCAGCGTTTTCCCAGGCGGAATTTCCATGACGGTGGCCGACGTGATGCCTTCCTGCCCCATCAGTTGAACGAAGGCGGCGTCGCAGCCGCGCTCCTCCCACCAGCCCAATTCGACGGTCCGCAAGTCCTGGATGAAGTAGCCTCGATGAATCGGGATGCCGATGGATTCCATCCAGCGATCGTAAGTATATTCCTTGATCTCCACACCTGACCCTCCGGATGGGTTTTTTTTTGCGCTCGACGCAGATTCTGCCATGGCAATCTTCTCCTCTCGTTTATTGCACAGAAAATAATCCAATCGCAGCCATATGTCTACCATAGCCTCCGACGTTTGAGATTCCAGGTTCAACGTTCATGCTCGTTTTCGGGTCGTGGAGCTTGCTTTGAACGTTGAACTCTAGTCTGGATGGCTATGAAATAGGAGCCTAACATTTTACGGGCTTCCTCGAGAAGAGAGAAAATAGCCGGTGCGTTGTCGTGCCAGGCATCTACACACCACAAAGAGCTCGAAGGCCACGATATCACCTTCGTATTACTGTGGTGCAAAGTTGTCGCGGCTCGCGCAAAATTTCCGGTGAGGTGAAATACTCGAACACGGGGATTGACTCGCGCCAAGGCGCAAAGTACGCCAAGTTCGGAAGGGAAAGTTAGATAATCTTACAAACGATCTTCACCATTTTTCTCCGACCTTTGCGGCCTTGGCGTCTTTGCGCGAGATATTCCGAGTCTCGGTTGCGGCGTAGCCGCGCTGGGCTCTTCGTGATGAGAATCCGGAGATGAGCTACACTCCTCCAGGCTCCAATTCACCCTTGGGTGGAGTGCGCTGCGTGTAGACCCAGGAAGGCATGTTGCTCGTCATCCCTTCGCTTGCCAGCGCCGCCTCGTAGTTTTTACGGATCTCGGGATCTTCGTCCACGTAGGAAATCGCTCTGCCGCCGTCCCGCGTGTCGATGGCGCCACCGTCGATGGCCTGCTCGCCGGGCGCGCCGCCGTGGCGAAAAGCGGGTCCGTAAGGACCGTCGAAGACCAGCAGACGCAAACCTTCCGGATCCGTGCCGAAATGTTGATGAAACCAGTCGCCTCTCATGGGTGCCGCGCTGATCATGCCCACCGGTTCGTAGGTCTGTTTTTTTACCTGGTCGGCCAATCCCGCTTCCCATGGTTTCATGCCGAGGCGGTCGGGCCAGGTGACGCTGTAACCCTTGCCCTTGATGCAGACCAGAATCGCACCCGAGGAATGCTTGTGCGCCTTTGAATATTGTCCGGTCTTGTACTGCGCGATCTTCATGTAAAAGTTGGCGCCCGCCATGTGTGGCTCTATGCGGCGATAATCGAAAGAGCGCCGGTTGTCGCGCGGCAGCTCGCAGGTGAGGATGTCGGGTATCACGTTAGTCTGGCGCATGGCCAGGCCGCGCACCGGGTCGGCGTAGATTTCCTCGACCGGTTTGAAATAGTCCGCCGATGCGTCGAAGCGGTCGCGAAAATCGTAGGGACAGTTCATGACGAAGTCGGGGTTTCTGACGAGATTGATCATGTTGGGGGCGGTGGTCGCGGCGAGCAAGAGCGCCGGCGAGGAGGTGGCGTTGACCACCTGATGCCAGGAGTTGAGCGGCACGGCGAAGAGGGATCCCCGGCTCCACTCGAAGGCAACTTTTTTGCTGCCCTCCTGCCAGACTTCTGTGGTGCCGCGCCCCTCGACGACGTAGTAGATCTCCTCGTAGAGATGGCGCTCGGGATTGAGCGCTCCCGCTCCCGGTACTTCGATGACGTACATGCCCCACAGATGCTCTGTGCCGAGAAGTTGAATCGCGATGCCGCGCCCGCCGAGCCGTTTCCACGGGGCCAGCGGCAGATTTTGAACCTTATGCACGCCGATGTCCCGATGAATCGGGATGCCTTGCGCCTCCATGAATCGGTCGTAAGGCGACCTGGGATTTTGCCACTTGCCGAAGCCCGCCTTCCCGTCAGCTTTCGGTTCACGCCACTCGAACAACTCTGCGCCTGGTTCAACGCCCATGTTTTTTCCCTCCTGGATTCATTAGTTCAAAGTTTAAGGTTCAAAAGTTCAATGTTCAAGGTCCGGAGCGGCTTCACACATTGAGCCTGGAACATCGAACCTTGAAGACTTTTCGTGGCTCGCCTTTCGCTCTAAAAAATTTTCCTCGTAACATCTTCCGGCGAAAACTGGATGCGGCACGGATAAGCGATCGGGCTGTGGCTCATGTGGTTGCGGACGAGCATTTCGGTGAATTGAACGCCGATGGCCTTGGTATTGAGAATAGGAATCCCCGCCTCCGCTTCGATTTCCTCGCAGCTAATCGCGCCTGGAAAGACCCGTCCACCGAGGGGAATTACCAGCTCGGCGCCCTCGGCCTTGAGCTCCTTGGCGAGCTCGATCACTTTTTTCTTGATCGGTTCTCTGACTTTCGCCAGATCGCCGGTCTCGTACATGTTGAGCGCTTTGATACCGGTGACGAGCGGGGTCAAGCCGTAGTCGCGCAGGAGGGTGCGCGTGTACGGGATCATCGATTCGACGAGGATGGTCACGCCGACGCGATGGGCAAGACACGCGGCGACATGGCAGGTGGCTCGGAGAATCCCAACAACCGGGATGCGCACCGCGAGGCGCGCCTGTTCGACACCGGGATCGTAGGTGTTGCTTTGGATCACTGCGTCAAAACCCGCTCGTTCCGCCTCGATGACTTTTTTGATCAGCGCCGGCACGCGCAGCAGATGGTGCAGCCCGTTGATCGCGATTTCTTCCGAAAGTCTTTTATCGATGGCGCCGCCGCCCAGATCTTCCGGCTCGGCCTGAACGATCTCCGTGCCGGGAGAGGCATAGCTCTCCAGTTGGTGCTGGGTTTCGTTGTCGTAGCGGTCGCGGGATTTTCCTCTAGGCGAGTAAGACAGAAACATGATTTTCATTTGTGTACCTCCATTGGTTGCTAACAACGCAGGATAAACTTGCTTAAATTCGAATTTCGAAATCCGCAACAATCTGGGCTTGGAATTTTCCCATCTAGGGTAGCGCAAAAACACTTTTGTAAACTTCGACGACTTGATCAAAGCGTTCGGCCATCGCCGGATCGTTGACAGCGATTTCCAATCCCGACAGGCGTGGGTTGGCGGTCGAAACGCCCGGCCGAGCTGGAGTTCGGCTCATGGCGCTCAGAATCCTTTGTCCCTCTTCCGATAGCATATGATCCATGAAGAGTTTGGCGGCGTTGGGATTTTGGGCGTTTTTGGCGACCGCGATGGGCAGTACATTGGCCGTCGTTGGCTTGGGCGCGACCCATTCCACCGGCGCGCCTTTCTGTTTTAGCTCATCGACGCTCTCCGGCCTGGCGTTGATCAAGATGCCGAACTCGCCAGCCGCAAGTAGATTGGCGAGCAACGTATTGCCGCTGCGAAAGTGGATCGCCTGAGTGGCGAGCCTTTTAAAATAAGCAAGCCCTTTTTCACGTCCCATCACTTTCAGCAGGCCGTCGAACCAAATGTATTGCTTATCGTCGAGGCCCATTTTTCCTTTCCACTTGGCATTCAACAGATCGTCGTATCCTTTGGGCGATTCGGATTTGTTGACGAGCTTGGTGTTGTAACTGATGACGTTCAGTTGCAGGTAAGCGGCGATCCAACCTCCCGCCGGATCACGGAAGGAATCGGGGAAAGACTTTGCTTCGCGCGAAATGTATTGTTCCGTGTGACCTTTTTTGGCCAGGAGATAAAGCGTGAAGGCATTGCCCTGTATGACGTCGGCGAAATGTTTTCCGGCGCGGGCTTCAGTGACGATCCTTTCGAGCAAGGCAGCGCTTCTGGTGGTGTAAGACTTGGGAGTGATGAACGGATATCGTTTGCGAAATCCGTCAAAAATTTGATTGACGTCAGGAGTGTTCATGGAAGTGTAAAGTAAAAACGTTCCTTCTTTTTTGGCTCGTTCGACGAGCTGCGGTTCGGCGCCAAGCAGCGTGCCCCTGCCGATCCCGGACAGAAGAGTGAGAATAAAGCAAAAAGCGAGCAGTCTCGCCTTCACCGACTGTTGAAAAAGGCTCATTTGCACTAGTCGAGGATAGAGGATAGAGAATCGCGATCTTCGATCCTGAACATCCGCTCGTAGACCTTTAACCTAACACTCCAAGACTCCATCGCTCCAATACTCCAGTCTTCTTATGCGAGAGCCGGCCAATTTTCCAGAAGCTTCTGGATCTCAGGCGGAAAAAGTTTTTCGAAATTTCGAAAGTGACCTGAGTTCCTTCCCTCGGGCTTAGAAGGCCGATGTGTGTGTTACTCATAAGTTTCCTAACAACTACGCCTTTGCATTGGCAAAAAACCGAGGATAGAAGATGGAGGATTGAGGATCGATAATCGGATGTCAGCGATCGGAATTGCCATCTTCGATCCTCGATCTTCTATCCTCGACGATTTCCGCTATTCACTTCACGCTCGCGGTCGGAAAGCCCAGTGCCTCGACGACTTTGTTCAGGTAATCGTCGAGCTTGGTGTAATGATTCCAATCGATGATCGACAGTTTTTTTCCGCGCGTGACATCTTCTTGGGCCGAGCCCGGAGCGAAGACCGAGGCGCCCAGCGGCCAGTGATCGTCCATGATCTTTTGACCCTCGGGTGACGCCTGGAACTCGAGCCACAATAGACCGGCGTATGGGTATTCGGCATTGGCCAGGACGCCATTGGCCTCATGAAGCCGAACCGGAATAGGCTCCGGGATTTTATAACCGATCACTCCGGTTGGGTCTTTCATTTGGGACCGTTTTACCGCTCCGAAGTTGGGTCCGAGGAAGATCGGATACTCGCCGGCAAGCAACGAAGCCATCACCCGGGTGTGGCCGCGGCCCCAAACCGGCTGCTGAGCATTTATCTTTTTGGCGAAGTCCACGGCCTTCTCCAACCCCCAAGCGGGCACGAGCATCCCGATGGGCACCGGACGGATGTCGATCACGAATTTTTTTCCTTTGAACTCGGGCTTGAGAAAGTCCTCCCAGCGATCCGGTACCTTTTCCGCCGAGATGAGCTTCTTGTTATAGGCGACGACGGTGATGTTGCTGGCGACGGTCACGAGGGTCCGAAGCTGCGGATCGACTAGCTTGGGCGGAATATTGAGCACTTTTTGTTCGGCCATCCCAAGGATGTCGAATTTTTTCTGGTACGGAAAATATTGGTCATAGAAGTCGGTGTAGGCGCGGTTCACATCCCAACCTTTTGCCGTGCCCGCTTTGAGCTCCAGGAGAAAGCGTTGATTCTCCTCGACCGATCCGAGTTCCTGCACCTGCACGTCGATGAAAGGATATTTCTTCTTGAAGCTATCGCGCATCACTTTAACGACGGCGCTTTCCATGGTGCTGAGAACGCGGAGCTTTCCTTCCTTTTTGGCCTTGGCGAC
>DASPXM010000156.1:0-4514 GCA_035637295.1 Verrucomicrobiia bacterium
AGGAAAGCGACGTCGCGCACGCTGCAGATGTCGATTCAACTGGTCAAACCGGGCGAGCGCGCCGAATGCCACCGCCACACGGCGGCGGCGCTCCGTTTTGTCGTCGAAGGCGACGGCACTGGCTATACCAATGTCGAAGGCGAAGAGATGCTGATGGAACCCGGCGATTTAGTCCTGACGCCGAATTGGACTTGGCACGACCATTTCAACCCGGGAAAAAATAACATTGTCTGGCTGGATGTGCTCGATGCCCATCTAACCCGTCATCTCGACGCCGGGTTTCATGAAAATTACGCAGAAGGTCCGGCGCAACCGATCGTCAAGCGCGACGGCTACTGCAAACAGCAGTATGGTGCGATCCGCCCGCGAATGACCCGTACAAGCAACGCGGCGCTGCCCTACACCTATAAATGGCGGGATACGTTGAAAGCGCTGAACGAAGTCGCCGCGGCGGGCGCAGTCGATCCGCACGAGAGCGTTTTGCTGGAATACACTCACCCGGTCACCGGCGGTCCAACGATGCCGACCATCGGTTGCTGGATTCAAATGATACCGCCGGGCGAGTCAACGAAACCCCATCGCCACACGAGCAGCACCATCTATCATGTCGTCCAGGGGCAGGGCATCACCTCGGTGGGAAAATCAAAGGGCGCGACAAAAGACTTGGCCTGGGACGCGCATGACTGCTTCTTCGTGCCGTCATGGAATTGGCATCACTTCAAGAACACTTCGAATAAGGAGCCAGCGATCATTTTTTCGGTCACCGATCGACCGGTGCTCGAAAGCCTGGGGCTGTTCCGCGAAGAAGAAGCTTGAGCAACGAAAGGACCGAGCATTTCGTGATGAATCCAGTGAATTCAAATTTTCCAAACTAAAAAGGAGGAACTCATGGCAACAGTAGCTGAATTAAAGAAGACAGTAAAAGGATTGGTCATGCCGATCCCGGCGGTGTTCGACGGCAAGGGAGAACCGGATTTGCCGATGATGGAAAAATTGACCGACTGGTATTTGGACTCCGGCGTCCATGGATTTTTCATTCTCGGATCGCAAGGCCAGGGCCCGGCGACCACGATCGAGCAACGCAAGTCGATCGCCGAGACGGTGGTTCGCCGCGTCAACAAGCGCGTGCCTTGCATCGTGCAGATCGGCGCCGTGGAGCCGTACACCAGCATCGAGCTCGGCCATCACGCCAAACAGATCGGTGCCGATGGCGTCGGCATCGTCGGTCCCTACTACTACAGCGACCGCAACGAGTGGGAATTGATCGAGCACTACAAAGTGGTCGACAAAGAAGTGAACATGCCGATTCTGCTCTACAACAATCCCGAATATTCCGGCTATCCGATTCCGCCGGCGATGATGAAAAAAATGCGCGACGAGATGCCGAACATTTTTGCCGCAAAGCTCGCCATGGGCAACATCGACCAGGCCGTGAATTACCTGCGCGTGCTCTCGCGCGAGTTCGTCATTTTCATTCCGATCACCCAGATGCTCCCGGGCATGCTCGTCGGCGTCGCCGGCAGCATCGCAGCAGGCTCGCCCGTCACGGTGCCGGAGGCCGGCGTGCAATTGATCGAAGCGATCTGGGATAAGGATTTAGACCGGGCGCAAAAGATCCAAGTTTTGCTGCTCGAACATGGCGAACGCATCGCGCCGATCCGTGCCTACGGCAGAAGAATCACTTTGGAAGGTCTACGCCTGCGCGGCCTGGCGGTGAAAGAATACCCGCGCTGGCCCACCAAGCCGCTGTCGACGGAACACATGAAGCTTTACGAAGAAAACATGAAACGCTTCCTCGAAGAGCTCGCGGAATTGACACCCGCGCAGAAGAAAAAGGTAGCGGTGTAAGGAAGACTTGGAGTGATGGAGAGCTGGAGTGTGGGTTTAGACACATCACTCCATTACTCCAGCACTCCAATACTCCAACTTTCATGCGAATGAAGTAATCTGCCTTTCGAGAGGATTCGATCATGCCACGCCAGTATAAATGCATTTCCAGCGACGGACACATCGATCTCAACCCTGACATCTGGCGGGATCGCGTGCAGGCAAAATGGCGCGACCGAGCGCCGAAACGCGTGAAGATGCCCAACGGCTCAGACGCCGTGGTGATCGATGGTGGCAAGCCCAATACCATCGGTATCACTCGCAGCGTCCGCGTGCCGCACGCGGAGCTCGCCAAGCAAGTTCCGACCTTTGAAACCTGTGCAGGGACCGGCACGTCCCAACAACGCCTCGCCGAACAGGATCAGGACGGCATCGACTGCGAGATCTTATTTTCTCAAATCACATTTGTATTGCGGCAGACCAAAGACGACGAGTTCTACAAAGACTGCATACGTGCTTACAACGAATTTTTGGGCGAGGAATATATGGCGCCAGCGCCGGACCGCATCGTCTGCATGGGCACCATCCCGATGACGAACGTCGATGACGCCGTCAAAGAACTCGAGCACTGCGCCAAGCTCGGCATCAAAGGGGTAAAGCTCGATCGTTATCCGAGCGGCAAGAGCTATCCAACGCCCGAAGACGACAAGTTTTGGGCGGCGGCGCTCGACCTCCGCATAGCGCTTACCAACCACAACAACGGCAATTTGGGGTCAGGCAGGGGCGAGCCCGATTTTTTATACCCAAAGGATCCGGGCCACGACGTCCATCAGAAAGACGCTTTCAAATTCTTCACCCGCTTCAGCAACGATGCCATGACCGGGGCGCTGCAAATGGCGTTCGCCGGAGTCTGGGACCGCTTTCCAAAACTGCAATTCTACTGGGCCGAAACCATGATCGGTTGGTTGGAGTATGGCCTATGGCAAATCGACGACCACTATCGGCGCTACATCGGCATGATCCACGACAACTGGGGACTCAACAAATTGGAGCGCAAACCGAGTGAATACTTGAAGGATCGTAATTATTGGGGCTTCTTGCACGATCCGGTCGGTGTCAAGCACCGCGACTGCATCGGCTATGACAAACTTATGTGGGGCAGCGACTTCGCCCATGCGGCGAGCGAGTTCCCGAACTCACAAAAGCATTTGGCAGAGGACTTCAGGGGCGTGCCGGAAAACGAAAAGCGCGCCATGCTCGTGGATAATTGCGTGAAATATTTCCACTTGGATCAATGACGGATGGTGGCATATTCTTGTCTGACCTTGAACATGGAACCTTGAACGAAAGGTTTGGTTCAACGTTCAACGTGAAGACCCGCACTGTGAGCGCGGAGGTGAAACTGTGAGCGATGTAGGTACCACCCACGAAGATCTTGAACGTTTTCTCGCTGAGCATCACCTCGTCGGCGCCGGTCTGAGGCGCGACGGACGGGCGGTGCCGCGCCAAGGCAACACCGCCGCGCATTGGAAGTGGGACGGCATCTTCCGCGGCTTGATGCGCTCCGGCGAGATCGTCACTGTTGGGCCGAACGGCATGACCGGTATGCGCTCTGTCGTCGGCATCGAGGCACGCAAGTTTCCAATCTGGATGAACGCGCAGATTCTCATGCCGGGCGAGCGCACCCAGGCGCACCGCAACCTGCGCAACGAAACACGCCTGGTCTGCCAAGCGCCCAAGGACGCAGTCTTCGTATGCGAATATGAAGCTTATCCGATGGAGCGCGGTGATGTGATCGTCAGCCCAGCCTGGACTTTTCACGACCATTGGAACAAAGACACCACGCCGGCGATCTGGATCGACGGCTACGACAACGGCTACAACCCGAATGTAAACGTCAACGAGCGCATGCCCAGCAACGAGCCGTACGAGGAAATTAAAAAACCGGCGGCCTACGGCCAACGTACACTCGGTCTAGCGCGGCCGATATCCAACGAAGCACCTTTTCCGCTGCCGCCGATACGATACCCGTGGGGCGATACGCACGCGGCGCTGATGGCGCTCAGAGAAAACGGCGAGACGGATCTTTATGATGGAATCACGATCATGCTCGCGAGTCCGGTGGACGGCGGCCCTACGCTGCCGACGATCGCCTGGCAAGCGCAGTTGCTAGCCAAAAAACAAAAAACCCTGCCGCACCGCCATAACAGCACGACTTTCTACTTCGCCTTCGAGGGCGAAGGCGAAGTGGTCATCGAAAGCGAGCGCTTGCAATATCAGCAGGGCGATATCTTCGCCGTACCCGCTTGGACCTGGCATCATCATGAGAACACCAACGACGATGACACGATTCTTTTCTCCATCGACGATTGGCCGGCGATGAGGAAGCTTGGCTTCTACATGAAAGAAGAGGCGAAGGGATTCTAGCGATTCGCTGATTGTCCGCTATAACACATCATTCCGCTTCCATTTTGTGTAGGGGCACCCCCCCGGTGGTTGCCCCTTTCGTCCGAGGCAGGCACAGGGGCCTGCCCCTACATGAATCACACACACAATATCCCTGTAGAGACTCGCGCAAGATTCGTGTAAGAGAAACAACGCTGTGGTGCATAGTCCATTAACCGCGGAAAGATCGCCGGCAACCGCTAGAGCTCAAGAATGCGTTGCGCCGGCCAAAATCGCCGTGC
>DASPXM010000157.1:0-24447 GCA_035637295.1 Verrucomicrobiia bacterium
ACGACCTCGACGACATCAAGCAGCGTTTGCAGGAATCGGGCTTTCGCGCCGAGATCGATTCCAAGTCAGATAAAGATTCCGACCATCGGATACAGGACCCCGATGGACATTGGGTCGACATGGCGGTCCATCGCCGCTGGCGCAAGTAAGACGGAAACACGTGAGGCGTGAATCGTTAGGGGTGAGCGGCATAATTCCTCGCCCAACTGAACGATGCAACGAACCCGAGGAATGGATTCATGAAGTTGATCTCGTCAAAACTAATCATTCTCTCGTACCTCGTGTGTTTGTTGATCCCACCGATCTATGCTCAAGAGAGCCCGGACCCAAAGGTCGTCGAAGCGGCGCGCCGGGAAGGCGAAATCGTCTGGTACACGACGATGAGCTTGGATCAGAGCAAAGAGTTCATGGATCGCTTTCTAAAAAAATATCCGTTTTTGAGACCGTCGGTTTTCCGTTCCGGCGGCGGGGCTTTGCTCAACCGCGTCTCATCGGAGGCGAAAGCGGGAAAATATTTGTTCGACGTCGTCCATGGCACGGGTGAGATTGTTTTGCCACTGATGGAACTGGGTCTTCTGGCTCCATACAATTCCGCCGAACGAAAAATGATCCCTGATGATCTCAAGGACGGCAAACATTACTGGACCTCGGTTTACGTCAACTCGATTGTGCTGGGTTACAGCACGAAACAAATCAAACGTGAAACACTGCCGCGGACCTACGAAGAGCTCTTGCAACCGCGTTGGAAGGGGCGGAAGATTTCGCTCGACGATAGTTACACGACTTTCCTGCAGGGGCTCATCTCCGCGTGGGGTAAAGACAAGGCGATTGCCTACTTAAAGAAACTGGCGGAACAGGACCCTGTAATTATGCGCGGGAGCACGGTGCGAGTTCAGCTCGCCGCGGCCGGTGAATTCCCGCTCGTGATCGCCTACGCGAACATCATTCAGAACCTCGCCGAGAGGGGCGCGCCGGTGGATTGGGTGCCGTTGGAGCCCGCGATTATTTCGGTCAACACCGTCATGCTCGGCGCCAAGGCAGCACATCCCAACGCCGGCAAACTGCTCATCGACTTTACACTGTCAAAAGAGGGACAGGAGAAACTCTGGGATTTTCAACGCATCCCTTCGCGCATTGATGTCGAGCCCAAGCCCGCCCGGCTGTTTCGCGGCTACAAGCGCTATGTTGTCCATCCTGAAGAGTACAAAGGTCACGACGAAGTGATCAAATTATACGCGCAGATACTCAAGACGCGTTAAGTTGCGACGGTGGAACATGCAATGACGAAACTGATTTTTTACCCTCTGTGGCTCGCTGAATGATGACGATTGCTAGTCCCATCAAAGTCTGTCATTCCCGCATGTTTTAGCGGTGGTTCGACTAGGCTCACCACAGGGGAAACTCTGACTGGATCCCCGATAGAAACATTCGGGGATGACAGCTTTGGGGAACATTATCGTAACGGTTTATCGATATCCGCAGCTTGTTACGGGATAGTTCATTCACGAGAGAAACTATGTCAAAAAAATTCTCCGTTGTTGCCAAAAACGGCATGGTCGCGTCGAGCCAACCGCTGGCGACTCTAGCCGGCGTGCAGATACTCATGAACGGTGGCAATGCCATCGACGCGGCGACCGCGACGGCGGCTGTGTTGGGTGTTGTGGAATCATCATCCCTTGGCATTGGCAGCGACGCATTTTGTCTTTTCTATTCAGCCAAAGAAAAGAAAATCAAAGCGCTCGACGCCAGCGGCAGATCGCCGTTCGCGGCGAGCCTCGACTTCTGCCGCAAGACTGGTTTCAAAGAGATGCCGCAGCGAGGGATTAACTCGGTTACCGTACCCGGCGCCGTGCAGGGTTGGACGACGCTGCTGACTTCCCACGGCACGCGATCGCTTGCGGACGTGCTGCAAGCAGCGATTCGTCATGCTGAAGAAGGATTCCCAGTTGCCGAGCTGACAGCGGAGCAGTGGAAAGAGTCTGAAGCGAGGCTAAAAGGCGACGAAGGCGCGGCGATCAACTATCTCATCAACGGCCGTACTCCTAAAGCCGGTGAAATTTTCAAAAATCCGCGGATGGCCAAGACCCTGCGGCGTATCGCCGATGAAGGCGCTGAGGTTTTCTACAAAGGTGATATCGCTGAGAAGATTGTCCGCTACTCCGAGAGACTCGGCGGCCTGTTCACGCTTAAAGACTTCGCCGATCACCGTTCGGATTGGGTAGACCCGATCACGGTAAACTATCGGAGCTTCGATATCCACGAGATGCCGCCGGCCACACAAGGCTTCGTCACGTTGGAAATGCTCAAGATCCTCGAAGGCTTCGACCTTAAATCGATGGGACCTCAAAGCGCAGATGTACTACACCTGATGATCGAGGCAAAGAAGCTCGCGTTTGCCGACCGTGATCGACATTTGGCCGACCGCGATTTCATGAAAGTGAAAGTAAATGATCTCTTCTCTGCCAAGCGCGTCGAGAAATTACGAGCGCAGATTCGCTCGGATCACGCCGCAGTCGAGTATGAAAGCGTTCCGGCCGGCACAGATACGGAATATGTTGCCGCGGCAGACAGCGAGGGCAATCTCGTCTCATTCATCCAGAGCAACTTCATGGGCTTCGGCGCCGGCGTCGTGGAGCCTGAGACAGCGATCATTCTGCAGAATCGTGGCCATCTTTTTTCACTCGATGAAAACCATCCTAACTGCATCGGGCCGCACAAGCGCTGCATGCATACGCTGATGCCAGGGATGATTTTCAAAGACGGCAAGCCGTACGCTGCGCTGGGATTAAAGGGCGGCCATGTGCAGCCGCAGGTTCAAGCGCAGATTATTTCGAACCTGATCGATTTCGGCATGACGCCACAGCAAGCGATCTCGGCGCCGCGCTTCAACCATATCGAGGGAACGAAAGTCGGCTTGGAGCCGGAATTCGGTAATGCCGTGAGAGAGGAAATCACTCACCGCGGTCATCAAGTTGTCGACGGCAACCCGGAAAGCTTCGGCGGCACGCACGCAATTCTAATCGATCCCGAGACGGGCGCATTCGTCGGCGGCTCCGACCCGCGCAAGGGCGGCTGCGCGCTCGGTTTCTAACCACCTCGGTTCAAGCAGTTCAAGCTGTCAAAACGTTCAAGCCGTCAGACTTCGAAGCCGTTAAACTCAAGGCTGAAGCAACTCCAGCCGTATCAAGCCAGTCGGGATTTCAGATTATGAATGCGCCCTCACCTCTAATCCTCCCCCGCGACACGGGGGAGGAGCAAGGAGGGGGATTGAACGGCTTGAACGATTGGAACGTCTGGAACGGGAGCGCAGGGGTAATAGATAGTCTAGAAATCGTCTCTAAAATCACATACCACAGAGCAGAGAAATGGCGTAAGGAGAATCGGTGATGGGCTATTTCAAAGACCTGAGAGAACACATTGCGGCGCTGGACCAGGCCGATTTGCTGGTCAAGATCGACGAGCAGATCAACAAAGATACCGAACTGATGCCGCTGGTGCGCTGGCAGTTTCGCGGGCTTTCGGAAGAGGAGCGCCGCGCATTTATGTTTACTAACGTGATCGATGCCAAGGGACGCAAGTACGATATTCCTGTCGTCGTCGGCACACTGGCGGCGTCGCGACAGATTTACGGCTTCGGGCTGCAGTGCAAACCCGAGGAGATCGTCGACCGCTGGAATAAGGCGCAGTCCAATCCGATACCGCCGAGCATCGTCGATGATGCGCCGGTGCATGAAGTCGTTTACACGGGATCGACCTTGTTGGAGAAAGGCGGTCTCGGAGAATTTCCAATTCCAATTTCGACGCCGGGCTACGACTGCGCGCCGTTTACCACAGCGTCGCACTGGTTCACCAAGGACCCGGAGACCGGCATCATTAACGTCGGCAACTACCGCGGCCATGTCAAAAGCCCGACGCGAACGGGCGTGTTTCTCAGTTCGAGCAACCACGGTGGATACCATTGGCGCAAGTGCCAGGAGCGCGGTATCCCGCTCCAGGCTGCGCTGGTGATCGGCGCGCCGCCCTGTGTCGCTTACACTGCGCCGTCGCGCATTCCTTTCAGCGTGAGCGAGCTCGACGTTGCCGGCGGGCTTGCCGGTGCTTCGATCGAGGTCGTGAAGTGCAAGACCAACGACGTGTTGGTGCCGGCCAACGCCGAGATCGTGATCGAGGGAGAAATCTCGACCGAGTTCATAGAGCCGGAAGCGCCCTTCGGCGAATCGACTGGTTACATCGCCGAGCGCTTGCTCAATCCATTCTTCGAAGTGAAATGCATCACCCACCGTAAGAACCCGATCTTGGCGACGATCATCAGCCAGATGCCGCCGAGTGAGTCGAGTGTCATGCGCCAGGTTGCGGCGGAGGGAAATTATCTGCGATTCCTGCGGGATCAGTGCAATATTCCCGGCATCATCGAAGTCGTATTTCATAGCATCGCCGTGCGGCAGATTTGCGTGATCAAGATGAAAAAGATCAACCAGGCGCATGTCTGGCAGGCGCTGCATAGCATGGTCGGATATAATCCGGCGACCGGCAAAATGGTCATCGCGGTCGACGAGGATATCAATCCGCGCAATCTTGATTCGCTCTTCTGGGCGATGGCCTTTCGCATGCAGCCGCACCGCGACGTCCTGATCATTCGTAACCGCACGCCGCAAATGGATCCATCGGTTTTCCCTCCCGGCCAGGAAACGGGAAATTCCCTCGATGAAATTGCCGGAAGCTCAGCAATGCTAATCGATGCGACGCGTAAGTGGGCTTATCCGCCGGTGTCGCTGCCGAAGAAAGAATACATGGAACGCGCAAGGCAGCTTTGGGAGCGACTTGAATTACCCAAGCTCAAGCCGCAGGACCCGTGGTTCGGCTATAATTTAGGTTTGTGGTCGGATGAGGACGAGGAAGAAGCACAGCTTGCCGTCAAAGGCGAACATTACCAGACGGGCGAGAAGCGATTGCAGCAACGGGTTAGAGTAAAGAAATTTTAACCGCAAAGACCTGTGTTGAGCCCTTCGGCGGAGTCTACCCTGAGCATAGCCGAAGAGCTCAGGATAAACTCCGCCGAAGAAACGCAAACAGAGTTTGGGTTCAAACAGTTCAAGATGCCAGCATGAAGCGCCAGCACTACTTGCTGCCCATTTCCTTCAACGTTTCTTCTATCAGCGATGAGTCGACGACCATTTGCGGCGTGACGGTTGGCGGGATTTGTTTGGCGTCCTTTTCGATTTGCAGCAGGATGTCGACACCGTCCAACGGCACGCGGCCGTCCCGGCTGAAGGCGTTGACGACGACGTCGTAAGATTCTCTCGCGAGCTTTTCGTCCATGCTAAAGCGCTTACGAATCACTTCGGTCGTGCCCGTCGGGTTGGCTTGAATGTAGCGCAGTGCTTCGATCTCCGCTTTCAACAATCTTTTGATCTGCGCGCGGTTGGTCTTGATTCGGTCGGTCGTTGTACCGAGACCGGAAAAGGGAATGGTAACGTAGTCCGCGGTGTGAGCTAGCAGCGGAAATCCTTCTCGTTTGAGCTGAACGGAAAACGGCGGCGCCACGACAATGGACTCGACCCGGCCGATTTTGAAAGCGTCATACATCAGTTTTTCGTCACCGATGGCGAGGAACTTGACGTCCTTGTCGGGGTCGAGACCGAATTGCCGTAGAGTGAGCCGCGTACTGATGTGATTGGTGCCGCCGATGGAAGCCAATCCGATGACGGCGCCTTTCAGATCTTTCACGCTTTTGTATTTGTTCTGTGCGACGATGCTGAAGAACGGCGCTTTGATGCCCGTCGAGATGGCGCGCACCGGCAAACCACGCGCCGCCGAGCGGATCACGGATCCGATGAGCTCGGCATAGTCGATATCGCCGCTCAACAGCGCGGCCATCGCAATGTTCGGGCGCATCTGGATGAGCTCGACGTCGCTGCCATGTTTGGGATAGAGGCCATGATCTTTCGCGACGAAGGGAACGAGGAACGCCAACGAGCTGGTGGCGACCGCGATACGAACTTTTTCAACTCCTGATTTTTCTTGTGCCCGCAGAGCGCCGGCAAAAACAAGAATCGATATCGAGAATAGAAAAACCAGGGTCGGTTTACCCGGCATTAGTCGCATCCGTAGACCTTCCTTCGCCCTACTTACAAATCCTGACGATTATTTTTCATTCTTCGGTGCTCGTCCGTAGAGTTTATCGATGAAACCGGTTTTTCTAACCTCTTCGACGATGCTCGTGTCCATCACGCTCGCGGGTTTCACGTTGCGCGCGTTGGGATGACCGAGCGAATCGAGAGCGTTTTGAATTCCGTTTGGCTCGGGGATGGGATATTCGCGCATGCTGAAACTCAGGCGATTGTATATTTCCTTCGCAATCGTCGGATCTTTGATGCCTTCTTCTTCGAGAATCGAAAACACCAGCTTCGGCTTTGTTTTGAATAGGTAAATGCCCTCGACGTACGCCAGCACGATACGGCGCGCGACATCGCGCTGATTGCGAATCAACGACGCCGGGACGGTGACGCCGAAGCGCGCGAAATCGAGCGGCAGCTCGGAGAGATCGGCCAGCGCGCGGCAACAACCGCTAGCTAAGACTTTATGGATACCCTCCGGACTGACAAGAGCGCCATCGACGTGTCCCGCCAGCAATGCGGACATACGCGTCGGTGTGTTGCCCGACTGCAAGAGCACGACGTCCTTTTCAGGGTCGAGCCTCCAGGAACGCAAAACCATCCGCGTCGTCAGATCCGACGCCGACCCGAAACGGCTCACGGCGATACGCTTGCCCTTGAGGTCTTCGGGTTTCACAACATTTTTGCGAGTGACGAAGATATGCTCGAGGCGATTGATGTTCACAGTGACGACCCTTGTTTCAAAACACGCCGGAGACGGGTAGCGCGAGCATCTCAGGGACGCCGGAATCCGACAAAATGATATTGCCACCCATCATGGCTTGAGTTAAAACGCTGCCGCTATTGAAATAGACAGATTTGATGCTGAGGCCGTGCTTCTCCCAGATTTTTTCGATGTCCACAACGCGGCGCAAATCCGTGCTGATCCCCGAACCGCTGTAGCCGAGGATGAGTGAGTTCGATTGCGCGGTGGCGTTTGACAGCGGTATCGCAGGCAACAGCGTTACAATCAATAGAAACAAAACTGATTCCGCTTTGATAAATTTCAAATGCGACTCCTCTTACAGTATTTTTCTAGTTGTGAGCGGAAGAATAGCTCAACCCGCGCGGCCGTAGAGTTTGTCGATAAAGCCGCTCTTCTTGATTTCTTCCAAAATACTCGAGTCCATCACGCTCGCCGGTTTCACATTGCGCGCGTTGGGATGCGGCAGGGAATCGAGCACGCTCTGAATGCCGTTCGGTTCCGGCAAGGGAAACTCGCGGATGCTCTTGAGCGAACGTTCGTAAACGTCCTTTTGCACTGCCGGGTCTTTGATATCTTCCACTTCGAGCGCGGAGAAAACCGCTTTCGGACGGGTTCGAAAAACATAGATGCCTTCGAGATAAGCCATGAGCAAACGGCGCAAAGTGTCGCGCTGCGTTTTAATGTAGGATGCCGGAAACGCGTAGCCGTAGCGGGCATAGTCCATCGGCAAATCCGCGAGATCCGCCAGGACGCGGCAGCAGCCCGAAGCAAGCATCTTGTAGACGCTTTCGGGACTTACGAGTGCGCCGTCGACGTGGCCGGCCGCCAACGCCGTCATGCGGGTCGGCGTGTTGCCAGACTGCAACAAAGTAGTTTCCTTGTCGGGGTCGACCTTCCACGAGCGCAAAACCATTCGCGTGATCGTGTCGGAGGCCGATCCGATTCGGCTGACGGCCAAACGTTTGCCCTTGAGGTCTTCGGGCTTGGCGATATTTTTGCGCACGACGAATACATGTTCAATCCGGTTGATGGTGACGGTGACGATCTTCAGATCGGCGACCCCGGCGACAGCGAGGTTTACCATGCCCGGCACTTCGGACTCCGACCCGACGATATTGCCGCCCGCCATGGCCTGGATCAAAACAGTGCCGCTATTGAAATAGACGCTTTTTACGTTGAGACCGTACTTCTCCCAAATTTTGTCGCGCTCCATGATGCGGCGCAGAATGTTGAGCGAGCCGGCGCCGCCGCTATGGCCGAGAATGACATTGTTCAGCGGCGCCTGCGCGGTGACGAGAAACGGCATCGCGACGAGCAACAGGAATCCGGCGGTAAAGGCAAGGACGCTCTTCATGGTTTCACTCCTTGCACGATCTGTAACCCGTTTATTAAAATGGCGAAGATTGTGGTGGTTGGCGAGGGTCATTGATTGTCTTAGTTGCTGGTTCCTAGTTTCTTGTTTCTGGTTAGCTGGAAAACAGGAGCTTGAAACTAGAAACTCTTGTTGACTATTCCGAAAGTTCCGCTGCGGCGCGGTGCATGACGCCGTAGAGGTCGACGGAGGCGATGGCGCAGTATTCCAAGTTATAGCCCTCGCGAGTATCGGCGTAGCCGTCTTCGAGAATGCGCTGCATGACCAGGCGATTAAAGCTGCCGTGACCCATAACGCCGTCTTCATGCTCCTTGAGATCCGCTTCTTCATGGGTCGAGAAATAAATCGCTTGCTCTTTAGTGAAGCCATACTTTCTCGTCAACGTTTTAAACCACGACGCGGCCCAGTGGCCGATGGGCTCCTCTGTCAACATCGAAAACCACCACTCCGCCACGGTTCCTTCCCACATGAGTTGCCGCTTGAAGTCGAGAATGGCGCGACACTCGGGCAGCATCGGCTCGCGGAGAATTTCATCTTTCGTCAAACCGAACGCTTCGGCGGTCTGGAGCATCACGAGCACATGACCGGGCGGCTTGGGATGGATAAACTCGTCGGCGATCTTGACGCCGAGTGGAGCCATGAGATCGGGATGGCGCTTAAAAAAACCGATATGCTTGTGATACGAGACGGATACCAGTGTGTTGATCTCGACAGTGAAGTTGCCCCAGTTTTTGAAGAACAGTTTGATCGCCGGCCGGGGCAGCGTGCCGTCGAGAAACTTCTTCATGAACGGGCCTTCGGTGACCCGTTCTTGCCAGCGCTGAATGACCTTTTTGTTAACCTGGTCGATGTAGGCTTTGGCGTCATCCGAGCTCAGGCTAACGCCGAGCTTGGGTATGATCGAATTCATCGCCACCTGAACCTTGGTTATGTCCGATACAGGTTATCGATGAAGCCACTGTCATCGATTCGCCGCAAATAATGGAAGTCCCATAAGGCCATCGGATCGGTCTTCTCGGCGGCCTTGTCCTGCTCGATGGAAATTTCATAGACATTGGAGATCGCCGGGATTGTCGCATAGGGCTTCGCCTGCAGGATCGTTTTCAGGTCCTCGTAAAGATGGGTTGCGGTCTCGTCATCGAGATCGCCTTCGGCTTTGTATTTTTCTTTAATAATTTTGATCGACTCCGCCCGATGGGTTTTGAAGTAGGCGATGCCTTCGCAAATCCCGCGGAGCATTTTGTCGATGATATCTGGGTGCTTCTCGACGAACGGCGAACCGCTGGACACCGTCGTGAACCACACCATCGGCAAAAACGGCACGTCGATCACCTTCAATCCGGCGCGTTTGGAAAGAATATCCGCCGGCGGCGTGACGAATGCAGCATCGGCCTCGCCGTCGCGCACCGCTTCCCAATGAAATTTGCTGCCCTTGGCTTTTTCTACATCGCAGTCGTTGAGAAGACCGGCTTGTTTGATGAACAGCCACGTATTCAACCCCGGATGTTTACCCTTGGTCGCAACTTTCTTACCCCTCAAATCTGAAACCTTATTAATGCCCGAGTCGGCGCGCACGACTAAACGGTGATTCAACAGGCTCACGGTTTGGCCGAGATAAACCCACTTGTCACCCGCGGGGCGGCGAATATACGGCGAAAGGTGATTGCCGCCGACGAATTCGACGGTGCCGTTGGCAACGTTCTTATGCGAATCCTCCGACGTTATTTCGTAGTCGTAATTCACATCGAGGCCGTGCTTCGCCCACGAGCCCGAGTCATGCACCACATGCAGAAACGGCAGGTGGCTATCCGAGCGATAGGGAAAGTTTACTTTGTCCATGATGTGATCCTCCTTTGAATCTGTACTTATTGAATGTGACTGCAGACGTCAACTCATGAGTTCACTTGAGCTGAAGTTTCGTCGCCCACTTTTCCCAAATCTCTTCGCGCTTCTCAGCGCTAAATTTATTGGCGAGGGCAAAACGGTCGCGCCAGTGAAACGGCTTGCAGGCGTCGATCAGCATCCGGCTCATGGTGAAGTCGCCTTTCTCACGCTTCTCCGGTGGCAAGCGCGGATCAAGGTCGGAAGTCCAGGATTTTAACACCTGGACCGATTCTGCGGGATCCACGCGTGTGCACATCGCCCAGATCACTTGTTTCAAATCCACCGGATCGATGTCGTCGTCCACTGCGACGTAGTAACGATACATGCTTGCGCCGGTTTGCATGCCCGCAATCGCTGTGAGCGCATGCATCGCCTGTCCGGCATGGCGTTGTTTTAGGGAAACCACAACCATCAAGGTGTGGCAGTGGCACCATACCCCTTGAACGTCCGAGACGCCCGATTGCTCCAGGTGATCCCAGATGCGCGCGGCAAAAAGTGGAATGCCGTAACGTTCCGTGATCGGCAGCAGCGGCGGGTTGCCGAGAAGAATTGGATTGTTCCGATGGAGAATCCGTTTGACGCGTACCACGCACTCATTACCGCTGTGGGTGTAGTATCCCGGCCACTCGCCGAACGGCCCCTCAGGGTGAGTTTCTTCTTCGGGTGACGGCATCTCACCTTCAACGACGATCTCCGCGCTGGCCGGTACCGGAAGGCCGGTGAACGGCGCGCGAATGACTTCCAACGGCGCGCCGCGCAGCGCGCCGGCGTATTCGTATTCGCTCACGCCGGCTTTTGCGGCGGACGGCGCTGCCAGCCACGTGGCGGGTTCGCAGCCGAGCACGATGGCGACCGGACAAGCGTGTCCCGCTTGCCAGTATTTGCGCGCGATCTGCTTGCCGTGTTTGTGCTCGATGATCCACAACGTCACGCGATCTTTGCCAACGACGCAAGAACGATAGGTACCGACATTGACCCAGCCGCTAGCTGGGTCTTTGGTCACGACCATGTCGCCCGTGCCAATGTAGCGGCCGCCGTCGTGCTCGTGCCACTTCGGTGTGGGAAAAATAGCTAAATCGACGCGCTCGCCTTCGAGAATATTCTCGGCGATTGGCCCGGACGGAACTTCCACGGGCATGTAGGGTTTCAGATCGCGAGTCTTATTGCGCCAGGCTTTGAGGATGTCCAACTTGGGCACATCGGTTGGCAGACCTAGAGCCAAAGCAAAGCGCCGCGCGGTGGCGAGGACGTTGGTAGCGACGCGAAATCCTCTTGGGTGGTCGATGATATTATCGAAGAGCAGCAATGGACCATCCTGCTCGGCCATCAGTTCGGTCAAGCAGCCGATTTCCAGATTCCAGTGGGCGCCATCGATGGATTTCACTTCGCCGATGCGCGCTGCGGCGTCAATGTAAGATGGGAGATCCAAGAAAGGCATGGGCTTATCTCCAGCGATTGCGTTAGACGTGTCCCGTTCGACTTCCTCGCCCTCCTTTGGAGGGAGAGGAATGAGGTGAGGGTGGTGCTCCTCGAGCGCCGTCACCCTCGCCCTCTCCCACTACGTGACACTACGTGGGCGAGGGAATCGGACTGCTTCGGAAACGAGTGCCACGTCTCATCGCTAGTGCGTCGCATCGTAGCAAGCGTCCATAAATAATCGGTTCAAGTCGGCTGGCGTGACGGCGCAATATTCGGCCGCATAGCCGGGGCGCTCGTTGATACCTTCTTGCAGTAAGCGAACCAAGACGGTTTGCGTCACTGCGCCATGGGCTTTGCGGTCGAGATGGTCCATCGTATCGGCTTCGTGATGTTTGGAAAAATAACTCGCCTCAGCAGTGGTGAGGCCGTAGTGCATCGTCAACGCTTTGAAGAAATCGAGACATGAGTTGCCGAACGGGTGCTCCCAGAGAACCGAAAACCAGTATTCCTGAATCTGTCCATCGTTGAGCAGGGTGCGATGAAAATCAGGCAGGGCGCGGCATTCGGGTAACATCGGCGAGAGCAAAACTTCTTCTTTGCTTAGGCCCAAAGCATTGCCAGTGCTGATCAGAATTTGAATATGACCGGGCGGACAGGGGTGGCCGAATTCATCGAGGACTTTCTGAGTGTAGACTTCCATCAGGTCGACGTTCTTCACGAAGAACCACAGATGCCGATAAAATGCCGCGGTGTAAACTCCGTTGATCACCGGAACGAATGAGCCCCAATTCTTGTAGAAAAGCTGGAGGGTTTCCCTTTTGAGCTTGCCTTCTCGCAGTTCGTTCATGAACCGCGTCTTATCGACGGTTTCCTTCCAGCGCCTGTCACACTTGGCGGCAAGGTCAGCGATAAATTCTTTCGCTTGCGCTTCGTTTAGTTTGAGCATTCTTGCAGTCTCCCCGGCGAATGGATCTTACTCCTTCTCGACATATTGCAGCACCATTCGGCTGTCAAGGCGCGCTGCGCTTGCCGAGCGCGAGACTCCTGAACTAGAATCAAGCAATTCTACAGGGAGGGTGAATATGGACGTTGTTAATCTCGACGAAATGATGACTACGAAAAAGCGCAATATCCATCTCTTTGGCACCGGTAACTTTCGATCGTGGATGCTTTACTTCGTTCCAGGTGACGGCACGGATATGCACTATCACGCCAATCCTGAAACTTTTTTGGTTCTTTCCGGCAAGGGCGTAGTCAAGGGTTTGAAGGGGGAAGAACGTCCGATTCGGAAAAACGAGGTCCTTTTCCTGGAGGCTAAGGATTATTACCAAATCACCAATAATGGAACCGAACCATTAGTGCTGTTTGGCAACCGCTCAGAAGCGTTCGGCGGACAACATATGAAGGTTGATGGCACGGATCGCAACGCTGGAGCGTGATATCATTGAGTCAGGGCGCTCAATTGACATCCGAAAGGACAGTGATTATGGTACCCTAAGCCGAGGAATTTACATGCCTATTTACGAGTACAAATGCCAAAAGTGCGGCACGTTTGAGACCACGCAGAAAATTACCGACAAGCCGTTGGCCAGGTGCCCCACCTGCAAAAGCAAGGTCAAAAAACTCATCTCTAACACATCGTTCCAGCTCAAAGGTACCGGCTGGTACGTCACCGATTACGCCCGTAAGGGGCAAAACGGAGATGCTAAAAGCGCCAACGGCTCAAAATCATCGTCAGAATCCAAGAGCGAAAGCTCGTCGGCCAGCAAAGATAAATCGTCTACGGAGTCTAAGGGCGAATCGAAGAAGACTGAAAGTTCTTCGAGCAAGAGCGAGAAATCCTCGGAGTCGAGCTCGACGTCAACTTAGCCCGGGGTCCTTACCACAGCGGGCTTAGCTCCGGAACACTTTTTTATCACATTCAGACGGCGCCTGCGGGCGCCGTTGTTGTTTTTGGCGGCTGCAATTTTGTCGCATCGACAAACGGGTCTAGATTTGGAATACATTTTTCGCTATAGCTGAGGCGAAAAGGCGGAAAAATTTTAGAAGGAGGGTTTCACCAATGGCTCAGACCATAGACAATATCGTCGATCCGAATGATTCGAGCTTGACGTCGGAAATGGTGCAGTTTGCCGGCGCCGCCGGAACTGTCAGCGCCTACGTTTCGCGGCCAAAGGATGGCAGAAACTTGGGCACGGTTCTCGTGATTCATGAGAACCGGGGACTTGTCGGGCATATCAAAGACGTCGCCCGCCGTTTCGCCAAGGATGGCTTTGCGGCCATCGCGGTGGACTGCATGGGACGGGTCGGTGGCAGTGATAAGTTCGGGGGAAGCGATGCGGCTACGGAGGAAATCAAGAAGGTCAACGGCGGGATGGTCGCGGAAGATTTGAGCAGCGCTGTGGCGTATATGAAAAAGCAGAATTACGTCAACGGCAAATTTGGCGTCGTCGGCTACTGCTGGGGCGGAGGTCAGTCGCTAAATTTCGCGACCAAGTGCAAAGATCTCAATGCCGCGGTGGTTTACTATGGCCGAAATCCTGATCCGCTCGATTCGGTCGCCAACATTCCCTGCAAGGTCATGGGTAATTACGCCGCTGACGATCCGAACATCATGCCCGGTGTAGAACCCTTGAAGGCGGCCATGGCAAAAGCCGGCAAAAGCTTTGACGTCAAGGTGTACCCCGGCGCAAAGCACGCGTTTAACAATAATACTAATGCGGACCGCTATAACCCAGAATCTGCGAAGGACGCCTGGTCGAGAACGGCTGGATTCTTCAAAGCAAACTTAGCTTAAAAGCAAGACGGACTATCCGTTCGAGAGGCGGCATGTGGCCACATCTTCAACAGGTGTGGTTACATGCCGCTTTTAGTTTTTCTCGTCAAGCTCGGGGCGCCGGCCCACGGCCATGCGGGCAACTTCGGGGGTGATTGCGTAGGGGCCTTCGGTCGTATCGCGCCAGATTTGTTTTGTCAGATCCGCATTTCCACCGGTCACTACGTAAGACAGCGCTCCGCTTAGGGCGCCGATGGTTACCTCGATCGCCTTAATGGGTAAGAATAATATGTTGCCCGCCGTCACACCCACGCCGACTCCGGCTTTTTCAATGGTATCCTCGGCATTGCCCAAGATGGGAAACACACAGGTCAACACCAGAGCCAGTAAAGCCGCGACGCGCCTAATTTGATTCAACATTGAGCTATCCTCGCATAAAAAATCTCGAACGAATAGATTCGACGCCGTGAGTCGGATTCCAATAGCGCCGCACGCCGAAGTAGTAACAGCAGGCTTCGTTATCGAGATCGTTGTTGAAGCAGCGGAGTTGTCCGTCTTGAAAGCGTACCCGCGCGAGACAGGTGCCGCCGGGAATCGAAGAGGTCATCACTTCCATGACCACGCCGATACCCCATTCTTCGTAGCGCAGGTGATTGACTTCATCGCCGACCCCGAGATAGAGACGCTTGCTTTCGGCCGCCGTCGCGGATTTGTCATTGCGGCGATGGAAATGTTTTAGTGTCAGCGCGATGTTGGGACTCGAGGGTTGCGCAAGCTTCGCGCAGTTACGCTCAGACGGCCCGCTCATGTTTTCTGGGTCACGAGTTTTCCTCTTCGCCGCCTCACTCCCATTTCGCGATAAGTTGCCTTTACGTATCATCCTTCAGTCCCGTTCTAAAATTTTATCCTCGCGGGCCACAAGGTCATAATCGCCGAAATCGACTTCAATAGTCAAGCTCCACAATCGGTGTACCGATGTTTTTCGTTGCCCTTTCGATAGCGACGGTAACACGGCAAATAGAATTTTCCCATTTCGATGTGACCGTGCGGTTACAATTTCAAGAAAGTTGCGATAACTTCGGCCAACTCCGCCGGATTGTCGTGATGCACCATGTGGCCGGCGTGATCGATGGTCACGCGACGGTGATTCCGTATGGCATCATAGCGCTCTTGTTTGTCTGTTCGCCGCGTTTGCCGGCTCTCCTTGCCGTCGACAATAAGCACCGGACATTCGATGCGACGAAAAAATTCCAAAGCCTGCAGAGTGTAAAATGGTTGCGGCGCGTTGGTGCGGTGGAGCGGATCGAACTTCCAAATCCACCTGCCTTGGTCGTTTTGTTTCATGCCGGCGCGCGCTAGTTCGAGCGCCCATGCGTCATTCAATCGAGAATTCGTTTGCCGCAGCTGGCTGGCGCCCGCCTCGACGCTCGTGTACACGCGAAAGTGATGGCGCCCGCGTTCGCGCACTTCGGTGATCCACTTTTCCATTCTCAGCGGCGCGTCGGAAAAATTCATGCCCGGTGGCCCAATGCCTTCGATGAGGACGAGTTGACTCACGCGCTTTGGAAACGTTCCGGCATAGAGAAAGGAAATGGTTCCGCCCATCGAGTGGCCGATGAGCTTAAGCTGCGTTACACCGAGGGCTCGAATCATGCATTCGAGATCGAAGACGTAATCGGGAAAATGATAGTAGCCGCCGGCGCCGATCCACCCACTATCGCCCTGACCGCGACAGTCGGGAGCGATGATCCAAGCCGATTTTCCCAGTTGTTCTTGTAGCGAGGCGACGAAGGGTCTCCAACTATGTGCGAGATCCAAATAGCCATGAACCAGCACGAGCGGTTCGCCGGTGGGCTCACCCCATTCGAGATAGTGAATCGGAAGTCCCTGAGAGTCGACGAACTTGTCACGTGCTTCCGACATGCGATTCGGTTCTATCGATCGGAACTTCGACGAAATCGTTGTTTTCGTTGGACCAGGCGAAAGCACGGATAGTTTTTACCGCGCGGTTATAGATGGAGATGACGATTTGGGCGCTCTCGGGATAGGTGGGTTCGCCGAACGGACTGGCAAACGCTTTGTCTTCATCCGAAAAATAAGCGTCGTGTTCGGGGTGTGAATGATAAAACGCCTTGAGCTTATGACTCCTGGCTTCGCCTGCGATCACCGACTCGAGCTCCAGTGGGTCCATCGCGTAGGCGATCGCGGCTGTGCGCGGATACGTCAGCGGGTCAAGCGCGTGAAGTTTGTTTTGGATGTTTTTCAGGCGATGTACGTAGTCCAGTCCGGCCGCCGAAAGCACCACGCCGCAACATTCTTCTGGAAAGGTTTCCTGGGCGTGCCGGGATATCTCGTTCCACGCTTCTTGCGTGAGCAGCAATAAGCTTGGTCTATTCATCGACGTGGTTTACGCGATTCTCTTCATTATTATTTAACATGAGAGTAGGTAGCATTGCCATTGTAGCGACCCGACGAATCGCCACACGACTGCGACCGGCATGTGGGCTAAAAATATTTAAGGTCTTGGTTTTTCCCGCGATGAAAAATCGGTGTAGTGAAACCTGCCAGGGTTGCCCTTCGCACAGGCAGGCACGGTTATGATTGGAGATAGTTATTCTAACTAGAACCGCGGATGTGTCGCGTTCTTATAGCGCTGGTAAGCGTTCAGCACTAGAGCGGCGAATTCGTCGGCCAATTCGAGATCGTTGTCGAGGCGATTTTGAATCTCCGCCGGTCCGACGTTGTAGGCGCTCAGTGTCAGCCTTAAGTCTCGAAACTGCTTCATTAGATCGTGCAGATAGTAAATTCCCAAGCGGATGTTAAGCTGCGGATCGTCCAGCGATTCGGGTCTAAATGCAATTGGCCGCAGTCCGTGTTCTCGACCGAGTAATTTGGCCAGCGACTTGCCCGTGTCGGGCATGATCTGCATGATCCCGCGCGCGCCACTCGGCGACACTGCAGTGTGCTGGAAGCCGCTTTCTATTTGAATCAGCGCCAGCACCAACAGGGGATCGAGCTTGCGCTTGAAACTTTCCTCCCAGATGACTTCCGAGACGTTCCAGATTTCGGCGTCGGCGATATCCGGGCGGTGCGACTTGATGATCGAATAGATCCGGACGAGTTCTTTCGGCCGCGGCTTTTCCGACACCTCGACCGGTTTGACTTTAGCAGCGGATACCGCTGTCGCCTTCTCGGAAAATTGTTTAGATGCGAATAGTGCTGGAGCAAACAGCGTAGCAACAAAAATCAGCTTGGCGCAATGGGCGTCCCAGCTTAAAGTACGAGCGCGCGTTTTTTTAGGACGTTTCTCCATACTTTATCGAGCGACTAGTCAATTACAAAAAGGTTGGAGGCAATCAGTTTGGTTGAGAGCTTCTGCGTAGGTAACAAAAGGAGTAGACGAAGTCAACGCGCGGTGATAAAAATTTGGCGACTTTTCTGCGAACTCTGTGCCTCCGAGCTGAGTCGAATGTTTCCTAAATTCGAAATTCGAAATTCGAGATCCGAAACAATTTGAAAATTCGAAATATTTAAAATCCAAAACTCAAGTCCGAATCGAAGTCGTTTGGAACATTGAATCTTTTTGTCATTTGATATTGTTTCGAGCTTAGGATTTCGTGCTTCGAATTTAGCCGTCTATCCCTTGGCGGCCTTTGCGCCTTTGCGCGAGGCAATCCGATGTGGTTGCGGCTCGGCCGCGCTGCGCCTCTGTGGTGAAGGAAGCGAGTCTATCTTCCGGTGCGCGCCAAAGAGTGCACCCAACCCTGCATGCGGGTCTTGGCGTTCTGGATGTCTTTTTCACTGAACCAGTTTTTGAGATCGACTCTGTCAACCGGATAAACCGGACGCATGAAGTCGCTCTCGTAACCGAACGGTACGGTCGCATCGATGCCCATACCGCCCTCGAACATAGTATTCGACGCAGTCCACTCTCTTTCGCCCGCGGTCATGCGTTCGGCGGGCATGAAGGTCTGGCCACGGCCGCCCGGGAGTGGATTGATAATATCGGTCTTTGGATTGACGCGGGTGGTGAGACACCAGATGATGTCGTCCATGTCGTAAGGATCGGAATCTTCGCTGACGGCGATCACCAATCGCGAGCCTTGTGAAGTCGCCAGGATGGCGGCCATGAAATTACGCTGCCACCCTTCCTCGATGCGATTGCGTTTTTTGACCTGAATGATCGCTCCGCCCCAATCGGTCATGCAGTAAGGAATGTTGACGTCCATCATGATTCCCGGTTGCATTCTCTCGCAAAGCTCAAACATCGATGCTTCGCGGATTGTCGTGTCGATATTGTGGTCGTCTAGAGTATGTACGCCCAGTGTGAAAATAATCGGCTTGCTTTCGCGCTTGCGTGTGGTGACGGCCGTAACATGGAAGGTTGGCGCCTTGTACGCCTTACCCATATAGCCGGCCCACTCCGGATGGAAATGAAAGCGGCCTTGAATACCAGCCTTTTCCGATTCGGCAGTTTCGAACCGTCGGTCGCGGGGATTGACATAACCCTCGAGGACAACTTCGGCATCGGCGAGGCCGTAGGCGTCCACCGTGCGAGCTTTCACCAGACGCATCGGCGCACCTTGCACGGCGCCGGCCATACCGACTTCATCGCAGCCCTGCGGCAGGATGACATAATCGAAACCTGCGCCGGCGAGGAGTGTCCCTGCGGGAGGCAGGCCGAAGTTCATGGTGATGGGCACCATCTTGTTGTCTTTGTAGTACTTGCTGACCACCTGCCACATATGCGAGCCGGGAGAGATTTGAAACGTGCCGACGTTGCCCCAGCGGAAGTTCATGCGGTTGTACCCGAGGTCCGTACCGCCGTTAAAATATTCTCCAGAGATGAGCCGGTTACCGGAACCGACCGTGAGCTCGGGCTCGATGTTGGTATGGCGGATCGGCACCACGAAGTCGTTGGCTTCAGCCGGTTTTTCGTAAACTTCTTCTTGCACCGGCGCGTCCTTTTGATCGACGACGATAGGCGCGATTGGATGAGTAATCGCATAGGCCAACTTTCTCGTACGGTCGGCGTGATCCTTCCAGCCGAACATCTTATTGATCACGTTCATGTCGCCGAACAGGTTGGTAATACAGCGGTGATGCGGCTTGTCCTTGACGTTGTTGAACAAAATCGGGCAGCCGCCGTCTAATACTTTCTGGATGCCGGTGACTTCCAGGTCGGGATTGACTTCTTTATCCGTGACAAGGATGTCGCCTTCTTTTTTCATCCATTCGATGGCACTGCGTAAATCTCGGACCTCTTCCGGCGCTGCTCCATCTCTTTTTGCGTTTGCCATTGCTTTCCTCCGAATATTTTACGTCTTTTGCAAGCTAAGGTTCTTACGATCGCGAAAAAAGAACGACTCTGACTTATTAATTCGAACTTTTTAGACCCAATCGGACAACAGATACGCGGGAAAATTCTAAGATTCAGGATGTCTGGACGGAGTAAATCCATATACGACAATTTTCTCAAAGTCAACGAACGCACCATCGATATTGGCTCCCGATCGCGCCAAAGTTACGCGAGAAATTGCGCGTTTGCGCCGCGCGACCGAGAGCTTTCGGAGGCAGCGACCCTTTACAGTTAGCCGACGGCTTGCTATCACTGCCTGAATTGTTTTTGGATTTACTAGGGAGAATCTATGACGGACGGTGCTCAACGTTCTAAACAAGACTGGCTGCTTCTCGTCGGTCTTTTCTGTTTCTTTTTTTCCGGCGCGGCCGGTTTGATTTATCAGGTGGTGTGGACGCGGATGCTCACCCAGATTTTCGGCAATACCACTTATGCGATCGCAACCGTGTTGTCCGCATTCATGGCCGGCTTGGCTATTGGCAGCTATGTCTTCGGTCAGATCGCCGACCGAGGGAAAAACGATTTTCTGTTGTACGGGATTCTCGAAGCGGGCGTCGGGGTGTACGGATTCCTAGTGCCATGGATCTTTGTCGCGGCGCAAAAAATCTATGGGCCGATTTTCGGGCTGAACGAAAGCTATCCATTTCTTTTTAACTTGGTGCTGTTCTTTCTCTCCTTTGTTTTATTGGTCTTTCCGACTCTGTTGATGGGCGCGACATTGCCGGTGTTGAGCCGATTTTTCATCCGGAGTTTTGCCCAGTTCGGCCGCCGAGTCGGCGACCTGTATGCGACGAACACACTGGGCGCGGTTATCGGCTGCGCCGCCGGTGGATTTTTTCTGATACCGACGCTAGGAATGCGTCGGACGGTTTATGTGGCCGCGGGAGTCAACTTGGTGATTGCCGTCGTCATTCTTATTGTCGATAGGATCCGCGACAAAACCCCGCTGGAAATTGTCCCGGAACCAGCCGCAGAGGAAGCCCGCGCTCCAGAGGCGCAAAATGCTTCGCTATTGCGTTGGGTGGTCTTGATGTCTTTCGGATTGTCGGGTTTTGCGTCGTTGGTTTACGAAAATGCCTGGACCCGGTCGTTAACATTGGTGATCGGCAGCTCCATTTATTCGTTTTCTACGATGCTTGTCACGTTTTTGATCGGTCTGGCGCTCGGCGGTTTTATTTACGCGCGCTTTCTCGGTGAACGCGAGGCCAGATTGAGCACCTTCGGCTTAATCGAACTCTGGGTTGGCTTGTCGGCGCTCGCGACCATACCTCTTTTTGAAAGACTGCCGTTGATCTTTCTGCGCTTGCTGCACGGATTTGGCGACACGTTCACGGTGTTTCTCTATCTGCAAATTTTCTTATCCTCACTGGTGATGTTCATTCCGACAGTTCTCTTGGGGATGACGTTTCCCTTGGTCGCGCGTCTGTTTACCCAGAGCCTGTATCGAGTCGGTAGCGGCGTTGGCAGCTCCTACGCGGCGAACACGCTCGGCGCGGTTCTCGGCGCGTTTGCCGGCGGTTTTATCCTGATTCCAAACCTTGGCGTGCAAAACACGATCATCTTCGCCGTGGTGATGAATCTTTTAATCGGAGCTTGGCTCGTCATCAGCGATTCGAGACTTTCATTCGTGCCGCGATACGGTCTCGGATTGGCGGTAGTTGTTCTGGCGGTTATCGTTCCCCTGAAAATTCGCCGCTGGGATCCCCATGTTCTCACCAGCGGTGTGACGATCTACGCCGACCGTTATGAATCGCTGCCCACCGATTCACTGCGTATCGAAGAGATGCAGCGCGACGATGTTCTCTATTATCGCGAGGGCTTGACGACGACCGTGAGCGTGCACCGCATTCCGGGGAGCGACTACCTTTACTTCAAATCGAACGGCAAGATCGACGGGTCTTACGGCGATGCGTTGAGCCAGCTGATGACCAGCTACGTCGCCATGCTGCTGCACCCGAAGGCCGAAAGGGCGCTCACTATCGGGCTCGGCACCGGCATGTCGGCAAAGGCGCTCGCGACATTCAAATCGTTGAAGGAAATCGAAGTCATCGAGATCGAGCCGGCGATGATCCAAGCGAGCAAATTCTTCGACCGCGCTTGGGTCGCAATTGATAAGCTTCCGCCGGGCGTCACTTTTCCCGCAACGCCAAGCGTTCGCCCTCGATTCGTATACGATTCTGTTGACGACGACCCGAACAGCCGAGTGTGGTACGATAACAAAGAAAAACGGCTCTACTACAAGGGCGTTATGGAACCGGAAGCTCGCACCGAGTTGATGAAACGGTCGGAAGATCTCGATTACCGCGGCGCCATCGACCGCCTTTACCGCAACGCCCGTCAGTCGCGCCACTCGAGCGTGCTCGAAGACAAGAGAGTGCGCGTGATACCGACGGACGGGCGCAATTATATCCTAGCGACGCCCAAATACTACGACGTCATCACCGCCGAGCCGTCGAATCCATGGATCGCCGGAATCGCCAATCTCTACACTCGCGAGTTTTATCAAGTCGTCAAGTCAAAGATTAAAGATGACGGCATATTCGCCCAGTGGTTTCACAATTACTCCATGTCGCCCGACGATTTCCGCATGGTCTTTCGCACCTTCGTGGAATCATTCCCTTACGTATCGCTGTGGAGCATGAAGGAAAGCGATTTTCTCTTGGTCGGCAGCAAGAAAGAGCAGATTTTCGATTATGCGGCGGTCAAAGAAATTTATGACAACAACAAAATGCTGCGATCGGATCTCGATTATCTCGGACTGTCCGATGTGTATGCGGTCCAAGGGTTCTACCGCATGAATCGCGACGGGTTCCTCGCTTTTTCCAAGGGCGCGTCGATCAATACGGATGACGGCGCGGAGCTCGAGTTTTCCGCGCCAAAAAATCTGCGCCGTTCGACGACCGAGCTCAATCGTAGAATCATGACGCCGTTTCTCGTCGACACGCCGCCATGGCTTAAATCCAAGCCGCCCATACCGGAGGCGATGCATCATTTTTACCTGGCGCAAGCGTACACGGCGAGTATTGCGAGGAACCGCGCGTTGGCCGAGCTCGAACAAGCGATCAAGCTTGATCCGAAAAATCCCAAGTTTCACCTCTTGAAGATGAGAATCTTGCTTGAGCAGGACAAAAGCACAGAGGGCGCCAAGGAAGCACTCGCAGCGCTGGAGCAAGGCGCGGAATATATCCCGGAAGTTTTGGCCATGAGCGACGAATTCTACTTGCCCGAAGCGAAGATGATTTATCAAAAGACCATCGAGATGGGCCACAAAGAAGTTCTGCCTTATCTCGGATTGGGCAACATCGCGCTTCATTCCGGCGACCTGCCGGAAGCCGAGAAATGGTTTACCCGGGCACGCGATCTGCAATCCGATCACCCGGCCGTATTGCTGGCATGGGGACGTCTGATTGGCGCGAAGGCGCAAAAGTCGACGGACGAAGGTCAGGTCAAGAAACAGATGCAGGAGGCGCGGTCGTTGCTCGAGAAGTCCAAATCCAAGGGGGAGGAGTCTGCCACGGTTCATTCCGAGTTAGGAGTTGTTTATTATAAGCTCGGCATGTGGGAAAAGGCAGCCGATGAATATTCGGAGGCTTTGCGTATGCGGCGCCGAAGAAATGATCTGCGTTATTCGCTTGGGCAGGCTTATGCGCAATTGGGAAGAATCAAAGACGCCGAACAGAAATATCGCGAGATCCTTTCGCTCGCACCCGACGATGCGGAAGCGTTGAAAGCGCTGCAGGACTTGGGCAAGAGATACTAGGCTGCCTACATCACCGAAATCGTGAAGGCCTCCGGCAAATTACCGGAGGCCTTTTTGTTTTCACGCAGGTCGGTAATGGTTCGATTCGCAATATTTTGTCAGGGCGCTGCCCGCGCTCGTCCTTCCGAATAGGGCAGGCACAGTGGCCTGCCCCTACTTTCCATCGGTCACACCAAATTGAATCCTAGACTTTGAAGTTCCTGATCGTTCCATTTATGCTGGCGTGCACCTGGTTCCGGGTCAAGGAGGTTTCCAGTGTTGAAAGAAAAAATTGGCGTTATCGGTGCAGGAAAGATCGGTTCTGCAATTGCTCGCGGAGTGATTCGTGCCGGGCTGGCAAATATGGAGGATGTCATGGCCAGCGATGTTAGCGATGCGTTGCGGCAATCGATCGCCCAAGAGCTCGGCATAAAAGTGACGCCGGACAACAGCGAGCTGTGTGATTTCGCCGACATCGTTATCCTCGCGGTCAAGCCTCAGATCGTCGACCCGGTGGCCAAAGAGATCGCCAAAAAAATCGGCAAAGCCAAACTCGTAGTTTCTGTTGCCGCGGGTGTGCCGTTGGCGCGGATCGAGAGTCAATTGGCACATGGAGCGCGTGTCGTCCGCGTAATGCCGAATATTCCATGCGTCGTCGGCGCCGGGGCGGCCGGCTTCGCGGGCGGCTCCCACGCGATCGCGGAAGATTTAGAAAAGGTTGGCGCGATTCTTAACAGTTTCGGCATCGGTTTGCCGGTTGAAGAAAAATATTTGGATGCGGTAACCGGGCTCAGCGGTAGTGGTCCTGCCTATGTATTTTTATTCATGGAAGCGCTCGCCGACGGCGGCGTGCAAGTCGGATTGCCGCGCGACGTCGCGTTGAAGCTAGCGATGCAGACCGTCTACGGCGCCGCGCGCATGGCGCTCGAAAGCAATAAACACCTCGGCGAGCTGAAAGACGAAGTCACTTCACCAGGTGGCACGACCATCGCGGGACTCTATGCCATGGAGCAAAAGGGTTTCCGGGGCACGGTGAT